>JBHJOP010000121.1:0-17723 GCA_050329575.1 Rhodospirillales bacterium | reverse complement strand
CAGGGGTAGAAGCTTTCGATCAACTCCTTGACCACCCGGCCGATCCCCGGGTCGTCGTCGAGCACAATCACATCCAGGCCGTCTGACATGGTGCCGCCTCTTCAGTTCGGTTCGAATTTCTTGTGGATCAGGTTGTATTTTTCGAGCTTGCGGTAGATCGTCGACGGGTTGATGCCTAAGATCCTGGCCGCCTTGGGGCGGTTGCCGCCGGTGACCTCGAGCACCCGTTCGATGTGCCGGCGGCTGAGGCCGAAATGCTCGACCGCGGCGGCGAGCGCGTCGACCACACCCTGGCGAAGAGGCCGCCCGGCGTAGATCCCGTCGACGGCATCCCGCCACCATTGCAGGCGGATGCGTCCGAGCATCGGCTCGACGACGGACTCGCGGATTCGCGCCACCTCGATGTTGAACGCATAGACGGCGGCGATGGCCTCGCGCTCGGCCGCCGGTGCGAACAGGCTGCAGACGAAGCGATCGCTGTCGAAGCGGCGAAACTGCTCGCAACAGTAGGATAACGTCGCCATGCGCGCTTTTTTGCCGCCTCGCCGTCGACCCATGTGACATATAAGGGCGCAACCGCGCACCGCCACGCAGCTCTTGCTCTCGACGTATGGACATCCGTTTCGAGGCCCGTCCGGGCGATGTCGACTTCTCGCTGATGCCGGAGCTGTTCGCAGCGCCGCTGCAGCCCACGATCCGTGCCTTCGGCCACTTCGTGCGGATCGCCGACGGGATCGCCGACGATCCGACTCTCGGGCGCGACGACAAGGCGGCGTGGCTGCGCGCGATGGCGGCGGTGCTCGACGGCGACGACGGGGCGGACCTGCCCGCGGTCGCCCGCGAGGCCAGCGTCACCCTCCGCGAGGGCATGGCCGCAACCGGTGTCTCGGCCATCCATGCCCGCCACCTGCTGGAGGCGTTCGAAGGGGACGTCTCCGGCGCCCGGATCGAGACCTGGAACGACCTGCTCGCCTACTGCCGGCTCGCCGCGGCGCCGATCGGCCGCTTCATGCTGGAACTGGCGAGCGAGGACGTATCGGTCTGCGGCCCATCCTCCGACGCCCTGTGTGCGGCGCTCCGCATCCTCAAGCGGCTCCGGGACTGCAAGCATCCGTCTCGGATCTATAGCCGTCTCTGCATTCCCGAGCAGTTCATGCGCGATGCCTTCATCACCACCTTCCACCTCGAAGCGCCGTCGGCGAAGGGACAGACGCGGGCGGTGATCGACCGGGTTCTGGACGGTGTCGAACGGCTCCTCCACGAGGCGGCGCCGCTGCCCGGGCTGATGCGCTCCCGCAGCCTCGGCATCCACGCCGCCACCGTGCTCTGCCGGGCACGCAAGCTGACCCGGCGGTTTCGCCAACAGGACCCGTTCAACCGGCTGGTCGGCCTCAGCCGCGGCGAGCGGTTGACGTGCAAGTGGATCTCGACCATCCGAGGCATGCTGCGGTGGCGATGACCCGATCGGGATTCGCCACCCGTTCCCCTTCCAATCGCCGCGAGGGATCCATATGTTGAAGCCTGTCTCGTAACAGTTCCGACCGGGGGAGAGGTAGAAATGGCCTTCGAACTTCCACCGTTGCCCTATGCCAGGGATGCGCTGCAACCCCACATTTCGGGGAACACCCTCGACTTCCATCACGGCAAGCACCACAACGCCTACGTGGTCAATCTCAACAACCTGACCAAGGAGACGCCGCTCGCCTCGAAGGGCCTCGAGGAGGTGATCAGAGCGGCCGCCGGCGATCCGGCCAAGGCGGGGGTCTTCAACAACGCCGCCCAGGTCTGGAACCACACCTTCTACTGGCACTGCATGAAGCCGGGCGGAGGCGGCCAGCCGACCGGTGACCTGGCGACCGCGATCCGGTCCGCCTTCGGATCGCTCGACAAGTTCAAGGAGGAGTTCAAGAACGCCTGCGTCACCCAGTTCGGGAGCGGCTGGGGGTGGCTGGTCTCGGAAAAAGGCGCGCTCAAGATCACCAAGACCAGCAATGCCGACACGCCGATGGTGCACGGCCAGACGGCTCTCCTGACCTGCGACGTCTGGGAGCACGCCTACTATCTCGACTACCAGAACCGCCGGCCGGACTACGTCCAGACCTTCCTCGACCACCTCGTCAACTGGGATTTCGTCGCCGCCAACCTCGCCAAGGCGTGAGGGCTGGCGATCGTCGCCGCTGTGAAAGGCCCGGCTTGGCCCGGGCCTTGTCCGCGTTCAGGGAACGGCGATCAGCGCCGCGGCGACGTCGCGGCCCTCGATCAGCAACACGTTGAAGGTTCGGCAGGCGGCGCCGGTGTCCATCCACTCGAGGGCGACGCCGCGAGCGCGCAGGGCGTCGGCGAGCCCCGGCGGCGGCGGCACGAAGCGGGCGCCGCAGCCGACGACCAGGATTCGTGCGCCGGTCGCATCGGTGGTGAGATCGACCAGCGAATCGGCGCTGATCGCGTCCGGGACCGCCATCGTCCAGCCGGTGGTGCGATCGGGACGCACCAGTACCGCCCCACTGTGGAAAGCGCCGGCGATCCGGAAGCCGCCGTCGCCATAGCCCTGGATCAGTTGCTGGCCGGCAGCAATCCTGGGCGTGATATCGAGCCCCGGCACCGGCTCTAGCTCCCCGGACCACCGGCTGCTTCGGCGGCCGCGTCGGCGGCGATCACGCCGCGCCGCACGTTGAGGTAGAGCAGCAGCGGCACCGCGACGAAGACCGTCGAGTAGGTGCCGATCACCACCCCCCAGATCATCCCGAAGGCGAAGCCGCGGATCACCTCGCCGCCGAGCACGTAGAGCGCGCCGAGGGCGAGCAGCGTCGTCACGCTGGTCATCAGCGTTCGCGACAGGGTCTGGTTGATCGACAGGTCGAGCAGCTCGCCGAGCGGCATCTTCTTGTACTTGCGCAGGTTTTCGCGCACCCGATCGAACACGACGACGGTGTCGTTGATCGAGTAGCCGGCGATCGTCAGCACCGCCGCGACCGTCGACAGGTTGAACTCGAGCCCGATCAGGGAGAAGATGCCGATGGTCGCCAGCACGTCGTGGGTGAGCGCGACCACCGCCGCGAGGCCGAACTGCCACTCGAAGCGGAACCAGATATAGACGAGGATGGCGAGGATCGCCGCGGTGACCGCGTAGATGCCGTCCCAGAACAGTTCCGCGCTGACCTTCGGGCCGACGAATTCGGTGCGCCGGTATTCGATCCCGGTGCCGAGCACCTCCTTCACCCGGGCGACCGCCGCCAGTTGCGCCTCCTCTCCCCCCGGCTGCTGCTGAATGCGGATCAGGACGTTGTCGGGGGCGCCGAACTCCTGCAGCGACACCTCGCCGAGGCCGAGGCCCCCCAGCGTACGGCGCAGACCGGCGAGGTCGGCCGACCCCTCGGTGCGCACGTCGAGCAGGATGCCGCCCTTGAAGTCGATGCCGTAGTTGAGGCCCTTGAACGTGAACAGCGCCACCGAGGCGGCCACCAGCAGCGCCGACAGCACGAAACAGATCGCGCGCCGCTCGACGAAACGGATCCGGGTATCGGCGGGAACCAGCCGCAGATGGCGCATCGCTGCCGCTCCTACACCGTCAGGGTTTGCGGCCGCCTGCGCCGCAGCCACGTCACGATCATCAGCCGCGTCACCATGGTCGCGGCGAACACCGAGGTGACGATGCCGATGGCGAGGGTGACCGCGAACCCGCGCACCGGGCCCGACCCGAAGCTGTAGAGCAGCACCGCGGCGATCAGGGTTGTCACGTTGGCGTCGATGATCGTTGTCAGCGACCGCGAGAAACCGGCCTCGATCGCCGAGATCGGCGTCCGTCCGGCGCGGATCTCCTCGCGGATGTACTCGAAGATCAGCACGTTGGCGTCCACCGCCATGCCGATGGTGAGCACGATGCCGGCGATCCCGGGAAGCGTGAGGGTCGCCTGCAAGACCGATAGTGCGGCGATGATCAGGATCATGTTGACCGTCAGCGCGATCACCGCCATCAGCCCGAACAGGCCGTAGGCGGCGATCACGAACACGGTGACCAGAATCAGCCCGACGATGCTCGCGACCTTGCCGGCGGCGATCGAGTCGGCGCCCAGCCCCGGCCCGACGGAGCGTTCCTCGAGCACCGACAGCGGTGCCGGCAGCGCGCCGGCGCGCAGCAGCAGCGCGAGATCGTTGGCCTCTGGGACACTGAACCGGCCGGTGATCACCCCGGAGCCGCCCAGGATCGGCTCCCGGATCCGGGGGGCGCTGATCACCTTGCCGTCGAGGACGATCGCCATCAGCCGGCCGACGTTCTTGCTGGTGGCGTCGCCGAACCGCCTGCCGCCGAGGGTATCGAAGCGGAACGACACCACCGGCTCGCCCTGCTGAAAGGTCGGTTGGGCATCGACCAGGTTCTCGCCGCTCACCATCACCCGCCGTTGCACGAGATACTGTCGCGGCCGGCCCTGGACATCGATCTCGTCCGCCGAAGGCACCAGCATCGTGCCCGGCGGCACCCGGCCCGCCATCGCCTCCGACAGGTCGCCGGCGTCGTCGACGAGATGGAAGGTCATCTTCGCCGTCTTGCCGATCAGCGCCTTGACCCGCTCCGGATCGTCGATCCCGGGAAGCTGCACCAGGACGCGGTCGGCGCCCTGGCGCTGGATGGTCGGCTCCCGCACTCCGGTCTCGTCGATGCGTCGGCGGATGATCTCGATCGACTGATCGACGGCGGAGGAGATCCGCTGGGTGATCGCCTGGTCGGTCAACGCCAGCGTCAGCCGGTCACCCTCGAACGTGGTCGCGGTCCCCGGGTCGAGCGGGGCGAGCAACCGTCTCGCCGCCTCGCGCTGCTCCGCATCGCCGATGGTGACGACCGCGGCCGTGCCCTCGATCCCGAGGCCGGTGTAGCGAATGCGCTCCCTGCGCAGTTCGATCCGCATCGAATCGACGAGGGACTCCAGTCGCTCGCGGATCACCGTGGCAGTGTCGACCTCGAGCAGCAGATGCGAGCCGCCCTGCAGGTCGAGACCGAGATTGATCTGTTTGCCGGGCAGCCACCCCGGCAGCGCCTCGGCATCGGGTGCGCTGAGCAGGTTGGGCGCCGCGAACGCCATCCCCGCCGCACACAGGGCGAGTACCGCGACCGTCTTCCAGCGCGGGAAGTGGACGAGCGACGAGGCCATGCCCGGTGCCTAGTCGCCTTTGCCGCCGAACAGCCTCTTGACCTTCGAGGTCGTCGACACCGGTGGACCGGATCGAGGGCCTTCGCCGGCGCCCTCCTTCATCGTCTTGGCGTCGTCTGCCGACCCCTTGGGCGGGCGGCTCTCGCCAACCGGTTCGGTCTTCGAGAGCACGGTGGAGATCAGCCCGCGCTGGACGCGCACCCGCACCCCCTCGGCGATCTCCGCAACCACTTCGTTGTCGTCGACCACTTTGATGACGGTGCCGATGATGCCGCCACCGGTGACGATCCGGTCGCCGCGCCGCACCGCGGCCAGCATCTCTTTGTGCTGTTTCATCTTCTTTTGCTGCGGGCGGATCAGCAGGAAGTAGAAGACGACAAAGATCAGGATGATCGGCAGAAACGCCTGGAGGGCGCCGGGACCGGCGGCCTCTCCGGCTGCCTGTGCGTAGGCCGGCGTCACGAACATCGAAATCTCCTCGGGTACGGGAGGGTTGGGGGAGCCGATTGGGCTGGCGAGACTATACCGGCCCCGCTCCGGCTTGCAAACGGTAACGCTGTCGCCGGGGCGACCGGGTGACGCCGGAGGCTCCACCTGCTAGGGTGCCGCCCATGAACGAAACCGACGTCGCCGCCGTGCTGCAGCGTCTCGCCGAGGCGGTCGAACGGCTGGCCCCGCCGCCGCCGCCGGGGGCGACGCCTGCGGACGCCGACGCCTTCGTCTGGCAGGCCGGGACGGCTCGCCTCGAGGCGGTCGCGCGCGTCAACCGGGTCGAACTCGCGCTGCTCAAGGGCATCGACCGCCAAGCCGCCATCCTGCTCGACAACACCCGCCGCTTCGCGGCGGGATTGCCCGCCAACAACGCCCTCCTGTGGGGCGCACGCGGCACCGGCAAGAGTTCGCTGGTCAAGGCGGTGCACGCCGGCGTCAACGCCGAAAGCCCGGGCGCGCTGGCGCTGATCGAGATCCATCGCGAGGACATCGCCACCCTGCCGCAGGTGCTGACGCTGCTGCGCGCCTCGTCGCGACGCTGCGTGCTGTTCTGCGACGATCTGTCGTTCGATGGCCGCGACGCCGCCTACAAGTCGCTCAAGGCGGTTCTCGAAGGCGGGATCGAGGGGAGGCCGGAGAACGTCCTGTTCTACG
Organism: Rhodospirillales bacterium; assembly: GCA_050329575.1. GTDB lineage: Bacteria > Pseudomonadota > Alphaproteobacteria > Rhodospirillales > Defluviicoccaceae > JAUXFS01. The sequence continues at coordinate 11,430 of JBHJOP010000121.1, read as the reverse complement.
CCACCTCCAACCGTCGCCACCTGATGCCGCGGGACATGATCGAGAACGAACGTTCGACGGCGATCAACCCGGCGGAAGCGGTGGAGGAGAAGGTGTCGCTGTCCGATCGCTTCGGTCTCTGGCTCGGATTCCACGCCTGCGACCAGGCGACCTATTTCGCCATCGTCGAGGGCTACGCCGCCCGCTTCGCGCTCGGCGTTCCCGGCGAGGCGCTTCGCGCCCTCGCCAACGAATGGGCGGTCACCCGCGGCAGCCGCTCCGGACGGGTCGCCTGGCAGTTCATCCAGGATCTCGCCGGCCGACTCGGGCGGCGGCTCGACTAGGGCTGCGGCGCCCCGCCGCGTGGACGGTGACCCTTATAGATTGTGTTTCTTTTCCGTATATTTACCTATAGTAGCACGAGAGCTGGTCTGTTATCCTGAATGCCGGGAATCGCAGCCGCGAGGTGACCGCTGTGCCGATGGAGTTGAGGAAGATCTTTTTTTCCAGTGAGGAAGTCGAACTGGCGGCGACCGGCTACTGCTACGAGATCGGCAGACCGGTGCCACCGGCCGATCACATCTACGCCACCTTTCGCGACGACATCGACGCGATGGTCACCCTGCATTTCTGCCGTTCCGGCACACCCGAGCCCGTCACCCTCGCGCTCACCCGCGGCGAGGTCAACGAGGCGTTGGTCGGCTTCTGCAAGGAGATCGGCCTGCCGCTGCCGCGTGCCGGCAAGAAGGTGCTGTGGCCGCACGGCGACGGCATCGCGCTGATGATCACCCTCGAGTCGCGCCCGCCGCGCGAGCTCGCGCTGGCGCCGGCGATGTCGGTCGCGTCGCGGGCGACGGCGATCGACGAGCCGAACTGTTGAGCGGCGGCGACCCTGGATGGCGGCTGAACCGGCGGCGGGCCGACCGCGTCTACTTGAAGTCCTCGGAGGTGGTCGCCTCGTCGATGTAGTAGGTCACCGCCTTCTCGAGAATGCTCTGGAAGGTGGTGTTCCAGAGAACGGCCAGATTCTTCAGGCGGGCATGCTGATCGCCGCGCAGCCGGAAGGTCAGCTTCCTCCATGCCGGGTCGGCATTCGACGGACCGGCCGTCTCCAGCCGGCCACGCAGTTGCCGCCAGCTCGCGAATACCGCGTGCTCGGTGATCCTGGGCGCACCGCCGTCGCCCGGGCTTTCCGGAACCCGGACTCCCCGCTGGATCAGACCCGACAGCGGTGACGGGCCGCGCTGGTTGCGTTTGCGAGGCTGAGCGTCCGTGGCGTTGGGATCGTTACGAGGCAGGCGCGCGAGCGCGCTCGCCGCGAACCCGGTGACGGCGCCGCCCGCCGGAGCGGCCTCACCCTTGCGGGCGAACAGGCGCTCGTTGGCGAGAACGAGGGTATGCTGGGCCATGACGATCACCCGGCGACTGCGACCGGCCTGACAGCCTTGCGTCGACCGAAGCCGCTGGATCGCGGTTGCTGAAAGATGCCCGTGCCGCGGGTCGTCCGACAGTCGGGTCGGGTCAGCCGCGAGGCGATGTAGTCCCAGAGACTGACCATCTCCTGCGCCGCTTGGCTTTCGGGCTCGGTCTCCATCACCGTCAGGCCGTGGATCATGCTGGTCGCGTAGACCGTCCGGTGGCTGATCTTGACCGGCGCGACGGTCCCGTGCTGGGACAGCGCAACCGCGGTGTCGCCGGTGATCTTGGCGCGCGGCGTCGCCGCGTTGATGGTGAACACCAACGGCTTCTGCTGGCTTTCGATGATGTCGAGGGTGGCGCCGACGGCGCGCAGGTCGTGGGGCGACGGCCGGGTCGGCACCACCACCAGATCGGCGTAGCCGACGATCTTGCGGATGGTGTCGGTGACGGCGGGCGGCGTGTCGATGAACACCAGCTTGACGCCCGCGCGCTCGAGCTGATCGAGGTCCTCGTGCAGATAGTCGACCTGCGCCTTCATGAACAGCGGCACGTCCGCCTGGCGGGCGTTCCACCATTCGGCGAGGCTTCCCTGCGGGTCGGTGTCGACGATCGCCACCGGCCCCGCACCCGCCAGCTCCGCCTGCACGGCGAGCTGTCCGCACAGGGTGGTCTTGCCGGACCCGCCCTTCTGCGAGGAGAACACCAGCACCTGCATCGGGCGCGAGACGCCATCGCCGCAAGGCTCCTTGGCCTCGGGTGCCGGCTGTCCGGCGTCCGCGGGAGAATAGAACCTCAGCATGTCTTTCTCCTTTCGGCGGCGTCGCCGACCTGAGCATTGGTCGCGATGCCCCCTCATTCGACGGCCTGAACCGCCACGGGGCCGCGATCCCCCGAGCTATAGCAAAGCAGAAACAGAGTGTCGAAACATATATTTGCGAGAATTAGTACCGTATGATCCTCTAAAATTCTCAAGAAATTCGAGAATTGTTTTCTCGTCCTTCTCACCTCGATCAGCGGGGGGGGGGGCATCGGTGCCGACGGACCGGCGGGCGGAGCAGTCTCGCCTACCGGCTCACGCCCCCGCCCGACGCAGGTACTTCTGGGGATCGACCGCCTGCTTGCCCTTGCGGAGTTCGAAGTGCAGCTGAGGCCGGGTGACACTGCCGGTACTGCCGACCCGAGCGATGACCTGGCCACGACGAACCTTGTCGCCGCGCCGCACCAGCAGCTCCTCGTTGTGGGCGTAGGCGGTGATCCAGCCGCCGGCGTGCTTGATCAGTAACATGTTGCCGAACCCGCGCAGCTCGTTGCCGGCGTAGGCGACGACGCCGTTCTCCGCCGCCCGCACCGGCGTGCCGCGGGCGGCGGCGATGTTGACGCCGTCGTTGTGGAGGCCCTTGCCCTTGGCCCCGAACGACGAGATCACCCGGCCGTCGACCGGCCACAGAAAGCCGCCGCCGGCCGGCGGCGGCGGCGGCACGGCGGCGGGGATCGGGGTTCGGCCCGGGGCGGCCGCCATTTGGGTGGCCTCCGCGGCAGGCGCCGCCGGCGCGTCGCCGGTCGCCGGAATGCGCAGCCGCTGCCCGACGCGCAGCGCGAACGGCGGGACCAGACCGTTGGCGGTGGCGAGATCGTAGGCGTCGATGCCGTAGGCCCGCGAAATGCCGTAGATGGTCTCGCCGTCGGCCACCGCGTGCTCGCGGTCGCGGGGCAGGACGAGCCGCTGGCCGGCCGCCAGCGCATAGGGCGGGGTCAGCCGGTTGGCCTCGATGATCGAGCGCACCGACACCTCGTGGCGCTGGGCCAGGGCGTAGAGGGTATCGCCGCGAGCGACGCGAATCTCGGTCGTCACCGGACGGTTGGGAAGCGGCATCACCGGCGGTACGGCGGCCGCCGGCGCCGGCTCCTCGACCGGCCGCACCGGCGGCCTCGGAACCGGTTTCGGAATCGGATTCGGAAATCGCCCCACCGGCCCCGCCACCATCGTCGGCACCGGCCTCTCGGGGGACGATGCGGCGCCCTGGTCCCGCGGCGGCCACTCGACCCATCCGCACCCGCCGCCCGAAAGCGGCAGCAGCGGCATCGCACTCACCGTCAGGACACGGATGATCCTCATCGCACCGGGCATCGGCCGATTATGCGCGGCGTGGCAACGGTCTTCAATCGCAGCGCGGCCGGTCACCAAGGGGCGGCATCGGGGACCAGCGGCACGAAGCGCATCTCGCCCAGATCCTCGGTGTCGAGGCCGTGCTCCGTGCGCCGCACCCGCAACAGCCGCGGCGCGCCGGCCTCGTCGTCGATCGGCACCACCATCACGCCGCCGACCGCGAGCTGCTGGGCCAGCACCGGGGGCACATCGGTCGCCGCCGCGGTGACCATGATCCGCTCGAACGGCGCCTGCTCGCGCCAGCCGAGGGTGCCGTCGCCGATCTTGGCGGTGATGTTGCTGATCGAGAGCCCAGCGAACCGGCTCTCCGCCTCCTTGAGCAGGTCCCGATAGCGTTCGATGGTGTAGACGCGTCGGCACAGCCGGCTGAGGATCGCCGCCTGATAGCCCGATCCGGTCCCGATCTCCAGCACCTTCATCCGCGGGCCGACCTCGAGCGCCTGGGACATCAGACCGACGACGATCGGCGCGCTCATCGTCTGATGGCAGCCGATCGGCAGGGTGGCGTTCTCGTACGCTTGGTCGCGGAACGCCACCGGCGCGAACACCTCGCGCGGCATCCGTTCCATCACGCCGAGAACGCGAATGTCGGTGACGCCGTTGCGCCGCAGCTCCATGATCAGCCTGATCTTGCGGGACGCCGGGCTCACCTGAGCGCCGCCTTCAGCGACTCGACGGTCGGCCGATGCGTGAGGTCGAGGGCGAGCGGCGTCACCGACACGGCACCGCGATGGATCGCCTCGAGATCGGTCCCCGCCCGGCCGCGGTCTTCGAGGCGGCCGCCGCCGATCCAGAAATAGGGCTCGCCGCGCGGATCGACGCCTTCGATCATCGAGCCGCCGATCTTGCGGCGGCCCTGGGTGGTCGCCTCGATCCCGGTCACCGCCGCGGCCGGCACGTCCGGGAAGTTGACGTTCAGCACCACCCCGCGCGGCAGCCGGCTCGCCACGAGGCGCCGCAGCACCTCGCCGGTCCACCGTTCCGCCGTCGACCAGCGCACTGCCTGGCCGTCCTCGTAGGCCTGGCTGAGGGCGACCGAGGGAAACCCAAGCAGGGCGCCTTCGCGGGCGGCGGCGACGGTGCCCGAGTAGATCGCGTCCTCGCCGAGATTGCCGCCGCGATTGATCCCTGACAGCACCAGGTCAGGGGGGGTCCCCTTGAGGATCCGGTGAACGGCAAGCAGCACGCAGTCGGTGGGTGTGCCGTCGACGGTGAACCGGCGGCCCGAGACGCGGCGCACGAACAGCGGCCGGCGCATGGTCAGCGAGTGGCTGGCGGCGCTCTGCTCGGTTTCCGGTGCGACCACCCAGACCTCGCCGGCGAGGCCGCGCATGACCTTCTCCAGGAGCTTGAGGCCCGGGGCGCCGATGCCGTCGTCGTTGCAGATCAGGACCCGGGCCGAGGCGAGATCGAACGGCTCATAGACCATCGGCGGCGATCGCTTCCAGCCCGCCCATGTAGGGCCTGAGCGCCACCGGAACCTCGACCGAACCGTCGGCCCGCTGGTAGTTCTCGAGCACCGCGATCAGCGTCCGCCCGACCGCCAGCCCGGAGCCGTTGAGGGTGTGGACGAAGCGGGTCGCCTTGTCGCCGCTCCGCCGGCAGCGGGCCTGCATCCGCCGCGCCTGGAAATCACCGCAGTCCGAGCAGCTGGAAATCTCGCGATAGCGGCCCTGACCCGGCAGCCAGACCTCGATGTCGTAGGTCTTGCAAGCGGCGAAACCGATGTCACCGGTGCACAACAGCACCACCCGGTAGGGAAGGCCGAGCCGCCGCAGCACCTCCTCGGCGCACCCGGTCATCCGCTCGAGCTCCGCCGCCGCCTGCTCGGGCCGGACGATGCCGACCAGCTCGACCTTGGTGAACTGGTGCTGCCGGATCATCCCGCGGGTGTCCTTGCCCGCCGCGCCCGCCTCGGCGCGGAAGCACCACGTCATCGCCGTCATCCGCCGCGGCAGCGTCTCCTCGTCGAGGATCTCGCCGGCCACCAGGTTGGTCAAGGGGACCTCGGCGGTCGGGATCAGCCACAGGCCGTCGGTGGTCCGGAACAGCTCGTCGCCGAACTTCGGCAACTGGCCGGTGCCGAACAGCACCTCGTCACGAACCAGAGCCGGCGGGTTGACCTCGGTGTAGCCGAACGCGCCGGTGTGCAGATCGAGCATGAATGCGGCGAGCGCCCGCTCCATCCGCGCCAGCGCGCCGCGCAGCACCACGAACCGGGCACCCGACAGCCGGCCGGCGCGATCGAAGTCCATCAGACCCAGCGCCTCGCCGATCTCGAAATGCTCGCGCGGCCGGAACTCGAAGCCGGGCGGTGTCCCCCAGCGGCGGATCTCGACGTTGGCAGTCTCGTCGGGGCCTTCGGGAACGTCGTCCGCCGGCAGGTTGGGAAGGGCGGCGAGCACGTCGTCCAGCGCGTGTTCCGCGGCACGCGCCCGCTCCTCCGCCGCCGCCTGCTCCTGCTTGGAGCTTGCGACCTCGGCGATCGCCTCGGCGGCGTCCTCGCCGCGGCCCTTGAGAATGCCGATCTGCTTGGAGAGCGCGTTGCGCCGCGCCTGGATGTCCTGAGCGAGCGCGATCGCCCGCCGGCGGGCATCGTCGAGAGCGAGAACGCGGGCGGACTCGGCCGCCAGTCCGCGACGGCGGAGGCCGAAGTCGAACGTTTCCGGATGATCGCGGATCCACTTGATATCGTGCATTGGCCGGCCCCAGACGTCCCCGTCGCGGGGTTAGCGGAAGCCCGACCGACGGTCAAGCCACCGCTCTCCGCCCCTGCCGCGGCCCCGTCGTCGGTGCACGTGGACTGCGGCGGAACGCGGCGCCGCTCCGCGCTGCCGGCGAATCGGTCCCGTCGTCGCCGTCAGTCCGCCGGCGAACCCGAGGGGCGCGGTGACGCCGATGGCTCGTCGACCTCCGGCTCGTCGTCCCTGCGAAGGGGATCGTCGTCCGCCGCGGCGCCGGCACGGGCCCGTCTCTCGACCAGCCCGACGCACAGGATCGACACCTCGTAGAGCAGAATGGTCGGCACCGCGAGGCCGATCTGGCTGATCACGTCGGGCGGCGTCAGGATGGCCGCCGCGACGAAGGCGAGGACGATCGCGTAGCGGCGCTTCTCCCGCATGCCTTTGGCGGTCACCATGCCGACCCGCGCCAGCAGGGTCATCAGCACCGGCAGCTGGAAGCAGAGACCGAAGGCGAAGATCAGCCGCATCACCAGCGCCAGGTACTGGTCGACCTTGGCCTCGAGTTGGATCGGCAGCGCACCGCCGCCGCCGCCGCTCACCTCGAAACTCAGGAAGAACGACCACGCCAGGGGGAAGATGAGGTAGTAGACCAGCGCCCCGCCGAGGAAGAACAGGATCGGCGTTGCTATCAGGAACGGCAGGAACGCCCGCTTCTCGTCTCTGTAGAGACCGGGCGCCACGAACATCCAGATTTGGCTGGCGATCAACGGAAAGCCGAGGAACAGCGCGGCGAAGAACGCCACCTTGATGTAGGTGAAGAACGCCTCGTAGAGGGCGGTGTAGATCATCCGCCGCTCGCCGCCGCCTTGCTGTTCGAGAATGTCGGCGAGCGGCCGCACCAGAAAGCCGTAGATGTGCTCGGCAAAGCCGTAGCAGACGAAGAACAGCACCACCAGGCCGGCCACGCTGTAGAGCAGCCGTCGGCGCAGCTCGATCAGGTGGTCGAGCAGCGGCATTTTCGCCTCGTCGACGTCTTCGTCCGCCACCGTCACTCCCCATCCGCGATCGTCGCTCGGCGCGGCCCCGAAGGCGGCGCGACCACGCTCACCCGGCGGCCCGATCGGAAGCTGGGGATGCCGGGCGCTCTCCCGAGGGAGCCGTATCGCCCCCGCCCGCCGACGCCGCCGCCACCGATTCCGGCCGGTCGGACGCGGACGCCGCGGGCGCCGGCCGGGTCGGCGGACCGCCCTCCACCCGCTCCTTGAGCTGGCGGTTGAACTCGGCCGGGTCGAACGCATCGGTGAGGGTGCCGTTCGGATCGACGGTGTCCCTGATGGTGCCCTCGATCGTCCGGCTGGACCGTTCGACCCGCCGCTTGATGTCGTCGAGTTCGGCCTCCCGCACCAGCTCGGCAACGCCGCCCTGGAACTCCTGAGCGAGGCTGCGCGCCTTGCGTACCACCTGGGAGACGGTCCTGAGCGCCCGCGGCAGGTCCTTCGGACCGACGACGATGAGCGCGATCACCCCGATGAGGAAGAGCTCCGGCCAGCCGATGTCCAACATCGTCGCGTCTCGCGACCTCCCGCCGATCGCTTCGGCGAGGCGTCCTAACCCGCCGCCCGGTCCTTGCGCTTGGCGGGCTGAGGCTCGCGGACGCTTTCCGATTTCAGTGCCTTCGGCTCGTCGACGGCGAGCGACGCGTCCTCCAGCGGCTCCTCCTCCTTCATGCTCTTCTTGAAGGACTTCAATCCCTTGCCGAAGTCGCCCATGATCTGGGAGATCTTCCCGCGGCCGCCGAACAGGATCAGGACGACAACCAGGACGATCAGCCAATGCCAGATGCTGAATGTACCCATCCGTGCGTACTCTCTTCCTCTCACGTCTCGTCGCGGCGACGTCGGCGGATAATGGCAGAAAGGGCGAGGGGTGTCACGGGCGTTCGGGCTCGCCGGCAGGGTCGGTGCCAGACTCGTCGACCGCCGGGAGCAGGCGGTCTGCGGCACCGGCGTCGCCGCCGGAGACCTGGATTGACGGACGCGCATCCAGCAACCCCGCCACCTTCAGCTCGTCGAGACCCGGCAGTTCGGCGAGGCTCTCGAGACCGAAGTGGTCGAGAAAGGCATCGGTGGTGCCCCACGTCAGCGGCCGCCCCGGCGTCTGCCGACGCCCCTTCGGACGGATCCACCCCTGCTCGAACAGATGATCCAGCGTCCCCTTGCTGAGCTGGACGCCCCGGATCTCCTCGATCTCGGCCCGGGTCACCGGCTGATGGTAGGCGACGATCGCCAGCGTCTCCAGCGCCGCTCGCGACGGCTTGCGCTCGGCGACCGTCTCCCGGCGGAGCAACGCTGCGAGATCGGGCGCGGTGCGGAACGCCCAGCCGGTGCCGGCGCGCGCGAGGTTGACGCCGCGCTCGGCGTAGTGCGCCCGCAGGTGAGCGAGAAGGGCCGGAAGATCGGCGCCCTCCGGCAGTCGCGCCGCCAGTTCGAGTTCGCTCAGCGCCTCGGTCGAGGCGAACAGGACCGCCTCGAGGAGGCGCAGGTGCAGCCCGTCGAGAGCGGTCACGTCGGTTCTCCCTCCCGGTCGACGGCGCGGATGTAGATCGGCCCGAACGGCTTTGCCTGGCGCATCTTCATCGCGCCCTGCTTGACCAGTTCCAGGCCGGCGGCGAAGGTGGCGGCCATCGCCGAGCGGGCGTCGAGCCGCCCCTGTGCGAGGCTCTCCCAGGTGCCGGGCGGCAGATAGCGCCACAGGTTCTCCCATCCGGGAAATCCGCCGAGGCCGCGGCGCAGGCGATCGAGCGCCTCCTCGACCGAAGACAGGGTCGAGGGCTCGATGCGCAGCGGCTGCACCTGCCGGTGGCGGCGCAGGTGGCCACCGTAGGCCGCGAGCAGTGCATAGAGGTCGGTGCGCACCACCGTTACCCGGCTGTCACCGAACGACTCCGGCCGGCCCCGCGCGAACACGTCGATGCCGAGCCGCGGCCGCCCCATCAGCCGCGCACCAGCATTCCGCATCGCCTCCAGCCGCCGCAACTGAAAGCCGAGCGCCGCCGCCATCGCCTCGCCCGACGGTTCGTCGTCGGCGGGCGGCTCGGGCAGCAGCAGCCGCGACTTCAGGTACGCCAGCCACGCCGCCATCACCAGGTACTCTGCGGCGAGTTCGAGGTTGGTGCGGCGGGCCTCGGCGACGAACGCCAGATACTGATCGGCGAGTTGGAGGATCGAGATCTCCTTCAGGTCGACCTTCTGATCGCGGGCGAGCGCCAGCAGCGCGTCGAGCGGACCTTCGTAGCCGTCGACGTCGACGACGAACGCCGCCGGCGGACGATCGGGCGGATCGAGGGCCATCTCGTCCGCTCCCTCACGAGACGCCGGCGAGGGCGAGCACGATCCGGCTCAGGTAGAACGCCGGCGTCAACACCAGCCAGCGGAACACCTCCAACTCGACCCCGATCGACCGGCCGAGCCACGGCAGCAGGAACACGCCGCCGATGATGATCGCGAACCCGTAGCGCTCCAGCCGCGCCAGCGGCCGCGCCAACGACAACGGCAGCAGACCGACGGCGACCCGGCCGCCGTCGAGCGGCGGGATCGGCAGCATGTTGAACACCGCCAGCAGCACGTTGATCCAGACGGCATTGCGCAGATTCTGCAAGATCCAGCGGCCGAGGTCGTCCGGCAGCATCGCGACCGTGTGCAACAGCACGGCCGCGACCAGCGCCATCGCCAGATTGACGCCGGGGCCGGCGGCCGCCACCCACACCATGTCGCGGCGCGGATGCCGGAGCCGCATGAAGTTCACCGGCACCGGCCTCGCGAACCCGAACATCAGCCGCCCGCCGGAGATGAGCAACAGCACCGCCGGCAACAGCACCGTCCCGAAGGGATCGATGTGCTTGAAGGGATTGAAGGTGACCCGCCCCTGACGGTAGGCGGTGTCGTCGCCCAGCCGCCAGGCGACGAACCCGTGCGCGGCCTCGTGGACGGTGATCGCCAGCAACACCGGGATCACCCACACGGACAGCTGATACAGGATCACGTCGAGGCTCACGACCTCACCTCGGTCAGCAGTTGCTCCAGGCGGTCGAGAGCGGCCTCGACCGCGAACGGCTCCGGCGCCCGCGGCATCGCCCGCGCCCGCTGCAGCCGCGCCAGCGCCGCCGTGCCGAGCGGCGGACAGACCGCGGCGACCGCCTCCATCTCCGCGAGCACGCCATTGCAGTGAAGCGCGACGTCGCACCCGGCCGCCAATGCCGCCCGCAACCGCTGCGCCGGCGGTCCGGCGAGGGCGTTCATGCACAGATCGTCGGAGATCAGCACGCCGTCGAACCCGATCGCGCCGCGGATCACGCGTTCGATCACCTCCCTCGATGTGGTCGCCGGCGCCGCCGGATCCAAGGCCGTGTAGACGACGTGCGCGGTCATTCCCCACGGCATCGCGTTCAGCGCCCGGAACGGCAGGAAGTCGATCTCCTCCAGCGCCTCGCGGCGGACGTCGACCACCGGCAGTTCGGCATGGCTGTCGGCGGCGGCGCGTCCATGCCCCGGCAGGTGCTTGATCACCGGCGTCACGCCGCCGGCCAGCAGGCCCTCGCAGACGGCCCGGCCGAGCAGCGCCACCCGTTCGGGGTGGTCGCCCAGCGCCCGGTCGCCGATCACCGGGTGGGCGTCCGGCTGCGGGATGTCGAGCACCGGTGCGCAGTCGACGTCGATCCCGAGCGCCGCGAGTTCGGCCGCCATCACCCGGGCGTTCAGCCACGTCGCCTCCACCGCCGCCGCGGCATCGACGGCCGACAGTTCTGCGAAGCGCGCCGCCGGCGGCGGCCGGCGCCAGTGGGGCGGACCGAGCCGCGCCACCCGGCCGCCCTCCTGATCGATCAGCACCGGCGCGTCGGCACGCCCGACCGTCCGCCGCAGATCGGCGACCAGCGCCCCCACCTGCGCGGGGGAGAGGCAATTGCGCGCGAACAGGATGAAGCCCAACGGATCGGCGGCGGCGAACAGGCGCCGCTCGCCGTCGGTCAGCGCGTCGCCGCAGACGCCGAAGATCACCGCCCGCGGCGTGGTGTCCACCGCCACCCTACCCCCCCGGCCGGATGACCAGGCAGTCGACCTTGCGCCGCTTGAGATCGTCGCACAGCGACCGCGCCCGCGCCTCGCCCGCGAGGGGACCGGCGCG
>JBHJOP010000028.1:0-16590 GCA_050329575.1 Rhodospirillales bacterium | reverse complement strand
ATCTCCTCCACCGTTCGTTGGCATATTGCCGAAGCGGCCGGCCGCTGCATAGCCCAAACCGGCCGCGCCGTGATCCCCTTCCGACGACCGCCATCGACCGACCGCCATGCCGGACCCGTCTCCGCCCGCCCCGCCGCCCGTCCCCGCCGACCAGACGACGCCGATGATGGCGCAGTATCTGGCGATCAAGCGCGAGCATCCCGATTGCCTGCTGTTCTACCGGATGGGCGACTTCTACGAGATGTTCTTCGACGACGCGGTGACCGCGGCGGCGGCGCTCGACATCACCCTCACCAAACGCGGCCGCCATCTCGGCGAGGACATCCCGATGTGCGGCGTGCCGGTGCACAGCCACGAGTCCTACGTGGCACGGCTGATCCGCCAGGGCTTCAGGGTCGCCGTCTGCGAACAGACCGAGGATCCGGCGGCGGCGCGCCGGCGTGGGCCCAAGGCGGTCGTCGAGCGCCGCGTGGTCAGGGTGATGACCGCCGGCACCCTGACCGAGGACTCGCTGCTCGAATCGCGCCGCCACAACTACCTCGTGGCGTGCGCCGAGGCGACCGGGGGGATCGGTCTCGCGTGGATCGACGTCTCGACCGGCGATTTCCAGACCCAGCCGCTCGACGGCGCCGACCTGTCGGCGGCGCTGGCGCGGCTCGAACCGGGCGAGATCATCGTCTCCGACGACGCCGTGCGGCGCCCGGCGCTGGCCCAAGCCCTCGGGGAGTGGCACCAGCGGCTGACGCCGCTGCCGGCCGCCCGCTTCGACAGCATCAACGGCCAGCGGCGCCTGGAGGCGCTCTACGGCGTCGGGACCCTCGATGCGTTCGGCGACTTCAGCCGTGCCGAGGTGGCGGCGGCGGGCGCGCTGGTCGACTACATCGAACTGACCCAGAAGGGCCGGCTGCCGCGTCTCGGGCGGCCGCGGCGGCTGTCGAAGGGCGCGGTGATGGAGATCGACGCCGCGACGCGGCGCAATCTCGAACTGACCCGCACCCTCGCCGGCGACCGCAAGGGCAGCCTGGTCGCCGTCGTCGACCGGACGATCACCGGCGCCGGCGCCCGGCTGCTGACAGCACGGCTGGCGGCGCCGCTGACCGATCGGCACGAGATCGAATCCCGGCTCGACATGGTCGGCTTCTTCATCGAGGCCGACCGCACCCGAGCCGCGCTGCGGGCGGCCCTTCGGCGCTGCCCGGAGATCGAGCGATGCCTTTCGCGTCTCTCGGTCGGGCGCGGCGGGCCACGCGATCTCGCCGCGGTGCGCGACGCGCTGGCGCTGACCGCCGAGATGCGGTCGCTGTTCGCGACGGACGGCGTGCCCGCGATCGCGCCGGGGATCGCCGCCTGCCTCGCCGATCTCGGCGACCATCGGCCGCTGGTCGACCGGCTGGCCCGTGCGCTGGCGCCGGAGCTGCCGATCGCCGCCCGCGACGGCGGGTTCGTCGCCGCCGGCCATCTCGCGGCGCTGGACGAACTGCGGGCGCTGCGCGACGAAAGCCGGCGCCTGATCGCGGCCCTCCAGGCCCGGTACGCCGCCGAGACCGGCGTCCAGGCGCTCAAGATCCGCCACAACAACGTCCTCGGCTACTTCGTCGAGGTGTCGGCCCGCCAGGCGGAACGGATGCCGGCGGGGCCGGGTGCACCGTTCATCCATCGCCAGACGATGGCCAACGCGGTCCGCTACACCACCGTCGAGCTCGGCGGTCTCGAGGAGCGGATCGCGCGCGCCGCCGATCGGGCGCTCGCCCTCGAACTGTCGGTGTTCGAGGACCTGGTCGCCGGGGTCGTCGCGGCGGCCGAGCCGATCGCCCGCGCCGCCGCCGCCGTCGCCGCCCTCGACGTCGCCGCGGCGCTGGCGGAGGTCGCGGCCGATCGCGGCTACCGTCGACCGGTGATCGACGACGGCCTCGACTTCCGGGTCCGCGGCGGCCGTCATCCGGTCGTCGAAGCGGCGCTCGCCGAGCACGAGGGCGGCCGCTTCGTCGCCAACGACTGCGATCTCGCGGACGGGCGCCGGCTGTGGCTGCTCACCGGACCCAACATGGCCGGCAAGAGCACCTTCCTGCGCCAGAACGCGCTGATCGCCGTGCTCGGTCAGATCGGCTCGTACGTCCCCGCCGAAGACGCCCGGTTCGGCGTCGTCGACCGGCTGTTCTCGCGCGTCGGCGCCGCCGACGACCTCGCGCGCGGCCGCTCCACGTTCATGGTCGAGATGGTGGAGACGGCGGCGATCCTCAACCAGGCGGGACCGCGGGCGCTGGTGATCCTCGACGAGATCGGCCGCGGCACCGCCACCTACGACGGCCTGTCGATCGCCTGGGCGGTGATCGAGCACCTGCACGGGGTCAACCGTTGCCGAACGCTGTTCGCCACCCACTACCACGAGCTGACGGCGCTGGCGGCGAAACTGCCGGACCTCGCCTGCCACACCATGCGGGTCAAGGAATGGCAGGGACAGGTGGTGTTCCTTCACGAGGTGGCGCCGGGGGCGGCCGACCGTTCCTACGGGATCCATGTCGGCCGGCTGGCGGGGTTGCCGGCCGCGGTCGTCGCCCGCGCCGAGCGGGTGCTGGCCACCCTCGAGAAGGGCGAGCAGTCGTCGGCGGTCACCCGCCTCGCCGAGGATCTGCCGCTGTTCGCCGCCGCCGAACGGCAGGCGTCGCCGCCGGCGTGTTCCCCGGTGGTCGAGGAACTGCGGGGCGTCGCGGTCGACGACCTGACGCCGCGACAGGCGCTGGAACTGGTCTACCGGCTGAAACGGATGCTGTGAGCGGCCGGCGCGACGGCGGGCGATGCGACGCGAGGCGCCAACGAGATCGTGTGAACCGAGAGCGTTCGCCTATATACGGAGGGAAACCGCGAAGGCCCCCATGTACCGGATCAAGAACCGACGCGCGATCATCGACCGCAAGGCCCTGGTTCGCGACCTCGACGAACAGGTCCGCTGGGGCGATCCGCAGCGGGCGCGCGACAACACCCTCCAGATCTTCAAGGCGGCGCTCTACCGCGGGGTCGGCGAGGTCCGCCGCCGCTTCGAGGAGGAGAAAGCGCGCGGCGCCGCGGTCGTGCAGGCGGATTCCTATCTCGTCGATCAGCTGATCCACACCCTCTACGACTTCGCCCACCTCCACGTCTATCCGATCGATCGTGCGACGGCCGGCGAGGTGATGGCGGTGGTTGCCACCGGCGGCTACGGCCGCGGCGAGCTGTCGCCGTTCTCCGACATCGATCTGATGTTCCTCGTCGCCGACCCGAAGTCGACGCGCACCAAGGCGATCGTCGAGTACGTGCTCTACCTGCTGTGGGACCTCGGGCTCAAGGTCGGCCATGCCACCCGAACCGTCGACGACTGCGTGCGTCTCGCCAAGAGCGATCCGACCATCTGCACCAGCCTGCTGGAATCGCGGTGGCTGTGCGGCGACGGCGCCCTGTTCCAGCTGTTCGAGCGGCGGTTCGCCAAGGATGTCGTCGCCGGCACCGGGACGCAGTTCGTGCAGACCAAACTCGCCGAACGGGACGCCCGCCACGAGCGCATGGGCGACACCCGCTACGTGCTGGAGCCCCACGTCAAGGAAGGAAAGGGCGGTCTGCGCGACCTCCAGACGCTGTTCTGGATCGCCAAGTACCTCTATCAGGTCAAGGACATGGGCGAGCTGGTCGGGCGCGGGGTGTTCACCGAGGGCGATGTCCGGCGGTTCCGCAGGGCGCAGGACTTCCTGTGGACGGTGCGCTGCCATCTCCACTACGTCACCGGCCGACCGGAGGAACGGCTGACCTTCGACGTCCAGGCGCGGATCGGCGAACGCCTCGGCTACGCGAACCGACCCGGGGCGCGCGGCGTCGAACGCTTCATGAAGCACTACTATCTGGTCACCAAGACGGTCGGCGATCTGACCCGGGTGCTGTGCGCGGTGCTGGAGGAGGAGCACAAGAAGCCGCGCTTCCGGCTGCGGCTGCCGTCGCTGCCGCTGTTTCGGCGGCTGCCCGAAGGATTCCGGATCGACGGCGGGCGGCTCAGAGAGGTGTCCGACGACGCCTTCGCCCAGGACCCGGTGCGTCTGTTGCGGCTGTTCCACGAGGCCCAGCGGCGCGGGCTCGACATCCACCCCCATACGCTCCGGCTGGTCCACAACAGCCTCGGGCTGATCGACGCGGCGATGCGGGCCGATCCGGAGGCCAACCGCCTGTTCATGGAGATGCTCACCTCCGAGAACGATCCCGAAACCACCCTTCGGCGGCTCAACGAAGCCGGGGTGTTCGGGCGCTTCATGCCCGATTTCGGACGCGTCGTCGCGCAGATGCAGTACGACATGTACCACGTGTACACGGTCGACGAGCATTCCATCCGCGCCATCGGCCTCCTCCATCGCATCGAGCGGGGCGAACTCGCCGCCGAGCACCCGACGGCGACCGCCGTGGTCGGCGAGATCCGCTCGCGGCGCGCCCTCTACCTCGCCGTGCTGCTCCACGACATCGCCAAGGGCCGCCACGGCGACCATTCGGAGATCGGCGCCGACATCGCCCTCGCCCTCGGGCCGCGGCTCGGCCTCGACGACTGGGAGACGGAAGCCGTCTCCTGGCTGGTCCGCCACCACCTGCTGATGAGCCGGTTCGCGTTCAAGCGCGACATGGACGACCCGAAGACGGTGAGCGATCTCACCGCCGTTGTGCAGTCGCCGGAACGGCTCAAGATGCTGCTGGTCCTGACCCACGCCGACATCAGCGCCGTCGGACCGGGGATCTGGAACGCCTGGAAGGCGGGACTGCTGCGGGAGCTGTTCTATCGGGCGCTGGAAGACATCGACATGGCCGGCGGTCAGCCCGCCGAGCGGCGAACGCTGCGGGTCGAGCGGGCCAAGGCGCGGCTCAGGGAGCGGCTGTCCGACTGGCCGGAGGCGATGCGCGAGGAGTTCGTCGCCCGCGGCTACTCCGACTACTGGCTGGCGTTCGACACCGACGCCCACGTCCGCCACTTCCGGCTGATGCGCGAGGCCGCCGCCGAAGGCCGCTCGCTGCGCATCGAACCCCACCAGCATCCGACCCGCGACATCACCGAGTTCCTCATCTACGCCCCCGATCACGCCGGTCTGTTCGCCCGCATCGCCGGCGCGATGGCGCTGTCCGGGGTTTCGATCGTCGACGCCAAGATCATGACGCTGGCCAACAGCATGGCGCTCGACACGTTCTGGGTTCAGAAAGTCGACGGCGGCCCGGTCGACAGCTCGGGGCGCATCGAGAAGCTGTCGAAGCGGATCGAGGAGGCGATCGTCGGACGCCTCCACACCGCCCGCGAGCTCGGCGCGGTTCGCGCCCGCGCGATGCCCACCCGCACCCGGGTGTTCAAGGTGCCCCCGGCGGTGTTCTTCGACAACAAGGCGAGCAAGCATCACACGGTGATCGAGGTCAACGGCCGCGACCGGCTGGGGTTCCTGCACGACGTCACCTCCACCCTGACCGCGCTCGGCCTGCAGATCGTCAGCGCCCACATCTCCACCTACGGCGAGCGGGTCGTCGACGTCTTCTATGTCAAGGACGTGTTCGGGCTGAAGGTCGAGCAGCAGGTCAAACTGAAGCGGATCGAAGAGCGGCTGCTGGCCGCCATCGAACCGCCGGATGCGGCCGGCCCGCCGACGCCGCAGCGCGACGCCGCGCAATAGCCCCTCGGGCCCGCTTTCCCTCGTCCCGAAAACCGGTTAGACACGCGGCCATGCCGCTCGTCCGATCGATCGCCACCATCGGCGGGTTGACCTCGGTCAGCCGGGTGTTCGGGTTCGTGCGCGACATCCTGATCGCATCGATGCTGGGCGCCGGGATGGCGGCGGACGCCTTCTTCGTCGCCTTCAAGTTCCCCAACCTGTTCCGGCGGCTGTTCGCCGAGGGCGCGTTCAGCGCCGCGTTCGTGCCGATCTTCGCCGGGGCCCTGGAGACCGAGGGCCGGGAGCGGGCGCGGGCGTTCGCCGAGCAGGCCCTCGGCGTCCTGGTGCCGGCGCTGCTGCTGTTCGTCACCGCGATGCAGATCGCGATGCCGGTGGCGATGTACGGGATGGCGCCGGGATTCGCGGCGAGTCCGGAGAAGTTCGATCTCGCGGTGCTGTTCTCGCGGATCACCTTTCCTTATTTGCTGTTCATCTCGGTCGTCTCGCTGATGGCCGGGGTGCTCAACTCCCTGGGACGCTTCGCCGCGGCCGCCGCGGCGCCGATCCTGCTCAACCTGTGTCTGATCCTGGCGCTGGTCGGGCTGTCGCCGCTGACCGCGAGCCCCGGGCATGCCCTCGCCTGGGGGGTCGCGGCGGCGGGGGTGATCCAGTTCGCGTGGCTTCTGGTCGCCTGCGGACGGGCCGGCGTCTGGCTGCGGCTGCCGCGGCCGCGCCTGACGCCGCGCGTCCGCCAGTTGATGCGGCGGGCGCTGCCGGTGGCGATCGGCGCCGGCATCTACCAGATCAATCTGCTGCTCGACACCATCATCGCTTCGCTGCTGCCCTCGGGGTCGATCTCGTTCCTGTTCTATGCCGACCGGGTCAACCAGCTGCCGCTCGGCATCGTCGGGGTCGCGGTCGGCACCGCGCTGTTGCCGGTGCTGTCCAGGCAGGTCCGCGCCGGCCATGCCGACGCCGCCCTCCACAGCCAGAACCGTGCCCTCGAGATCGCCTTCCTGTTCACCCTGCCGGCGGCGGCGGCGCTCCTGGTGATCGCCGGGCCGGTGATCTCGGTGCTGTTCGAGCGCGGCGAATTCGGCCCGGCGGAGGCGCGGGCGACGGCGATGGCGCTCGCCGCCTACGCGACCGGTCTGCCCGCCTACGTCCTCGCCAAGGCGCTCACCCCGGGCTATTTCGCCCGCGAGGACACGGTCACGCCGGTGCGCATCGCGGCGGTGACGACGGTCGTCAACCTGCTCTTGAACCTGCTCCTGATGGGGCCGTTCCTGCACGTCGGCATCGCCGTCGCGACCTCCGTCTCGTCATGGCTGAACGCCGGCCTGCTGGCGCTGATCCTGTACCGCCGCGGCTTCCTCAGGATCGACGCCCGTCTCGCCGGCCGGCTGCCGCGGATGCTGCTGGCGAGCGCGGTGATGGCCGCGGTGCTCGTCCTTCTCCAGGTAGGGCTGGCGGACTGGCTCGCCGCCGGGCTCGCGCGCCGCGCGGCGGCACTGGCGGTGCTGGTCGGCATCGGCGCGGCGACCTTCGCCGCGGCCGCCCAGCTCACCGGCGCCGCCGGCCTCAGCGACCTGCGCCGTTTGATGCGGGGCCGGGACATCGCTTGACCCGCTGCGCCGCAACCGCCATAAACCGCCCGGCCGTCGCAACCGAAAAGAGTGTCGGAGGATCATGAAACGCATTTTTTCCGGTATTCAGCCGACGGGAAACCTGCATCTCGGCAACTATCTCGGGGCGATCCGCAACTGGGTGCGGTTGCAGGACGACTACGACTGCATCTTCTGCATGGTCGACATGCACGCGATCACCGTCTGGCAGGATCCCGGGGAGGTGACGGCCAGCACCCGGGAGGTCGCGGCCGCGGTGCTCGCCGCCGGCGTCGATCCCGGGCGCAGCATCGTCTTCGTGCAGAGCCACGTGGCCGGTCACGCCCAGCTCGCCTGGATCTTCAACTGCGTCGCCCGGCTCGGCTGGCTCAACCGGATGACCCAGTTCAAGGACAAGGCGGGCAAGAACCGGGAGAACGCGTCGGTCGGACTGTTCGTCTATCCCAACCTGATGGCCGCCGACATCCTTCTCTACAAGGCGACCCACGTGCCGGTCGGCGAGGACCAGAAGCAGCACCTGGAACTCTGTCGCGACATCGCCCAGAAGTTCAACAACGACTACGGCATCGCGCTGTTTCCGATCGTCGAGCCGCTGATCTTCGGTCCGGCAACGCGGGTGATGTCGCTCCGCGACGGCACCAAGAAGATGAGCAAGTCGGATCCGTCGGACCAGTCGCGCATCAACCTGATCGACGACGCCGACACCATCCGCCTCAAGATCCGCCGATCCAAGAGCGATCCCCACTTCCTGCCCGAAACACCGGAAGGTTTCGCGGGGCGCCCGGAGGCGGCGAACCTGATGGGCATCTACGCGGCGCTGGCGGACATCGAGATCGACCGGGTGTGCGCCCGCTTCGGCGGTGCCCCGTTCTCGACCTTCAAGGCGGCGCTGGCGGACCTCGCGGTCGAGACGCTGGCCCCGATCGGCGCCGAATGCCGGCGCCTGCAGAAGGACCCCGGCTACGTCGACGGCATCCTCCGCGACGGCGCCGCCCGTGCCGCGGCGATTGCCGAACCGATCTTGCGCGAGATCTTCGAAGTCGTCGGATTCCTGCCGCCGGCACCGCCGGCCGGTTCTTGATTGTCGGCGACCGACCGCCCATGTTTCGATCGGACGGGGCCGGACCGCGGGGCCAGCGCGGTCGCCCGACGCAGCGGAGCCGAAGCAGCGGACCCGAAGCAGAGGAGAAAGCAGCGCGATGTTCATTCAGACCGAGCCGACCCCCAATCCGGCGACCCTGAAGTTCCTCCCCGGATGCGAAGTCGTGAACCGCGGGACCGCGAACTTCGCCGATCCCGAGGAGGCGGCCCGTTCGCCGCTGGCGCTTCGTCTGTTCGAGATCGACGGCGTCGCCGGGGTCTTTCTGGGCAGCGATTTCATCACCGTGACGAAGATGCCGACACGGGACTGGGAGGTGATGAAGCCGCTCATCCTGAGCGCGATCATGGATCACTTCACCTCCGGGGTGCCGGTCCTCGCCGGTGACGCCGCTCTCGAAGACGAGGGCGAGGAGAACGCCGTCGTCGCCCAGATCAAGGAGCTGCTCGAGACCCGTGTCCGGCCGGCGGTCGCCCAGGACGGCGGCGACATCGTCTTCCAGGGATTCGAGGACGGCATCGTCTACCTCCACATGCAGGGTTCGTGCTCGGGCTGTCCCAGCTCGACGGCGACCCTCAAGCACGGCATCGAGAACATGCTCCGGTACTACGTGCCGGAGGTCCGGGAAGTCCGGTCGGTCGCCGACTGGTAACCCCGTTCTCGGCCCCCAGGGCGCGCGTCCGCGGGCTCCGGGCCCGCCGCGACGGCCGCGCAATTCTGTCAGCGCCCTGGCAGCGCTGGGTTTTTCCCGGCGGTGTCGAATCGTTTTGAACAACGGGCCGCGAATCGCTTAGAAAGCGGATCGGGTTTCTTCGCGCTGAACGAGGGGATCGGACCGGCGGCGGCGGCAGGTGCCGCGCGTCGCCGTCCGGCGGGAACGAGATGAAACCATACCAGGCCTGTCACATCGTTGCGCTGGCGGCGATGATCGGACTGTCGATGGCCGCTTCCGTGATGGCGCCTCCGGCGGCGCAGACGGCGGTGCCGCGGCCGATCCCGGAGGCGAGCCTGATCACCGACGCGGGCTGGGCGATGCCGGTGGTCGGGAGCCGCGATCGGCCGGCGGCCGGACGGCGCCCAACGGTCGAGGCGCTGTCGCGGACCTTCGCCGATCTCGACTACGATCTCGGGACGGTGATCGCCGGCGAGGACGACGTGCCGCGGCTGTTCCTCGCCCGCCTGCCCGCCGACATCGACGCGATCGACGCGATCGCGACCCGGAAGGCGCTGTTCGTCCAGACGGTTCTGCCCCTGGTGCTGCAGGCGAACGAGGAGATCGACGCCGATCGCCGCCGCCTGTGGGAGGTGCGCTATCGCCTGCGGATGGAGCAGCGCCTCGACGCGGTCGACCGGCTGTGGCTGATCGTCACCGCCGAACGCTACGGAGTGGCGCCGGACGACCTCGACGCCCTCGCCCGACGCGTGGACGTGATCCCGACGTCGCTGGCGCTCGCCCAGGCGGTGATCGAGAGCGGCTGGGGAACGTCCCGGTTCGTGCGCGAGGGCAATGCCCTGTTCGGACAGCGGACCTTCACCGGCAGCGGCGATCTCGTCCCGGAACGGCGCGAGGAGGGCCGGACCCACCGCGTCCGGGTCTTCCCCACCCTTCTCGAGTCGGTCCGCGCCTATGCGTTCAATCTCAACACCCACCCCGTCTACGGCGCCTTTCGCGACGCCCGGGCGTCGATGCGGCGGGACGGTGTTCCTCTCGACAGCCTCCGGCTCGCCGGCTATCTCGATCGCTACGCGGAGGACGGTCAACGCTACCCGAAGGCGCTCCGCACCCTGATCGAAACCAACGACCTCGGGCGGTTCGATCAGGCCCGATTGCGCCACCCAGGGATCGGCGGCGCGGTCGGATCCTGAACGGCGCTCCCGGGAGCGAAGCCCTCGGGCGGCCTCGACCCCGCCCGGGGGCCGGTCAACCACTGACGGTGGAGGAACAGGAGAGTGGGTGCGATCATCGACGAACGGGCGCTGGACGTTCTGTTTCGGGACGCCCGGACCCACAACGGCTGGATCGACGAACCGGTCGGCGAAGACGAGCTGCGCGCGGCGTGGGACTTGGCGCGAATGGGTCCGACCAGCGCCAATTGCAGTCCGGCGCGCATCGTGTTCGTGGTGTCGCCGGAGGCCAAGGCGATGTTGAGGCCCTGTCTGATGGCCGGCAACGTCGACAAGACGATGGCGGCGCCGGCGACGGCGATCATCGGCCACGACCTCGCATTCCATGACCGGCTGCCCGAGCTTTTTCCCCACACCGACGCCCGCGCGTGGTTCGTCGGCAACGCCGCTCTCATCGAAACCACCGCGTTCCGCAACGGCAGCCTCCAGGGGGCCTATTTCATGCTCGCCGCGCGGGCGCTCGGGCTCGACTGCGGGCCGATGTCCGGGTTCGACAACGCCAAGGTCGACGAGGCCTTCTTCGCCGGAACGCGGGTCCGTTCCAACTTCCTCTGCAACCTCGGCCACGGCGATCCCGGCAAGCTGCACCCGCGAAACCGGAGGCTCGAGTTCGACGAAGCCTGCCGGATCGTCTAGGATCGACTACATCAGACCGTCGGCGAGGACACTGTCCGACAACACCGGATAGCGGCCGCGCGGCCTGAACAGCTGATAGTGCCACCATTCGTTGCGATAGAAGTCGAAGCCGGCGGCGGTCATCAGGCCGAGCAGGATCGCCCGGTTGCGTTGCGCCGGCGCCGGAATGCCGGTGTCACCGTGCCAGGAGGCGGGTCGCATGTCGTCGAACCCGGTCCCCATGTCCGACGCCTCGCCGGTCGCGGCGTCGACCAGGGTGAGATCGACGGCCGCGCCCATGCTGTGGGGCGAGCCGCGCCGGGGATCGGCGATGTAGGCCGGATCGGGACAATGCCGCCACAAGACCCATTGCGCCTCGGCGGGACGAAACCCGTCGAGGATGCGCAGCCGATAGCCGAGCGGCGCGGCCAGCTCGACCGCCCGCCGCAGCAGGGCGGCGGTGTCGGCGTGGAGATAGCAGCCGGCGCGGCGGTAGATCGCCCGGCCGGTGAAGTTGGCGTCGGTCGCGTAGGCGAGGGCGATCTCGACGCCGTCTCGCGCAGGGGTGATTTCGACGAGGCTCATCGGGGGATCCTGTCCAGAAGCGCGACGGGCACGGCCGCCGGGGCGCACTATACGCCCGCCTGCCCGCCCGATCACCGGCGTCGGGGGTGGGAACGATGAGAATCCTGGCCCTCGACACCGCGACGGCCGCCTGTTCGGTCGCCGTGTGGTCCGCGGGGGTGAAGGCCGGCCGCTCGGCGGCGATGGCGCGTGGACAGGCCGAGGCGCTGATGCCGATGGTGGCCGCGACGATGGCGGACGCCGGTCTCGCCTTCGCCGAGCTGGACCTGATCGCGGTCACCGTCGGGCCCGGATCGTTCACCGGCCTCAGGATCGGCCTCGCGGCGGCGCGCGGGATGGCGCTGGCCGCCGATCGGCCGTGTCTCGGGATCACCACCCTCGCGGCGGTGGCGGCATCGGTCGGCCCGGTCGCCGGCGGCGGAGCGGTGCTGGCGGTCGTCGAGTCGAACCGCGGCGACGTCTTCGCCCAGGCGTTCGGTCCGGACGGCGATCCCCTCGGTCCGCCGGTCGCGGCCGCCGCCCGGGATCTGGCGACGAGGGTTCCTCTCCGGCCGCTGACCGTGGTCGGCGCCGCCGCGGGGCCGGTGGCGGCGGCGCTGACGGCGGCGGGGCGGACGGCGGTGGCGGCCGCGCCGGCGATGACCGTCGCCGCGGCGGTCGCCGAGATCGCCTCCCGGCAGTGGCGCAAGGACGGCCCGCCGCCGCGGGCGCCCTCGCCCCTGTACCTGCGGTCCCCGGACACCGGGCCGGTCTCCGGCCCCGGGCGGCGGCCGTGACCGCGGTGCCGCCGGCGATCACCGTCGTCGGCCGATGGCACGCGCCGGTGATCGCCGCCCTGCACGCCCAGTGCTTCGCCGACGCTTGGAGCGCCGCATCGATCGCCGCCCTGCTCGCCGCGCCCGGCACGTGCGCCCACGTCGCCGCGGCGGACGGCGCTCCCGGCGCCTTCGTGCTCTGTCGCGTCGCCGCCGACGAGGGCGAGGTGCTCGCCATCGGCGTCGCGCCGCCGCTGCGGCGTCGCGGATGGGCCGCGGCGCTGCTCGCGACGGCGCTCGCCGACGCGGCGCGGCGCGGTGCCCGGCGGATGGTTCTCGAGGTCGCGGTCGACAATCGGGCGGCGCTCGGCCTCTACGCACGGCACGGATTTCTCGAAGCCGGCCGCCGTCCCGGCTACTACGCCGGCGCCGGCGGCGGCACCGACGCCGTCATTCTCGCCCGTCGCCTCGTCCCCTGACGGCGCGTCAGGCCTTGCGAATCCGCAGGCGGTGGACGGCGTGCGGGCCGGCGGCGGGATCCTCCGGCGCGAGCGCGACCACGACATGGCCCGCCTCCCGAACCGACCGGGGGACGTTGAGCAGTGGCTCGGCGCCCTTCAGCCGGATCTCCGCCGTCTGGCCCGGCCGCATGCGCTCGATCAGCAGCTTGGTGCGCACGAAGGTGAGCGGGCAGACTTCGCCGGAGATGTCGAGATGAAAGTCGGGGTCGGGCTTGCAACTGACGGGGGCTGCTTTTTTTCGCATGCGACGTTCTTGCATAGCTGTTCAGTATTATCTATATGACAGGCGGTCATTGAAAAACCGGGAAAGAAATTCCGATGATGGAAAAATCTACTTCCACTGAAATGCTGGAGCTCACCGCCGAGATTGTCGCTGCCCATGTCGGCAACAATCCAATGCCCGCCTCCGAGCTGCCGGGCCTGATCCAGGAGGTCTACCGGACGCTGGTTTCGGTCGGAACGACGCCGGCGGAACCCGAGCGGCCGAAGCCGGCCGTGCCACCGAAAAAATCGGTGTTCCCCGACTATATCGTATGCCTGGAGGACGGCAAGAAGCTCAAGATGCTGAAGCGGCATCTCAAGACGTCCTACAACATGACGCCCGAGGAGTACCGTGAACGCTGGGGGTTGGCGCCCGACTACCCGATGGTCGCCCCCAACTATGCGAAGCATCGCAGCAACCTCGCCAAGGAGATCGGGCTCGGCACCACCCGGCGGACGGCGAGCCAGCGACGAGCCTGACCGGTGAGCTCGGCGGCGGTGCCGCCGACCGTCATCATCGCCGTCGAGAATCAACTCGACGGCCGGCGGGGCTGTCGGGGCTGAGGGAGGAGGAATGGCGGCACCATCGCGCATCGAGCGGCAGTGCCTGGAGAAGGGCATGAAGATGACCGGCCAACGGAGGATCATCGCGCGCGTCCTCTCCGAGGCCACCGATCACCCGGACGTGGAAGAGGTTCACCGCCGCGCGGCGGCCCTCGATCCGAGAATCAGCATCGCCACCGTCTACCGCACGGTGCGCCTGTTCGAGGAGGCCGACATCCTCGAGCGGCGGGACTTCGGCGACGGCCGATCGCGTTACGAGGAGGCCGGCGAGGAACACCACGACCACCTCATCGACGTCCAATCCGGCCGGGTGATCGAGTTCCGCAGCCACGAGATCGAGGCGTTGCAGAGCAAGATGGCCGAACAGCTCGGCTACCGTCTGGTCGGCCACCGCCTGGAGCTTTACGGGGTCCGCCTCGAACAGGACAAGGGCCGGCCGTGACGTCCGGTGTCGGCCGCCTCGCCGCCGTCCTTGACTCCGTCGGGCGGTTCGGGCAGCGTCACGGCGATGGCGGGCGTCGCTCCGAGCAGACGATCGGCTGAGGTGGTGACCGGCGGCGGCGCGTGCGGCGCCCTCGCCCGCATCTAGCGTTGCGGCGTTGGCGAAGAAACTCCTCATCAAGTCCTACGGCTGCCAGATGAACGCCTACGACTCCGCCCGCATGGCGGACGTGTTGGCGCCGCTCGGCTACGCCCCGACGACGGACGCCGCCGACGCCGACATGATCATCCTCAACACCTGCCACATCCGCGAGAAGGCGGCCGAGAAGGTGTATTCGGAGCTCGGGCGCCTGCAGCGGTTGAAGGATCGTCCGGCGGCCGCCGGCGGTCCGGTGGTCATCGCCGTCGCCGGCTGCGTCGCCCAGGCGGAGGGCGCCGAGATCCGGCGCCGCGCCCCCTGTGTCGACATCGTGCTCGGACCGCAGACCTACCATCGTCTGCCGGAGATGGTCGCCAGGGCCGGTCGCGCCGGCAGCGCGGTCCTCGAAACCGACTTCCCGTCGGAGCCCAAGTTCGACCACCTGCCGCAACCGACCGCCGGGGGCGTCAGCGCCTTCCTCACCGTGCAGGAGGGCTGCGACAAGTTCTGCACCTTCTGCGTCGTTCCCTATACCCGCGGTGCGGAGTACTCGCGGCCGGTCGCCGACCTGCTCGCCGAGGCGCGCCGCTACGCCGTGGCCGGGGCGCGCGAGATCACCCTGCTCGGCCAGAACGTCGACGCCTATCACGGGTCGGCGCCGACCGGCGGCGAGTGGGGGCTCGGCCGGCTGATCGCCGGCATCGCCGACATCGACGGCATCGACCGCATCCGCTACACCACGTCCCATCCCGCCGATGTCGACGAGACGCTGATCGCCGCCCACCGCGACATCGCCAAGCTGATGCCCTTCCTGCATCTGCCGGTGCAGTCGGGATCGGACCGCATGTTGGCGGCGATGAACCGCCGGCACGGCGTCGCCGACTACCTGCGGCTCGTCGACCGGCTGCGCGCGGCGCGGCCCGATCTGGCGCTGAGTTCCGACTTCATCGTCGGCTTTCCCGGCGAGACCGCCGCCGATTTCCGCGACACCCTGCGCCTCGTCGAGACGGTCGGCTACGCCCAGGCCTACTCGTTCAAGTACAGCGCCCGCCCCGGAACCCCGGCCGCCCTGCTGCCGCAACTGGACGAGGCGGTGAAGCGTGAACGGCTCGCCGTTCTCCAGGACCTGCTCGATCGCCAGCAGCGCGCCTTCAACGAGTCCCGTGTCGGGACGGTGATGGAGGTCCTGTTCGATCGGCGCGGAAAGGGGGCCGGCCAGCTCGTCGGGCGCAGCCCCTACATGCAGGCGGTCCACGCCCGCGTCCCCGAAGCGCTGTTCGGCACGATACGACCGTTGCGCATCACCGGCGGGTTCGCCAACAGCCTCGCCGGCACCTTGGCGGGGAGCGCGGCGGCTTGACGCGGCGCGCGAAACCGAAGCCGGACGCGATCGCCGACGGCAAGAAGCTGGACCTGGAGCTCGCCGACAACCGGCTGGCGTTGCAGCTGTTCGGCTCCCACCACAATCATCTGGCGCGGATCGAGCAGAACCTCGGCATCAGCATCGACGCGCGCGGCAACCAGGTCACCCTCAGGGGCAGCGGCGAGGCGGTCGATGCGGCGGCGCGCGCGCTCGAGCAGCTCTACGGGCGGCTGCAGCGCGGCCTCGCCGTGCGCGCCCAGGACGTCGACGCGGTGCTGCGCATGGTCTCCGGCGGCGAGCAGGGGGACTGCGACGTCGAGGTGCGGATCCGGCAGCGGACAGTCATCGCCCGGTCGCCCACCCAGGCCGCCTACCTGCGCTCCATCGACCGTCACGACCTGGTGTTCGGGCTCGGACCGGCCGGCACCGGCAAGACCTACCTCGCGGTCGCCAAGGCGGTGGAGCGGCTGGTCGGCGGCGATGTCGACCGGCTGATCCTGTCGCGGCCGGCGGTCGAGGCGGGCGAGCAACTGGGGTTCCTCCCCGGCAACATGCGCGAGAAGGTCGACCCGTACCTGCGGCCGCTGTACGACGCGCTCTACGACATGCTGCCGGCGCCGCAGGTGGTGAAGCGGCTGGAGAGCGGCGAGATCGAGGTCGCGCCGCTCGCCTTCATGCGCGGCCGGACGCTGGCCAACGCGTTCGTGATCCTCGACGAGGCGCAGAACACCACGGCCGTGCAGATGAAGATGTTTCTCACCCGGCTCGGCGAGAACGCGCGCATGGTGATCACCGGCGATCTCAGCCAGGTCGACCTGCCGAAGGGCACCCATTCCGGGCTGCGCCACGCGCTGCGGGTGCTGGAGGGAGTGCCGGGGATCGATTTCGTGCATTTCAGCGACGCCGACGTCGTCCGTCATCCGCTGGTGACCCGCATCGTGCGCGCCTACCAGCGGGCGGAGGACGAGGTGCAGGCGGGAACCGAATACCAGGGCGGCCGCGGCGGTGGCGACGACGCTTGAGATCGACGTGCGGACCGACTGCCGGGACTGGGTGCGGGTGCTGCCGGCGGCGGACG
>JBHJOP010000040.1:0-10800 GCA_050329575.1 Rhodospirillales bacterium | reverse complement strand
AGGCGTTCCGGGCGGAACTGGGCCGCCTCGACCCGGATGCGGCTTCGCGGCTTCCCGCCGCTGACCGCCAACGGCTCATCCGCGCCTACGAGGTGGCTCTCGCCACCGGCCGCACGCTGGCCGACTGGCAGCGCGGGGCGCCGGCGATGTCGGCCGTCGATGCCCGTTTCGCCACCATCGTCTTGCTGCCGCCGCGCGACGCGCTGTACGCCGCCGTCGACGCCCGCTTCGATCGCATGATGGCGGCGGGCGCGCCCGACGAGGTGCGCGCGCTCCTCGCCCTCGGTCTCGATCCGGCGCTGCCGGCGATGAAAGCGGTGGGCGTCAAGGAGTTGGCCGCCTACCTTGGCGGCGACATCGGCCTCGCCGAGTCCTGCGCCGCCGCCAAACAGGCCACCCGCAACTTCGCCAAGCGCCAGCGCACCTGGCTCCGGCACCAGCTCGGCCCGGCGGAACCGGTGTTTGAGCAATATTCGGAAAGGATGAAAGAAAATATCTTTTCGTTTATTCGTCAGTTTCTGTTGACCCCAGGATCGTGAGCGACTAGGTTGCGCCCACCTTCGAGCGGCCCGGCACGGTGCCGGGCCGTTTTGCGATTGCGTCGGCCCGCGACGGGCCGCTGCCACGCCGAACAAGGAGACGAGGATCATGGCGTACGAACAGATGACCGGTGCACAGATCGTCCTCAAGGCGCTCGCCGATCAGGGCGTAACGGACGTCTTCGGTTATCCGGGCGGCGCCATCCTGCCGGTCTACGACGAGCTGTTCCAGCAGAACCAAGTCCGCCATGTCCTCGTCCGCCAGGAAGGGGGCGCGGTGCATGCCGCCGAGGGCTATGCGCGGTCCACCGGCAAGGTCGGGGTGGTCATCGTCACCTCGGGGCCGGGAGCCACCAACGCTGTCACCGGGCTGACCGACGCCCTGATGGACAGCGTCCCGCTGGTGTGCTTCTGCGGCCAGGTGCCCACCCACCTGATCGGCAACGACGCCTTCCAGGAGTGCGACACCACCGGCATCACCCGGCCGTGCACCAAGCACAATTATCTGGTCAAGAGCACCGCCGACCTGGCACGGACCATTCACGAGGCGTTCCATGTCGCCCGCAGCGGCCGGCCGGGTCCGGTGGTGATCGACCTGCCGAAGGACGTCTCGCTGGGCACCGGCTCCTACATCCCGCCGGAAGACGTGGTGCACCGCACCTACCGGCCGAGGATGGAGGGCGACGGCGCGCTGATCGAGCAGGCGGTGGCACTGATGGCCGAAGCCAAGCGGCCGATCCTCTATTGCGGCGGCGGTGTCATCAACTCCGGCCCGCGGGCCTCCGCGCTGCTCAAGGAGCTGGTCGACCTCACCGGCTTCCCGGTGACCCTGACGCTGATGGGCCTCGGTGCGGTGCCGGCCTCCCACGCGCGGTTCCTCGGCATGCTCGGCATGCACGGCACCTACGAAGCGAACATGGCGATGCACGGCTGCGACGTGATGATCAACATCGGCGCCCGGTTCGACGACCGGGTGACCGGCAAGCTGACGGCGTTCTCCCCCGGCTCGAAGAAGATCCACGTCGACATCGATCCGTCGTCCATCAACAAGAACGTGCTGGTTGACGTCGGCATCGTCGGCGACGTCGCGCAGGTGCTGGCGCGGATGATCGAGCTCTGGAAGGCAAAGGCGGTCAAGCCGGACGCCGACGCCCTGAAGGCATGGTGGCGGCAGATCAACAAGTGGCGGGAGCGCGACTGCCTGGCCTTCAACCAGGACGGGGAGATCATCAAACCGCAGTACGCGATCAAGCGGCTCCACGAACTGACCAAGCATCGCGACGACGTGTTCATCACCACCGAGGTCGGCCAGCACCAGATGTGGGCGGCGCAGCTCTTCGGCTTCGAGAAGCCCAACCGCTGGCTGACGTCGGGCGGCCTCGGCACCATGGGCTACGGCCTGCCGGCGGCGATGGGGGTGCAGATCGCCCACCCGGGCGCGCTGGTCGTCGACATCGCCGGCGAGGCGTCGATCATGATGAACATCCAGGAGATGTCGACGATCGCCCAGTACCGGTTGCCGGTGAAGGTGTTCATCCTCAACAACGAGTACATGGGGATGGTCCGCCAGTGGCAGGAGCTGCTGAACGGCGGCCGCTATTCCGAGAGCTACATGGCCTCGTTGCCCGACTTCGTCAAACTGGCGGAGGCGTTCGGCGGCGTCGGCCTGCGCGCCGAGAAGGCGTCCGAGGTCGACGACGTCATCAAGGAGATGATCGCCGTCGACCGGGCGGTGATCGCCGACATCCGGGTCGACAAGCAGGAGAACTGCTTCCCGATGATCCCGTCCGGCGCCGCCCACAACGAGATGATCTTCAGCACCCACGACAAGCCCGGCGAGCCGCCGATCTCCGAAGAGGGCATGGTTCTGGTCTAGGCACGGATCGATCGCGGCACCCGGCCCCGGGTGCCGCCCTCCCTCGATCGGATCCTCAATGACATCGCCACGGCCGCCGGCGGCGGCGGGCGGCAACCCGGGAGCAAGACAGTGAACCAAATCCCCGAAGGGCACGAGAAGCACACCATTGCCGTGCTCGTCGACAACGAACCCGGCGTCCTTGCGCGGGTGATCGGCCTGTTCTCCGGCCGCGGCTACAACATCGAGAGCCTGACGGTGGCCGAGACCGATCCCGAGGGCCGTCTGTCCCGGATCACCATCGTCACCTCGGGGACGCGGATGATCGTCGAGCAGATCAAGGCGCAGCTCGCCCGCCTGGTGCCGATACACAAGGTGAGCGATCTCACCCTCGAGGGCGACCACGTCGAGCGCGAGATGGCGCTGGTCAAGGTCGCCGGCACCGGCGAGCACAGGGTCGAGGCGTTGCGGATCGCCGACATTTTCCGCGCCCGGGTGGTCGACAGCACCAACGAGTCGTTCGTCTTCGAGATCGTCGGCCAGACCACCAAGCTCAACGCGTTCGTCAAACTGATGCAGCCGCTCGGGCTGATCGACCTCGCCCGCACCGGGGTGGCGGCGATCGCCCGCGGCGCGCGGCCGCTGTAGAGTGGCCCCGATGCGGGGCCGAACCGGGATCCAATGGTCGAGGGAGGAAATGGAACGATGCGCGTCTATTACGATCGCGACGCCGACGTCAATCTGATCAAGTCGAAGAAGGTCGCGGTGGTCGGCTACGGCAGCCAGGGCCACGCCCATGCGCTCAATCTACGCGACAGCGGCGTCGCCGAGGTCGCCGTCGCGCTGCGCCCCGGGTCGGCCGGCATCCGCAAGGCCGAGAACGAAGGGCTGACGGTAATGGGGGCGTCGGAAGCGGGCAAGTGGGCGGACGTGGTGATGATCCTCACCCCCGACGAGCTGCAGGCGCGGCTCTACGCCGATCACCTCGCCGGCACCCTCAGGGACGGCGCCGCGCTGGCGTTCGCCCACGGCTTCAACATCCATTTCCGGCTCATCGAACCGCGACCCGACCTCGACGTGTTCATGGTCGCCCCGAAAGGCCCGGGACACACCGTCCGCTCCGAATATCTGCGCGGCGCCGGCGTGCCGTCGCTGGTGGCGGTCGAGCAGAACGCCAGCGGAAACGCGCTCGAGATCGCGCTCTCCTATGCGTCGGCGCTGGGGGCCGGGCGGTCGGGCATCATCGAGACCACCTTCCGCGAGGAGTGCGAGACCGACCTGTTCGGCGAGCAGAGCGTTCTCTGCGGTGGGCTGACCTCGCTGATCCTCGCCGGCTACGAGACCCTGGTCGAGGCCGGCTATGCGCCCGAGATGGCCTATTTCGAGTGTCTCCACGAGGTCAAGCTGATCGTCGATCTGATCTACGAGGGCGGCATCGCCAACATGCGCTACTCGATCTCCAACACCGCCGAGTTCGGCGACTACACCCGCGGCCCGCGGCTGATCGACCCCTCCGTCAAGGCGCGGATGCGCGAAGTGCTCGACGACATCCAGTCCGGCCGGTTCGCCAGGGAATGGATGCTGGAGAACGCCGCCGGCCAGCCCAGCTTCAAGGCGATGCGCCGCCGCGCCGCTACCCACGACATCGAGAAGGTGGGCGAGAAGCTGCGGGCGATGATGCCCTGGATCGCCGAGAAGCGTCTCGTCGACAGGTCGAGGAACTGACGGGCAGCCGGCCGACGTCCGCGCTGCACGTCTGATCCGGTGCGCCACGCGATGCCGATGAAGTACATCGTGCTGCGCGGCGCGGGAGGCGAACTGCCGGTGCTGTTTCCGCGCGACTACTATCATTCCCAAGTCGCCGCCCGCTTCGCACCGGCCGAGGTGGTCGCCGCAGGGTTCGTGCATCTGGTCGGCGGCGGCCCCGAATGCTTCGGCGGCAGCTCCAGCCTGCGAATCGCCTCCCGCCGCGATCGCGACGCGCGGCTGATCGCGACCCTGCTCGGCGGCGATCGGCCGCCGGCCGCCGACTGATCGGAGGCACTGGTTCCGCCCTTCCCGGCGGCCCCGATACGATCCCGACAATCCTGTTGACAACGGCAGCGAACCGCGATCTCTATTGCTTGCAATTAACGTGAAATTAAGCGAGTTTGCCCCAGCTTAGCGGGGAAAGCTCCAACCAACGGCTGGCGGCAGCACTGGGAATGCGCGGATACGGAAACACCGGGATGTTCGGAGCGGATGTCCGGTCCGACCGTAGGGCGCGCGCGCCGTATCGCTTATCGCTCTTCCTTGGTGGTGACCTTCGACTTAGGTGCCCCTGAACGCTTCGCGGCGGTCCGCTCGCGGCCGGCCGGGCGTTCGGGGGATGCGGACATCGAGATCTGCGTGCGCAACACCTGCTTGAACGAAGGAACGACCCGATGAGTACCGTCTCAGACCCGAACCGCGTGGTCATCTTCGACACCACTCTGCGCGACGGCGAGCAATCGCCGGGCGCCGCCATGAATCTCGAACAGAAGCTGCAGATCGCCCAGATCCTGGAGGGCCTGGGCGTCGACGTGATCGAGGCCGGGTTCCCGATCACTTCGCGTGGCGACTTCGAGGCCGTCCACGAGATCGCCAAGGTCGTCACCGGTTCCACCATCTGCGGGCTCAGCCGCGCCACGCGCGGTGACATCGAACTCACCGCGCAGGCCATCGAGCCCGCGAAGCGGCGGCGGATCCACACCTTCATTTCCACCAGCCCGCTGCACATGAAGTACAAGCTGCAGATGGAGCCGGACGCCGTTTTCGAGAAGGTCGTCGAAAGCGTCCGCTTTGCGCGTCGGTTCACCGACGACGTCGAATGGTCGTGCGAGGACGGATCGCGATCCGAGCACGATTTCCTCTGCCGCTGCGTCGAGGCCGCGATCGGCGCCGGCGCGACGACCATCAACATTCCCGACACCGTCGGCTACGCTGTCCCCGACGAGTTCGCGGCGATCATCACCATGCTGCGCAACCGGGTGCCCAACATCGACAGGGCGGTGATCTCGGTCCACTGCCACAACGACCTCGGGCTGGCGGTGGCCAACTCTCTGGCCGCCGTCCAGGCCGGCGCCCGCCAGATCGAATGCACCATCAACGGCTTGGGCGAGCGCGCCGGCAACGCCGCGATGGAAGAGATCGTGATGGCGCTGAAGACCCGGCACGACCGGATGCCGTTCCACTCGGGGATCCGCAGCGAGCACATCATGAAGGCCTCGCGGCTGGTCTCGACGTTCAGCGGCTTCGTCGTCCAGCCCAACAAGGCGATCGTCGGCGCCAACGCCTTCGCCCACGAGTCGGGCATTCACCAGGACGGCATGCTCAAGCACGCCGGCACCTACGAGATCATGACCCCCGAATCGGTCGGCCTCAGCCGCTCGAAACTGGTTCTCGGCAAGCACTCCGGCCGGCACGCCTTCCGCGAGAAGCTGAAGGAGTTGGGCTACGACCTCGGCGACAACGCCGTCAGCGATGCCTTCCGGCGGTTCAAGGATCTGGCCGACGTCAAGAAGGAAGTGTTCGACGAGGACATCGTCGCCCTGGTCGACGACCAGCTGCTGACCGCCAACGACCGCATCCGGCTCGTGTCGCTGTCGATCTCGTGCGGTACCCGGACGCCCAGCGCATCTCTCGCGCTCGAGGTCGACGGCGAGATCAGGTCCTGCGAGGGTTCGGGCGACGGACCGGTCGATTCGGCCTTCAAGTGCATCAAGCAGTTGTTCCCGACCGAGGCCAGGCTGCAGCTCTATCAGGTTCATGCGGTCACCGGCGGCACCGACGCGCTGGCGGAAGTGACCGTTCGCCTCGACGAGAACGGCCGCACCGTCAACGGCCAGGGCGCCGATACCGACACCATGGTGGCGTCGGTCAAGGCGTACGTCAACGCGCTCAACAAGCTCTTGGTAAAAAGGCAGAAAACCGCACCGGCCGCGCTGTCGGCGTGAACGAGGGTCGCGTTTCGTGGCCACCGATTGGACCATAGAAGGGACCCTGGCAGCGGCGCCTCTGCTCCGCCGCCAGGCTGCCCGCCCAACCCTGGACGATGTTCGTCCCATCAAGCGAGGAACAATGTTCTCACGGCTGTTCGGAATGCTGTCCGCCGATATGGCGATCGACTTGGGAACCGCCAACACCCTGGTCTACGTCAAGGGCAAGGGCATCGTTCTCAACGAACCTTCGGTGGTGGCGATCGCCGAGTACAAGGGCAGGAAGCAGGTCCTCGCGGTCGGCGAGGAGGCGAAACTGATGCTCGGCCGGACACCGGGCAACATCCAGGCCATCCGCCCCCTGCGCGACGGCGTCATCGCCGACTTCGAGGTGGCCGAGGAGATGATCAAGTACTTCATCCGCAAGGTGCACCACCGGCGCACCTTCGCGAGCCCGCTGATCATCGTCTGCGTGCCCTCGGGATCGACGGCGGTCGAGCGGCGGGCGATCCAGGAGTCGGCAGAGAGCGCCGGGGCGCGCCGGGTGGCGCTGATCGAGGAGCCGATGGCAGCGGCGATCGGCGCCGGCCTGCCGGTGACCGAGCCCACCGGTTCGATGGTCGTCGACATCGGCGGCGGGACCACCGAGGTGGCGGTGCTGTCGCTGGGCGGCATCGTCTATGCCCGCAGCGTCCGCGTCGGCGGCGACAAGATGGACGAAGCGATCATCGCCTACATCCGCCGCAATCACAATCTGCTGATCGGAGAGGGCAGCGCCGAACGGATCAAGGAGGAGATCGGGTCCGCCTGTCCGCCGGAAGACGGCGACGGCGCCACCTTGGAGATCAAGGGGCGGGATCTGATGAACGGCGTGCCGAAGGAACTGGTGATCAGCGAACGGCAGATCGCCGAGAGCCTCGCCGAGCCGGTCGGTGCGATCATCGACGCGGTGAAGGTGGCTCTCGAACACACGGCGCCGGAGTTGGCGGCGGACATCGTCGACAAGGGAATCGTTCTCACCGGCGGCGGCGCGCTGCTCTCCAACATCGACTACGTGCTGCGTCACGCCACCGGGCTGCCGGTTTCGATTGCGGACGACCCGCTGTCCTGCGTGGCGTTGGGCACCGGGCGGGCGCTGGAAGAAATGAAGAAGATGAGGAATGTGCTCACCTCGATGTATTAGCGGGGAGATTTCGGTTCTGTGACGGTCGGCGTCGTTCGAAACTCGGTCCTTCACATGCACCCTGCGCTACGCGATCCCTGCGTCATCCCCCGGTCACTGGTCGAGAGAAGGGGACGGGTTGGACGATAGGCCGAAACCGGATCACCGCATCGTCGGCGCGGTCAGGGTGCTCGCGCACCGCTCCGCCTATGTCGGTCTCGTTCTGGCCGCGGGCGGCCTGATGATGCTCGGCAAGGCCGATGCCGTGCTGATGGAGCGGGTTCGCCTGCAGGTGAGCGAGGCGGTGGCGCCGATCCTGGAGGTCCTGTCGCAGCCGGTGGATGCCGTCGCCGTGGCGATGGAACAGGTGCAGAGCTGGATTTTGGTCCACGAGGATAATGCGAGGCTGCGCCACGACCGGGAGCGGCTGCTCCAGTGGCAATCGGTCGCCCGCCACCTGGAAGCGGAGAATGCCACCCTCCGCCAGCTGCTCAACTTCGTTCCCGAGGCGGACGCCCGGTTCGTCACCGCCCGCGTCGTCGCCGATGCGGGGGGCGCCTTCGCGCACAGCGTGCTCTTGAGCGCCGGCGCCACCGCCGGGATCGGCAAGGGGCAGGCGGTGGTCAGCGGCGACGGTCTGGTCGGACGGGTCGCCGGTGTCGGGCAGCGGGCGGCACGCGTGCTGCTGATCACCGACCTCAACTCGCGCATCCCGGTGCAGGTCGGCGCGTCGCGAACCCGGGCGATCCTGGCCGGCGACAACTCCGATCGGCCGAAGCTCCTCTACCTCGATCCGGATGCGGTGGTTTCTCCGGGCGATCCGGTCGTGACCTCCGGGCATGCGGCCGCATTTCCGCCCGGCTTGTCGGTCGGCGTGGTGACGTCGGTCGGCGATGGCGAAATCCGCGTCCGACCGTTTGTCGAACGAAGCCGGCTCGAATACGTTCGGGTCGTCGAGTACGGTCTCGCCGGCATCCTCAAGGAACCGATCATCGGCGGGCTCCGCCCGGCGACGACGACAACGCCCGCAGCCGCGTCCGGGCCGCCGGCGGCCGAGGGAGCGGTGCGGCCGTGACCCCGATCCCGACCCTCTGGTCGAAGATGGACACCTGGTCGCGGCAGGCGACCCCCTTCGGGATCACCCTGTTGCTGCTGCTGACAGGGGTCGTTCCCCTCCACATCCCCGGGTTCGGCCTGGTGGCACCGGTGCTGCCGCTGATCGCGCTGTACCACTGGGCCCTCCATCGCCCCGAATTGATGCCGGCCGCGGCCGTGTTCGTCATCGGGTTGCTTTACGACGCCTTGACCGGAACCCCGATCGGCGCCGCCGCCGCCGTCTTCGTCGTGGTCCACGGGATCGTCTGCGGCCAGCGTCGCTTCTTCCTCGGCAAGCCGTTCTCGATCGTCTGGCTGGGGTTCGCCCTGGTGGCGCTGGGAGCGTTCGCCGCCACCTGGGTCCTGGTGTCGGTGTACCACGGCATGGCGATTCCGGCGACGGCCCTGGTCTTTCAGGCGCTGTTGACCCTCGGCTGCTTCCCGCCTTTGTCCTGGGGGCTGCTGAAATGGCAACGGGCGTTCCTCAAGGACTGACATGAACCGGGATACCGAGCGCCAGAAGCTGTTCACCCGGCGCATGGCGATGCTCGCCGGCGGCAAGGCCCTGTTGCTGTCGGCCCTGGTCGGCCGCCTCTACTACCTCCAGGTCGTCGAGTCCGAGAACTACCGGACGCTCGCCGAGGAGAACCGCATCAACCTGAGGTTGCTGCCGCCGCCGCGGGGTCGGATCGTCGATCGACACGGACGGCCGCTGGCGGTCAACAGCCAGAACTACCGGGTGGTCGTGATCGCCGAACAGTCGAAGAACGTGGAGGCCACCCTCGATGCACTCGGCCGGATCATCGATATCAGCGACAACGATCGCCGACGTGTCCTGCGCGAGGTCGGTCGCAAGCGCAAGTTCGTGCCGGTCCCCGTGCGCGGCAATCTCGACTGGGAGTCCGTGGCGCAGATCGAAGTCAACGCTCCCGACCTGCCGGGGATCGCCATCGACGAGGGGCAGAGCCGGTTCTATCCCTACGGCGAGGATCTCGCCCACGTGCTGGGTTACGTGGCGCCGGCCGCCGAGCGGGAGCTGACCGGCGATCCGCTGCTGGAGCTGCCCGGCTTCCGCATCGGCAAAGGCGGCGTCGAACGGATCTACGACCTCGCCCTGCGCGGCACCGGCGGCAAGTCGGAGGTCGAAGTCAACGCCGTCGGTCGGGTGATCCGCGAGCTGAGTCGCAACGAGGGCGAACCCGGCGCCGACATCACCCTCACCATCGATCTCGACCTGCAGCGGCTCGCCACCCGCCGACTCGAGGGCCAGAGCGGCGCAGCGGTGGTGTTGGACGTCGATACCGGCGACGTGCTGGCCCTCGTATCGACCCCCGGCTACGATCCGAACGCGTTCAATCGCGGATTGAGCAGCCAAGAATGGCACAGCCTCGTCTCCAATCCGCGGGCGCCACTCACCAATAAGGCGGTTGCCGGCCAGTACGCCCCCGGATCGACCTTCAAGATGGTGGTGGCGCTGGCGGCGCTGGAAAAGGGTGCGATCACCCCGGAACTGACGGTCAACTGCTGGGGTCGGACAAGGTTGGGTACCGCCGATTTCCATTGCTGGAAGCGGGGCGGTCATGGTCCGGTCGACCTCTACGATGCCCTGACCCAGTCCTGCGACACCTATTTCTACGAGGTGGCGAGACGGATCGGGATCGATCGCATCGCGGCCATGGCTCATCGTCTCGGGCTGGGCCAGGTCCTGGGCCTCGACTTGCCGGGCGAGCGCCCGGGTCTGTTGCCGAACCGCGACTGGAAGCTGGCGACCGTCGGCGTCCCGTGGCAGATGGGGGAAACCCTGATCGCCGGGATTGGCCAGGGCTATGTCCTCTCGACGCCGCTGCAGCTGGCGGTGATGACGGCGCGCATCGCCAACGGTGGCCGAGGGGTGGTGCCGCGACTGGTCCGACGATCGCCGTCTTCGAGCGGCGGCGGGGCACCGCCGGCGGCGGATCTCGGAATCCCTCAGGCCCACCTTCGCATCATCCAGGAGGGCATGGTGGGGGTCGTCGACGACCGCCGCGGAACCGCCCGCGGCGCGGCGATCAAGGAGCCGGGATTCGAGATGGCGGGCAAGACCGGAACCTCGCAGGTTCGCCGGATCAGCAAGGCGGAGCGCGAGGCAGGCGTGATCAAGAACGAGGACCTGCCGTGGGAGCGCCGGGATCACGCGCTGTTCGTGGGCTACGC
>JBHJOP010000104.1:0-10176 GCA_050329575.1 Rhodospirillales bacterium | reverse complement strand
GCCCGGCGCCGCCGGCGAACAGGGGTTTCAGCCGCAGTCGTCGGAGCCGCGGCCGGTTCCCTCGACGGCCCGCCTCGGCGAGCCGCACGGCGATCAGTTCGAGCGCGATTTCGCGTCCTCGCCGTTCGGGAGCCATCCCGCTTCGACGCTCGTCGACGCCGAAGGGCGCGACGGCGGCAGCGGCGGCGAACCGGACTCCGGTTCCGAGAGCGGAGGGGCGCTGCTGCTCGGGATCCGCGACGGCGCGGTGAT
The DNA here is from genome assembly GCA_050329575.1 of Rhodospirillales bacterium. Lineage (GTDB taxonomy): Bacteria > Pseudomonadota > Alphaproteobacteria > Rhodospirillales > Defluviicoccaceae > JAUXFS01. The sequence continues at coordinate 9,924 of JBHJOP010000104.1, read as the reverse complement.
GCGCAACGCCGCCGCCCTCGAGGGCGGCGGCGCGGGCGCGCCGATCGGCGAGCATCTCATCGGCGGCGACGACGCCGACACCCTGACCGGCACCGCGGGCGGCGATACCCTGGAGGGGCGCGGCGGCGACGACGTGCTGGAGGGCGGTGGCGGCAACGACCTCCTCGACGGCGGTGCCGGCGACGATCTGCTGGATGGCGGTCCCGGCAACGACACGCTGATGGGCGGTCCCGGCAGCGACACGCTGATCGGCGGTGCCGGCGCCGACAGTCTGGACGGGGGGGCGGGCGACGACCTCCTCGACGGCGGTGCCGGCAACGACACGCTCGACGGCGGCGCCGGGGCCGATACGCTGCTCGGCGGCGACGGCGACGACCTGTTGCGGATCGACGCCCTCGACGTCGTCGCCGGCGGGGCCGGCACCGACACCGTCGAGGTGCAGGGAAGTGACGGCGTCGTCCTCGACCTGGCGGCGGCGAGCATCGAGGTGGCGATCGGCGGCAGCGGCGACGACCTGTTCGACGCGTCCGGCGCGACCGGCGCCGTGACCCTGCAGGGCGGCGGCGGCGGCGACACGCTGATCGGCGGCGCCGGCAACGACCTGCTCGAGGGCGGAATCGGCGACGACCTGCTGCAGGGTGGGGCCGGCAGCGACACCCTCAGGGGCGGGGCCGGCGGCGATACGCTCGAGGGCGGGGCGGGCGCCGACGTGTTCGTGATGGCACCCGGCGACGGCGCCGACGTCGTCACCGACTTCGCGGTCGGCGTCGACAGGATCGACGTCTCGGCGCTCGGCATCGCCGACTGGCCGACCCTGCAGACGATGATCAGCGACAACGGCGGCAACGCCGAGATCGCCGTCGGCGGCGACGTCCTGACCCTGCTCGGCGTCGATGCGGCGACGCTCACCGAGACCGATTTCATCGGCATCAGCCGCGGCCAGGTGCTCACCGGCACCGGCGGCGACGATACCCTGATCGGCGGCAACGGCCATGACACCCTCTCCGGGCTCGCCGGCAACGACAGCCTGGAGGGTGGTGCCGGCGACGACCTCCTCGACGGCGGCGCCGGCAACGACACGCTCGACGGCGGCGCCGGGGCCGATACGCTGCTCGGCGGCGACGGCGACGACCTGTTGCGGATCGACGCCTTCGACGTCGTCGCCGGCGGGACCGGCACCGACACCGTCGAAGTGCAGGGAAGTGACGGCGTCGTCCTCGACCTGGCGGCGGCGAGCATCGAGGTGGCGATCGGCGGCGGCGGTGACGACCTGTTCGACGCGTCCGGCGCGACCGGCGCCGTGACCTTGCAGGGCGGCGGCGGCGGCGACACGCTGATCGGCGGCGCCGGCAACGACGTGCTCGAGGGCGGCAGCGGCGACGACCTGTTGCAGGGCGGGGCCGGCGGCGACACGCTCACCGGCGGGACCGGCGGCGATACGCTCGAGGGCGGGGCGGGCAACGACGTTCTCGACGGCGGCGACGGCGACGACCTTCTGCAGGGTGGCGGCGGGGCCGACACCCTGCGGGGGGGCGGCGGCGCCGATACCCTGGAGGGCGGCGCCGGCAACGACGTGTTCATCGCCGAGCCGGGGATGGGCGACGACGTGATCGTCGACTTCGTGCGCGGCGAGGACCGGATCGACCTCACCGCCTTCGCGGCGACCATCCCCGACTGGGCGACGCTGCAACCCCTGATCAGCGACAACGGCGGCAACGCCGAGATCGACCTCGGCGGCGACATCCTGACGCTGGTCGGCGTCGATGCGGCCAGCCTGACCGCCGACGATTTCATCGGGGCGGCGACCGGCGAGCACTGGACCGGGACCGCGGGCAACGACTCGTACGTCGGGACCAGCTCCGCCGACACCCTGGACGGACTGGGCGGCAACGACACCCTGGCCGGCGGCGGCGGCGACGACATCCTCTACGGCAGGGCCGGTGCCGACAGCCTGGCCGGCGGCGACGGCAACGACCTCCTCGACGGCGGCGACGGCGACGACACCCTCGACGGCGGCGCCGGCGACGACACCTTGCTGGGCGGCGCCGGCAACGACAGCCTGGTGGGCGGTGACGGCAACGACTCGCTCGACGGCGGCGACGGCGACGACACGCTGGTCGGAAGCGGCGGCGACGACACGCTGCTGGGGGGCCTCGGGGCCGACAGCCTGGTCGGCGGTGCCGGCAACGACTCGCTCGACGGCGGCGCCGGCGACGACACCCTCGACGGCGGTGACGGCGACGACACCTTGCTGGGGGGCCTCGGGGCCGACAGCCTGGTGGGCGGTGCCGGCAACGACTCGCTCGACGGCGGCGACGGCAACGACACCCTGGTCGGCGGTGACGGCGACGACACTTTGCTGGGCGGCGCCGGCGGCGACAGCCTGATCGGCGGCGCCGGTGACGACGTGCTCGACGGCGGCGCCGACGACGATATCCTCTACGGCGGCGCCGGCAACGACGTGTTCGTGGTCACCCCGGGGAGCGGCAACGATCTCATCGTCGACTTCACGATCGGCGAGGACAAGATCGACCTCGGCGCCTTCAGCGCCACCATTCCCAACTGGGCAACCCTGCAGACGCTGATCCTCGACGTCGGCGGCGATACCGAGATCATGCTGGACGGCGACGTGCTCACCCTGGAGGGCGTCGACGCCGCCAGCCTGACCGAGAGCGATTTCCTCGGTATCGGTGGCGCTCCGACCGCCGGGGACGACACCATTGTCGGCACCACCGGCAACGATTCCCTCGACGGTCTCGCCGGCAACGACCTGATCCGCGGCCTCGGCGGCAACGATACGCTGATCGGCGGCGAGGGCGACGACACCCTCGAAGGCGGCGACGGCAGGGACAGCCTAGTGGGCGGCGCCGGCAACGACGTCCTGTACGGCGGCGCCGGCAACGACACGCTGCAGGGCGGCGACGGCAACGACACCCTCCACGGGGAGGCCGACAACGACGTTCTCGACGGCGGAGCGGGGGACGACGTGCTGTACGGCGGCGCCGGCGCCGACACGCTGACCGGTGGCGCTGGCGCCGACACGCTCTACGGCGACGACGGCAACGACGTGTTCCACATCGATGCCGACGACGTCGTCTTCGGGGGTCTCGGCACCGATACCGTTCACGTGGTCGCCGGCTCCGGCGCCGTCACCCTCGACCTCGCCGCCGCCGGCATCGAACGGGCGAATGGCGCCGAGGGCGACGACGTCTTCGACGCCTCCGGCATGAGCGCCGCCGTCACCCTCTCGGGCGGTGCCGGTGACGACAGGCTGATCGGCGGCGGCGGCGCCGACTCGCTGGTCGGCGGGGCGGGATCGGATACCCTGATCGGCGGCGCCGGCAAGGACACCCTGATCGGCGGTGACGGCGACGACAGCCTCGAAGGCGGTGACGGTGCCGACAGCCTGATCGGCGGCGCCGGCGCCGACACCCTCAAGGGCGGCGAGGGCAACGACGTCCTCCACGTCGACAGCGACGATCTGCTGTTCGGACACGTCGACGGCGGCGCCGGCATCGACAAGATGGTTCTCGTCGATACCGTCGGCGTCCACGTCGATGCGGCCAAGTTCGTGACCCTCAACGTCGAATGGGTCGTCGGCGGCAGCGGGGCGGACACCCTCGATGCCTCGTCGATGACGGCGGCGGTCACCCTGGAGGGCGGCGCCGGTGCCGACCACCTCTATGGCGGCTCCGGCGACGACCTGCTCAAGATCGATGCCGACGATCTGCTCTCGGGCGCGATCGACGGCGGCGACGGGATCGATACCGTCGAAATCACCGACGGATCCGGGCTCTACTTCGAGTTGGCGCCGCACAACATCGAGTACGCCAAGGGCGGTGCCGGCAGCGATACCCTGGTCGGCGGCGCCGGCAACGACACGCTCGACGGCGGCGCCGGGGCCGACAGCCTGGTCGGCGGCGCCGGTGACGACGTCCTCTACGTCGATGCCAACGACACCATCGACGGCGGCGACGGCTTCGACAAGGCGATCGTCTCCGGTTCGGGGGGCGTGTTCATCAATCTCGCGGCGGCCAACATCGAATGGGCGGTCGGCGGCATCGGCAGCGACCGCTTCGACGCCTCCGGGGTCGGCGCCCTGCAGAACGTCATCCTGGAAGGCGGCGCCGGCAACGACACGCTGATCGGCGGCGCCGGCAACGACACCCTTGAGGGCGGCTCGGGCGCCGACGAGTTGTGGGGCGGCGACGGCGACGACGTGCTGACGGTCGACTCCTTCGACACCGTCATCGACGGCGGGGCCGGCTACGACAAGGTCATCGTCAAGTCGCTGAGCTCCGGCGTGTTCCTCGACCTCGCCGCGTCCAGTATCGAATGGGCGGTCGGTGCCGGAGGCAACGACACGTTCGACGCCTCGGGGGTGGACTCGACCCAGGGCGTCATCCTGGAGGGGGGTGGCGGTGCGGATACGCTGATCGGCGGTGCCGGCAACGACACCCTCGACGGCGGCAGCGTCGCCGACTACCTCGACGGCGGTGCCGGCGACGACGTGCTCATCGGCGGCAGCGGCTCCGACACCCTGCTCGGCGGCGCGGGCGACGATACCCTCCACGTCGACAGCTTCGACCTCAACACCGGGGTCGTCGACGGCGGTCCCGGCTTTGACAAGATGATCGTCGAGGGCTCGAGCGCCGTCACCATCAACGCGGCCAAGTTCGTGAGCCTCAACGTCGAATGGGTGGTCGGCGCGGATGCGTCGCTGGGCGACTTCATCGACGCATCGTCGATGGCGGACGCGGTCATCCTGGACGGCCGCAACGGCGCCGACACGCTGATCGGCGGCGCCGGTGCCGACTCGCTCGTCGGCGGGACCGGGAACGACAGCCTGTTCGGCGGCGCCGGCAACGACACCCTGATCGGCGGCGCCGGCAACGACAAACTGACCGGCGGCGAGGGCGACGACGTCTTCGTGATGACGGTCGGCATGGGGCCCGACACCATCCTCGATTTCAAGGCCGGCGGCGACGCCGATCGAATCGATGTCAGCGCTTTCAGCGCCGGCATTCCCGACTGGGCGACCTTCTCCGCGGCGTTCCAGGAGACCCTCGGCGGGACGACCATCGACCTCGCACCCTTCGGCGGCGACGCGACCGACAAGATCGTCATCGAGGGCGTGCTGCCCGCCGGCCTGGCGCAGGCCGATTTCATCGGCGTCTCGTGACCCGCGAAAGGCCCTTCATGACCGATTCCGACGCCCCCCCGTCATCCCCCGTCGCCGGCGCCTCGCCGCTGCTCGACGGTGCGATGGCCGCCTGCCGTCGCGCGTTTCTCACCGTCGGCATGTTCAGCTTCGTCATCAACCTGATGATGCTGACCGTGCCTTTATACATGATCCAGGTGTTCGACCGGGTGATGACCAGCCGCAGCGGCGACACGCTGCTGGTGCTCACCCTCGCCGCGCTGGTGGCGTTCGTGGTGATGGCGGTCCTCGACCTGGTGCGGTCGCGGATGCTGGTGCGGATCGGCGTCTGGCTGGAGGCGCGGCTCGGCGGCGCGGTGTTCGTCGCGGCGCTGCGCCCCGGATCGCGCTATGGCGGCAACTCGCCGCAGGCGGTCCGCGATCTCGCCCACGTGCGCGGCTACCTGACCGGGGCGGGGGTCCTGCCGCTGCTCGATGCGCCGTGGGTGCCGGTGTTCGTCGCCCTGGTGTTCGTGATCCATCCGTTGCTGGGCGCGATCGCCCTGATCGGCGCGATTCTACTGTTCGCAGTCGCCGTCCTCAACGAACTGGCGACTCGGGCGCCGCTGGCGGCGGCCAATCACGCCCATGCCGAGACGATGGCGGCGGTCGAGACGATGAGCCGCCACGGCGACAGCATCGAGGCGCTGGGAATGGCGCCGGCCATGACCACGTGGTGGGCGACACGCAGCCGCCGGACCGTCGCCGAACAGATGCTGGCCAGCGATCGCGCCGGATCGCTGGCGGCCGTCGGTCGGTTCCTGCGGATGGCGCTGCAGATCGCCATCCTCGCCTTCGCCGCGATGCTGGTGATCGGCGACCAGCTGACCGCCGGGGCGATGATCGCCACGTCGATCATGCTCGCCCGCGCGCTGGCACCGGTCGAGCAGGCGGTCGGCGGCTGGCGGCAACTGGTCAATGCGCGGACCGCCTTCGGACGGCTGCGCGAGGCGCTGCGCCGCGTCGAGACGACACCGAAGCGGACCGCGATGCCGCGGCCGAAGGGCGCGCTGGTGCTGGAGGCGGTGACCCATGCGCCACCCGGGGCCGACGATCCGCTGTTCCGCGAGCTCTCGCTCGCCGTCGCTCCGGGCGAGATGCTGGGCGTGTTCGGACCGTCGGGCGCGGGCAAGTCGACCCTGGTCCGGATGCTGGTCGGACTGATCGCCCCCGACCGCGGCCGCGTCCGCCTCGACGGGGCGGATGTCCGCGACTGGCCGGCCGAGGAGCTCGGCCGTCACGTCGGCTACGTGCCGCAACTGCCCGAGCTGCTGCCGGGAACGGTGCTGGAGAACATCGTCCGCTTCAGCGGATCGCCGCCGCGACGGGCGATCGAGGCGGCGAAGCGGGCCGGCATCCACGAGTTGATCCTGCGCCTGCCGGCCGGCTACGACACGATGATCGGCGGATCCCACGATCTGCTCTCGGCGGGCGCCCGCCAGCGGGTGGCGTTGGCGCGGGCGCTGTTCCGCGACCCGCACCTCCTGGTGCTCGACGAACCCTATTCCAGTCTCGACGGGCAGGGGGCCGACGCGTTGATGCTGGCCCTTCGCCAGGCGAAGGCGCGCGGCGCCGTCATCGTCGTCGTCGCCCATCGCGCCAGCATTCTCGGCCAGGCCGACAGGGTCCTCCACATCGAGGGCGGGGCCTGGCGGGTGATCGACAAGGCCGCCCTGGCGCGGCTGTCGGTGGTGCGGCCGGCGGCTGACGCGGCATCCGCGGCAACGGCCGCCCCCGCGCCACAACCGGCAACGGCCGCGGTGCCGCCGAGACGGCGATCGGTGCCGCCGCTGGCGGAGGGCACGGCATGAGCAACGCATTCCGTTCGCGCATCAACGGGGCGGCCGGCGAGCAGGCGGTCGCCCACTCGGAGGTTCCCCCGGCCGCCACCGCGGTCGCGGCGACGCGGCGCAGCGACGGAGCCCGGCGAGCCTTCGCGGCGTGGGGCGACGCGCTCGGACGGCTGATCGCGCGTTGGCGCCGAACCATCCGACCCGAAGGCGAGCGGCTCCGGCCGAGGGTCGCGCCGCGGGCAGCGCCGAGGGCAGGGGTCGGGCGGGTGATGGCGCGGCGCCTCGCCCCGGTCGATCGCGCGCTCCACGGGTTGCTGGCGCCGTGGCAGCGGCTCGGCTGGGCGGTGATCGTGGTGTTCGTCGGCGGGTCGGTGGTGTGGGCCGGGAACGCGCGGCTCGACGGGGCGGCGATCGGCTCCGGGGTGATCGTCGTCGAGTCCAAGCGCAAGACCATCCAGCATCTGGAGGGCGGCATCATCGAGGACATCCTGGTCGCCGAAGGGGACCAGGTGGAGGCCGGCCAGGTGCTGGTTCGGTTCGACGACACCCACCCGAAGGCGGCCCTCGATCTGCTGCGCGGGCGGCTGATGGCGGCGCTGGCGCTGCAGGCGCGCTTGATCGCCGAGCGTGACGGCGCGAAGGAGATCGAGTTCCCCGACGAGGTCCTGGAGCGGGCCGGCGAACCCAAGATCGCCAAGATCATGACCGGCGAGATCGACGTGCTCAAGGCGCGGCGCTCCCATACGTCGGGCCAGGAATCGGTGCTGCGCGAGCGGATCAACAAGCATCGCAGCGAGATCGCCGGCCTGAACGCCCAGAGCGCGTCGGCGCGCGAACAGCTGGCGCTGATCGACGAGGAGATCCAGCCGGTCGAGGAAATGGTTGCCCGCGGGGTGGTCAGCAAGGCGGTGCTCCTCGCCTTGAAACGCAAGAAGGCCGACATCACCGGTGTCATCGGCGACCTTCACGCCCAGGTCGCCCGCGCCGAGGACAGCATCAGCGAGGTCAGGCTGCAACTGAAGATGCCGGAGAGCCGCGACCACAACCAGGTCACCGAGCAACTCCAGAAGGTCCAGGGCGACATCGCCGATCTCCGCGACAAGATCCACGCTGCCGGCGACGTGCTGCGACGGACCGAAGTGAAGGCGCCGCTCGCCGGCACCGTCGTCGACCTGCAGGTCCACACCATCGGCGGCGTCGTGCAGCCGGGGCAGCCGCTGCTCGAGCTGGTTCCCGTCCTCGACCGCCTGATCGTCGATGTCCGGGTCGATCCCAAGGACGCCGACGTGGTCTATCCGGCGATGCCGGCGCTGGTGCGGGTGACCGCGTTCAATGCCAGGACGACGCCGATGCTGTCCGGCACCGTGGCTTCGGTGTCCGCCGACCGGATGGTCGATGCGGTGACGGGCGCGCCCTACTTCGGGGTGCGCGTCGTGCTCGAAGCCGACGACGTCTACTTCGATCTCGCCAGGCTGAAAGCCGGCATGCAGGCCGAAGTGTTCCTGGTCACCGCGGAGCGGACCGCCCTCGACTACATGGTCGAGCCGCTGGTCCGCAGCTTCTCTCGCGCGGGGCGCGAGCAGTAGCGGCGATCCGGGGTCGCACGTCACGCCTTCTTGATGCGGAAGCGGCGGCCGGGCTCGACGGTGACCCGGTCGGGGACCTCGTCCGGCTTGAAACGATCCGAGAGCACGTTGCGGACGTCGGCGACGACCTCCGGTCGCACGCGATAGTACTGGTGGCGGGCGTGGAACAGGTCGGTGAACGCCACCCGGCTGCAGTCGATCGCCGTCACCCGACCGGTGAGACCGCTGAACGTGCGCGGGCCGTCGCTGCCGAGGCGGTCGGGGTTGAACTTGGTCACGTCGCTGATCGTCAGGGCCCGGTCCTCGGAGTTGTGATAGACGTGGATCTCGCGGGCGAGCTGGGTCAGGAGCCCGAGCTTGTGATCCTTCTCCAGGGCGTCGTCGTCCTCGTCGGCCGCCATCAGGAAGGCGGTGTCGAATACCTTGGGCAGCCGGCCGCCGCCGCTGCCGGCACTCTGCTTGCCGGCGAGAAGATCGCGGATGCCGAGAATGGCATGCCGTAGCGCCCAGTTTCCCATGCTGTGGGCGACCACGTGGACGCGGCGGTCACAGGCGCCCTGCTGATTGAGAAAGTCCCAGAACCGCATGAAGAAGCGGGCCATCGCCGTCCCGGACATCGCCGCATCGTCGCGATCGCTGTGATACTCCCATGGCGGTACGGTGCGGCCGTTGGAGGGCCACGACAGGGCGACGGTGTGCGGCGCGTAGGGCTCCGCGCCATCTCCGGGGTCGATGAGGTAGGTGTCCTTCAGCTGGGCGGCCCGCTCCAGGCTGCTGACGAACGTGCTGGCGAAGCCGTGAATGAACACCAGGACGTCGCGCATGTCCGTCTTCACCTGCTCGCGCAACTCGTTGAACAGCGCGCTGCTGCCGGCGAGGCCACCTCTGCCGGTTTCGGGATTGGGCTGCCGTTCCGGGAACAACTCGACCGAGCGCACCTTGTAGCCGGAGTCGGGATCGTCGGACACTTTCTCCACTTCGGCGGAGCCGACCCGATAGAACTGTGGGCCGTCGTCGTGGAAGCGTTCGCCGAAGTATTCGTTCTTCTTCCTCGAACGGTCCCGGTTGGTCGCGAAGTAGATCCTGGTCATCGTCCGATCCTCCCCCTTGTTGCCGTCGCACGGGCGCCGACCGCAACCGCATCGCCGCCCGGTCGGTCGGTTCCTCCCGCGGAGTAGGCGTATAGCATGCCGACACGCATCGCCGAAACCCTTCCGCGGCGATCGTCCAGGGGAATCGCATTTGGCCTTGAGGGATGGCGAGACGGGGGTTGCGTGGGGGCGGCGAATCGATTCGAACCATGGGATTCTGTCCTGGAGGGATCCCATGCAGGAGTTCAAGGAGT
>JBHJOP010000049.1:0-20934 GCA_050329575.1 Rhodospirillales bacterium | reverse complement strand
GGAAGTTGGCGGAGGGAGTGGGATTCGAACCCACGACACGGTTCCCCGTGAACACGCTCTCCAGGCGTGCGCCTTAAACCGCTCGGCCATCCCTCCCGGTCGCCGCGGAGCGCGAACGGTAGCCGAGGGTGTCGACGGCCGCAACGGTTTTGCCGGTCCGAGCGTGGGGGCCGACGGGCGGCAGGCTGATCTTTGACAACGGAGGCAACGATGCTATGAAAGAGAGCCGTTCGGGGGAGAGGAAGTCATGCCAGGCAGTCCGCAAGGGGTCATCGAGGCGATCATCCGCGCACTCGAGCAGCCGCCCGCCCGCGCCCGGCATGTTCGCAGGCCGGTCGTCACCATCTCGCGGACGTTGGGGAGCGGCGGCGACGATATCGCCAAGACCGTCGCCCAGCGGCTCGGGATCGCCTGCTACGACAGGGAGATCATCAACGGCATCGCCGCCGAGGCCAACGTCAGCCGCTCGGTGCTGGAAAACCTCACCGAAAAGCTGGACGCCGTCGATGCCTGGATCTATTCGGCGGTCTTCGGCAAGCATGTGTCCCGCGACGACTACGCCCATTTTCTCTCGGTGGTGATCCGCGGCCTCTACCACACCGGCGGGGTGATCGTCGGGCGCGGCAGCCATGTCATCCTCGCCGGACGGGACGTCTTGCGCGTCCGCATCGTCGGCTCCCCGGAAGCCTGTGCCACGCGGCTTTCCGAGCAGCGGGGGATCGGCTACGCGGAAGCGAAACGCGAGGTGCAGAGCAGCAACAAGGCGCGCGGCAAGTTCGTCTGGGACCTGTTCCATTCCCGCTACAACGAGCCGACCAATTTCGACCTGATCGTCAACACCGACTATTTTCGCAAGCCCGACGACGTCGTCGGGCTCGTCCTCGACGCGGTGCGCGCGCGCGGCCTCGAAGCGCAAGCGGCCGATCCGTCCCCCCCCAGCTAGCCGATCGCCCCGCAGGCGGTCAGCCGTCGCCCATCTTGAGGGCGGCGATGAACGCCGACTGCGGGATCTCGACCTTGCCGAACTGGCGCATCTTCCGCTTGCCGGCCTTCTGCTTCTCCAGCAGCTTTCGCTTGCGGGTGATGTCGCCGCCGTAGCATTTCGCGGTGACGTCCTTGCGCAGCGCGCTGATCGTCTCGCGGGCGATCACCGAGCCACCGATCGCCGCCTGAATCGGGATCTTGAACAGCTGGCGCGGGATCAGGTCCTTCAGCCGTTCGCAGATCGCCCGCCCGCGGGATTCGGCCTGGGAGCGGTCGCAGATGAAGGAGAACGCGTCCACCGGTTCGCCGTTGATCAGAATGCCGACCTTGACCAGATTGCCGGGACGGAAGTCGTCGAGTTCGTAATCGAAGCTGGCATAGCCGCGCGAGATCGACTTCAGCCGGTCGTGGAAGTCGAACACCACCTCGTTGAGCGGCAGCCGGTAGACGGCCATCGCCCGGCTGCCGGCGTAGGTCAGTTCGAGCTGCACGCCGCGGCGTTCGGTGCAGAGCTGCAGCACCGGACCGACCGCATCGCCGGGCGCGAGGACGGTCGCCCGGATCCAAGGCTCGTCGATGCCGGCGATCGTCCCCGGATCGGGCATGTCGGCGGGGTTGTGCAGCTCCTGGACGGTTCCATCGGTGAGGTGGACGCGGTAGACGACACTGGGCGCGGTGGCGATGAGATCGAGATCGAACTCCCGCTCCAGCCGCTCCTGGATCACTTCCAGGTGCAAGAGGCCGAGAAAGCCGCAGCGGAAGCCGGAGCCGAGCGCGGCCGACGTTTCCGGTTCGTAGTGGAAGCTGGCGTCGTTGAGACGGAGCTTCGCGAGCGACTGGCGGAGGTCCTCGAAATCCCCGGCATCGCTGGGAAACAGGCCGCAGAACACCACCGGCAGCGCCGGTTTGAACCCCGGCAGCGCAGCGCCAGCAGGTTGCCGGTCGTCGGTGATGGTATCGCCGACGTTGGTTTCGGCAACCGTCTTGATGCCGGCGGTGATGTAGCCCACTTCCCCCGGTTCGAGCCGATCGACCCGCGTCGGCTTCGGTGAGAACACCCCCACCTGCTCGACCTGGTGGGCGGTACCGGCCGCCATCATCCGCACCTTCATCCCCCGCTTCAGCACGCCGTCGACGATGCGGACCAGGATCATCACCCCGAGGTAGGGATCGTACCAGCTGTCGACCAGCAACGCCTTCAATGGGGCTTTCGGGTCGCCTTTCGGCGACGGAAGCCGCGCGACCAGGGCCTCCAGGAGTTCTGCAACCCCCATCCCCGACTTCGCCGAGATCTCGAGGGCGTCGGCGGCATCGAGCCCGATGACGTCTTCGATCTGCTGGCGGACGCGGTCGGTCTCCGCCGCCGGCAGATCGATCTTGTTGAGCACCGGGATGATCTCGTGATCATTCTCGATCGCGAGATAAGCGTTGGCCAGTGTCTGCGCCTCCACCCCCTGGGTGGCGTCGACCACCAGAAGCGACCCCTCGCAGGCCGACAGGCTGCGGCTCACCTCGTAGGAGAAGTCGACATGCCCAGGCGTGTCGATGAGGTTGAGAACGTAGCGAGTGCCGTCGCGCGCGCTGTAATCGAGGCGAACCGTCTGGGCCTTGATGGTGATGCCGCGTTCGCGCTCGATGTCCATGGAATCGAGCACCTGGTCGCGCATCTCGCGCTCGGGCAGCGCACCGCAGAGCTGAATCATGCGGTCGGCCAGCGTCGACTTGCCGTGATCGATGTGAGCGATGATGGCGAAGTTGCGGATACGGGCGAGCTCGGTCATGCCCGCGCTTCTAGCATCGCGGCGGATTCGATTCCACAGCGGCGCACGCCGACCGCCAACGGCCACGGGCGGACGTCCGCGGGTCTAGAGGTCGGGTGGGTCGAGGTTGCGCTGCCGGCAGGCGGCGACCAGGGTATTGCGGAGCAGGCAGGCGACCGTCATCGGTCCGACGCCGCCTGGAACCGGTGTCACGGCTCCCGCCACCTCGATGGCCTCGCGGAAATCGACGTCGCCGACGAGCCGCGTCTTGCCGCCCTCGCCCCCGACGCGGTTGACGCCGACGTCGATCACGATCGCCCCCGGCTTGATCCAGTCGCCGCGGACCATCCGCGGACGTCCGACGGCGGCGACCAGGATGTCCGCCAGCCGGCATTCCGCGGCGAGGTCGCGGGTCCGCGAATGGGCGATGGTGACCGTACAGTCGGCGGCCAGGAGCAGGCTGGCCATCGGCTTGCCGACGATGTTGGAACGGCCCAGCACCAGCGCCTTGAGGCCGCTCGGATCGGGTCGACGGCTCCTGATCATCATCATGCAGCCCACGGGCGTGCACGGCACCAGGGCGCCGGCGGCGCCGACCGCGAGCCGGCCGGCGTTCACCACGTGGAACCCGTCGACGTCCTTGTCCGGGTCGATGGTGGCGAGAACGGCCTCACCGCGGATATGGACAGGGAGCGGCAGCTGCACGAGGATGCCATGCACCCGCTCGTCGTGATTGAGACCGCGGATCAGGGTGAGCAAATCCTCCTCACGGACTTCGGCGGGCAGCCGATGGACGAACGACTTCATCCCCGCTTCCTCGGTCTGCTGGCTCTTGTTGCGGACGTAGACCTCGCTGGCGGCGTCGTTCCCGACCAGGACGACCGCGAGGCCCGGGGTGAGGCGATCGAACTTTCGCAAGCGCTGCACCACGTCGCGAACCGCTCGCCGCAGGTCCGCCGCCATCGCCCGGCCGTCGATGATGTCGGCCCTGGTCACGATCGGTCGCCGTCGATCGAACGCCGCGCGGCGGTCCATGCCGAGAGCATCGTCGTCAGTTTCGCGGTATCCCCGCCGATGACGATGGTCTTTCGTCGATCGGCGGCGCCGGTGACGACCGTCAACGACGACCTGGGGACATCCCACTCCTCGGCGAGCAGCCTGATCAACGCCGCGTTGGCTTTGCCGCGTTCGGGCTCAGCCGCGACCGCCACCTTCACCACGCACCCTCCGCCGACGTCCGCCCGCACCCCCTCGATCCGGCTCCGCGCCGCTCCCGGCGTGACCAGGAACCTCAAGCGCACCCCGCCTGCCGTGGCATAGAACGGTTCGCTCGGGTTCATCCGATCAGCCGCAGGCGCCCGGAGCGTACCCACAGAGGAGCCTCTGGACAAAGTACAGTCCGAGGATCAACACCAGCGGTGAGATGTCGATGCCACCGAGACTGGGAAGGAAACGGCGAATGGGTCCGAGCGCCGGTTCGGTCACCCGATGGGCGAAATCGCCGACCAGGTAAACGAACCGATTGCGCGTGTTGACGACGTTGAAGGCGACGAGCCAGCTCAGGATCACGCCGATAATAATGATGAAGATGTATAGATCGATCACCTTGTCGATCAGCCAGACGATATTGAAGAAAAGGTTCGTCATACGGGCATGGATCCTCTCAGCCGTCCCGGCGTCCGCACCCTAGCGATCCGACCCCGTAGGCGCAAGCGCAAGGATCGGGAACCTTGACAGCAAAGCGCCTCCCCTCCCATTATCCGGACGGTTGTCGTCGGCCGCGGATGCGGTCGGCGTGAGGGAAGTCGCGGGGGCCGTAGCTCAGCTGGGAGAGCGTCGCGTTCGCAATGCGAAGGTCAGGGGTTCGATCCCCCTCGGCTCCACCATTCCACTCACCGTCCTCGCCGCTTTCTCCTCCGTCCCCCCTGCCGCGCCGCGCGTGCCGAGAAGGCGCGACCGTTGGCCCGATCGGCGGGGCCGTCGCGCACTAAGCACCTCGGTTCGACCGTTGGGGCGGTCGTGCGACGGTCTCGCCCCATTGCTCGATCAGCCGCTGCCGTTCGGCCTTCAGCACCGTGACGCGACGGTCACCGACCGCGGTCTCGATGGCAACGACCGCGGCGGGAACGGCGAACAGCAGAAGCCAGCCGAAGGCGGCAGCCCCGTACATGACGGCCAACGCGGCGGCGTCGGTCAGGATGTCGACGGCCGCTCCGATCCCGTCGGGAGCGGCCCACACCGGCAGAAGGTATGGCACGACGCCGGCGAGATTGAGACCGCCGATACCGAACGTCGCGGCCCTCTCGGGGGAGCGGTCGACCGTGCAGGCGACGATCGCCGGCAGCAGACCGACCACCGCCACCATGAGGGTCGGCGGCGATAGAACGGCGAGGCCAACCAGTGGAACCGCCACCAAAGCAATCGGCCACAACGCCGCTCGCGGCGGCCGACCCTCGGTCGCCGATGGATGCCCGCCGCGCTGATCGGTCATCGTCAAAGACGGTCCTCAGATCAGCCGCGACACCAAGGTCGCGGCGATGACGATCATCGAGATCGCTACGGATGCGGTCGCCGCCGCTCGGCGTCCCAGCCGGCGAGCGGACTGCCAGCGCTGCTCCGCCCCCTTCTCGATCGCTTCGATCTCGGCTCCGGCGGCGGCGAAGGCGGCGACCGCAGCGCAAAAGCTCTCCTCGTCGGTCCGCCTTCTGATCGGGTTCTCGACCACCTCGTAGAGATCGGACAAGCTGCCCGCTCGCGCCTTGATAGCGATCTCCCGCTCGAGCTCGCGGCGCAACGAAGCGCTGTGGTAGCTGTCGATCACCGGACCGAGCAGCTTCGCCACCCAGTCGGTCAGCGCGGGGACGGGCGGCAGTCGGAAGCGCCGCTGCAGCAAGGCCAACACCGACAGCATCGCCGCCACGGATCGCCCCGGCGCGCAGTCGGCCAAGGCGGCGAGATACGGGCCGCCGTCGTCGCCGAAACGGGCGGCGACGAAGGCGGCCATATGAGGATCGAGGGGTTTCGCATCGGCTGCAACGCGTCCGGCGACGGCGTCGAGAGCCGGCACGATGTCGACGAGCCCGACCACACACCGCCCCTCGAGCAGCGGGCTCCGGCAGGACAGTCCAGGGTTGGCCTGATAGAGACAGCGCAGCAGCCCGAAGGCGGGCTCGTCACGTTGCAGATACGCCGCCAGCCGGGCAACCCGCTGCTGCAGCGGAGCGGTCGACGAATCGACATTGCCCTGGGCCGCCAGCCACAGGCCGGGAAGTCCGTGGGTCAGGATCTCGGCGGGGATCTGGCCATGGTCGCCGCTAAGCCACGACTGGGCAAGTGCCGCACCGAACCCGTCGACCATCACCGAGAGCCCTTTGTAACGGATCGGCGCGTCGGGATCGAGCGCGATGCACACCTCGGCGACAAGCAGGTCGTCGCGATCGCGCGCGAGATGCTGGCGGGTGCTGTCCAGGGCCACCACCCGGCCCACGGCCCTGGCGAGCGCCGGCGCCTCGACGCCGCGGGCCAGCCATTGCTCCAGTTGGCCGTCACGGATCACCTTGGCCGCGTCGCGAGCGTTTCGTGCGAGCGCGTGGGCGAGCGGCCGCGGTCGATGATGATCGCGGCCGGCGAACGAAAAGGCGACCGCTCCCTTCGGCCGCGGCTTGCGTTTCGGCGGATGCGGCCGACGGCCGTCGAGCCACAGCTCGAGTTCATCGAGGCCCCATCGTTCTTCGGGATCGTCGCTCAGCATGCAGCGCAATGGTTCGATCAGCGCAACCGGCACACGGATACCCCGGGTGAGGGTCGCATAGGTGCCCTCGTCCATCCGAGAGGTGAGCGCCTCGTCTTCTCCGAGCTCGGCGACCGGGGGGCGATCCGACCGGATGAGCAGGAGGGTGCCGGCGAGTGCATGGACATCGTCGCGGGACCGGCCCTCGCCGCGGCCGGCTGGACAGGCCATCGCCCGCTCAAGGGGTTCCAGCAGGGACGGCTGGTGGAAGGCGGCGGCGACGGTGACACAGTCGCCGAGCACCAGTTCCTCCCGCTCCTCGTCGATGAAATACAGGTTGTCGGGGCGGATCGAACGATGGGTCAGGCCGAGCCGTTCGATCGCCCGCAACGCCCGCAGCAGCGGCTGCAGAATGCGGCGCGGAATGTCGTGATCGACGATCGCCGCCTGCTTGCGGACACGGAGATCGGCGATCGAGCCCCCACGCGGTCGTCGATAGACCACCGCCAAGCACTGGCGCTGCAGCGGCGGCCAGTCCACCGGCCCGAAGTCGACGAGCGGCAGGAGGCCGGGTACGTCCGTGCCCTTGAGCAGGGCGGCGGCCTCGCTGCGGATCGGCAGCTCCGTCTCGCAGATGAACGCAAACAGGCCGCCGTCGGCGAGACGGCGGTCTGCGACCGCGAAGGCCGGTGCCGACGGACGGTCGAGATCGACGAGTGGCGCGGACGGATCGATATCGAAGCGCTGGTGCAGCGAGACCGGCTTGCCGCCGGTGCCGGTGGGCGCCCCCGTGTCGTTTCCGTCTGCCGCTGCCATCGCCGCTGGTTCCTTCAGGACGGCCGCGCGGTTCGGCCCGTTTCTGGCAGACTATCGGCGGCCGCCTTGCGAATGCATTAAGCCGCCGACGGAGTCGGCGGTGGGGCCGCGGACGCGGCGCTGGGCGGTCAGTCGACGAACGGATCGCGGACGGTGATGGTGTCCAGCCGGTCGGGGCTGGTCGACAGCAGATGCACCGGCGCCTCGATCAGGTCCTCGATGCGGCGGACATACTTGACGGCGGTCGCGGGCAGGTCGGCCCAAGAGCGGGCGCCGTGCGTGCTTTCGGACCAGCCCTCCATGGTCTCGAAAACCGGCTGGATCCGCGACTGACCGACGGTCGATGCCGGCAGGTGATCGAGGATCGCGCCGTCGAGGCGATAGCTGGTGCACACCTTGATCGTGTCGAACCCGTCGAGCACGTCGAGCTTGGTCAGCGCGATGCCGCGGATGCCGTTGAGCTTGATCGCCTGGCGCACCAGCACCGCGTCGAACCAGCCACAGCGCCGTGGCCGGCCGGTTACCGTACCGAACTCGCGGCCGCGTTCGCCGAGAGTCCGGCCGACCGCATCGGTGAGTTCGGTCGGGAACGGGCCACTGCCGACGCGAGTGGTGTAGGCCTTGGTGATGCCGAGCACGTAGCCGATCGCACTCGGCCCCAATCCCGACCCCGCCGCCGCCTGACCGGCGACCGTGGTCGACGAGGTCACGAACGGATAGGTGCCATGGTCGATATCGAGCATGGTGCCCTGGGCGCCCTCGAACAGGATGCGCTTGCCGGCCCGGCGTGCCTCGTCGAGGGTCTTCCATACGGTGTCGGCGAAGGGCAGAACGCGGGGCGCGATCGCCGCGAGATCGGCGAGCAGCCGATCGCGATCGATTTCCGCCATCGCCAGCCCTCGCAGCAGAGCGTTGTGGTGGACGAGCAGGGCGTCGAGCTTCTCGGCGAGCACCTGGGTATCGGCGAGGTCGCCGAGGCGGATGGCGCGGCGGCCGACCTTGTCCTCGTAGGCGGGGCCGATACCGCGGCCGGTGGTGCCGATTTTGGACGTCCCGAGGGCGGTCTCCCGGGCCTTGTCGAGATTGCGATGCAACGGCAGGATCAGGGGAACGTTTTCGGCGATGCGGACGTTGGCGGGGCTCACGGCGACCCCCTGTCCCCGCAGGACCTCGATCTCGGCGAGCAGCGCCCACGGGTCGAGGACGACCCCGTTTCCGATGATCGACAGCTTGCCGCGACGCACCACCCCCGACGGCAGCAGGCTCAGTTTGTAGGTGATCCCATCGATGACGAGCGTGTGGCCGGCGTTGTGGCCGCCCTGGAACCGCACCACCACGTCGGCGCGCTCGGACAACCAGTCGACGATTTTTCCCTTGCCCTCGTCTCCCCACTGCGAGCCGACTACCACCACGTTGGCCATTCCGTGCTATCCCCTGTCTGCCTGTCGCCGCGGCGGCTGCACGGCGCGGATGTCTCCCTTGATCAGCACATGGCTGCAGCCGAGACGCAGGGCCTCCGCCTCCGGTTCGGCCGCGACCTCCAGCCCGGCGACGGTGATCCAGCCCGCCCGCCGGAAACGCCGCCCTTCGTCGACGCCGGTGCCGTGCGGAAGGAACAGGCGCGACGACCGCTTGGACGCCGGGATCGCCCGCAGCACCGAGTCCATGAACAGGGTCACCCCCGTGGCCGGCTCGCCGCGGCCGTCGCCGTTGCCGGCGAAGTACCGGCCGCCGCGGCCCAGTTCGCCGCGGACATCGGGTGCGAACAGGGTGAACGTCACGCCGGTGTGATATTCGAAGCCTCGATTCTCGACCGGATCGATGCTCAACCGGAGCTCGGGCGCTCCCGCCCGCACGCTCGCGACCACCGCCGCGAGCGCCTCCCTCTCCACCTCGGCGGCAGCGGGGACCGCGGCCGCCATGAGCACGGCGAGGGCTTCGTCGGCCGGACCGGTCGCCGCCACCAAGCGGGCCAGCAACGCCGCCGTCTCGGCCCCGATCCACGCCGCCATCGCGCCGACCTCGACCATGTCCTTACGATCGAGGACGGCTCTCAGCCGGGCCGCTATCTCCGAGTCGAAATCCCGACCGTAGAGCAGCGCGGGGACCAGGGTCGGCAGTCCGAGGTCCACCGTCAGGTCGGCGAGCCCCAGTTCCGCGAGGGCCTGCGCCGCCATCAGGATCACTTCGGCGTCGGCGGCGGGCGCCGCCGCGCCGATGATCTCCGCCCCGACCTGGCCGAACTGGCGTTCCGGACGGAGCTGGGAGCCTTTGACCTGGACCACCTGGCCGGCGTAGCTGAGCCTGAGCGGCCGCGGCCGGGCGGCGAGGCGCGAGGTGGCGATCCGCGCCACCTGCAGGGTCATGTCGGGCCGCAGCGCCAGCATGCGGCGCGATTCCGGGTCCAGCAGGCGGAACGCCTGGGCGCCCAGGGCGGCATCACCGCTGGCGAGCAGGCTGTCTTCGAACTCGATCAGTGGCGGTTTCACCCGCTCGTATCCGTAGGACGCAAACGTCACCATCAGCCGCTCAACCGTCTCCGCCTCGAAAGCGGCGTGCGGCGGCAATGCGTCGGTCATTCCCGCCGGCAGCAGGGCCTTGTCGATAGGCGGGCTCATCGCCATTTCGCGACCAATCCGGTCATCGGGTATCGGAATCGGTGGCAGGCCGTTGCCGACCGCCCCTCGCCGGCGCCACCACGGCAGCGAAGCCGAGCCACAGCGGAGAGCACACCATGATCGTCCTTTCCCGGGGAAACGGGGTGGCGCGGCCTGCGGTGTCGAGCCGCCACAGTGGCGGCATGTCGCCCGCTCGGAATGATCGAGTCTGCGGGGCCAGCTGTCAACAAGCGGCGCGGAAGCGCGCTCTCGTGCCGTTCAGCGACCGGGCGCGGACGGCACCACGAACGCCTGTTCGCGGACCGTTTGGCCGAGTGCGTCAACGAGCGCCGGAACCATGGCCTGGGCGAGGGCGAGACGGTTGCCATCGCCCATGTCGGCGACCGCCCACCCTTGCCACAGACGCGTGCCGGTGGTGCGGTCGTCGAGGGTGGCCTCGATTCGGAAGCGGCTCGGGTGGAAGACCTGGGTCCGCTGTCGCGGCGTCTCGATGATGGTCGGGATGTTACGCTGCTCGGGGGTGCTGAGACGGCTCTCGCGATCACGCAGGCGGATCGTCGTATCAGGCCGGGGCGCCGGTCCAACGCTGATCTCTTCCCGGCTCTCGAAGCTGAGAACCAGCCGCGTGTCGGCACCGACCACACGGTACCCGGCGGCCGCCAACGCCGTGGCGAACTCTCTCTTGATCACCAGGTTCTCGTCGGTGTTGTCGAGCGTCCGCACGATCACAGGGATGTCCTTGGTCACCAGCTCGAACGCGACGGCGTTGACGACGCCATTCCGGTCGTCCTGGGCGACGGCCGTGGCGGGCGTCGCGGCGAGCCCGGCGAGCACACAGACTACTGTCGCCGAGACGATCGGGTGCTTTCCTATGCACATCGGTCCACGGGAGCCTCTGTAGAGGGGGGCATCGTCGGTCGTATCGATCACCTCACCTGATGATGGTGCTCAACCCCACCGCTGTCAACGAGGAGCGCGGGTGACGCGTCGGTTGACACTGGCCGCTGCAAGGGCTACCCACCGCCGGGGCTTCCACCTGCACCGCCGACACGGCACGCGAACTCATGACCAGCAAGGGCGCCGTCGCCTCCGGGCACGCCGAGACCAGCCGCGCCGCCGCCGTGGTGCTTGCCGAAGGCGGCAACGCCTTCGACGCGGCGCTGGCGGCGATGTGCGCGGCGTGCGTCGCCGAGCCGGTGCTCGCCTCACTGGGCGGCGGCGGGTTTCTGCTTGCCCGCCCCGGCCGAGGTCGCCATCAGGGCCGCACCATCGCCTACGACTTCGTTCCGCAGACGCCAAGGTCGCGGGCCCGCGCCGGCGAGGTCGATTTCTTCCCGGTCCACGCCGACTTCGGGCCGACCCGCCAGGAGTTTCACATCGGTATGGGCTCGATCGCCACCCCGGGGATCGTCCGGGGTCTTTTCGAGATCCATCGTGACCTCGGATCGATGCCGATGCGTGACATCGTCGCGCCGGCGGTCGAACTCGGCCGTACTGGCGTCCGCGTCGACCGGATGCAGGCCTACATGATGGGTGTCGTCGGTGCGATCCTGCTGAGCACCCCGGCGAGCCGGGCGCTGTTCGAAAGCCGCGATCATCCCGGCCGGCCTCTCGGCGAGGGCGAGATGCTGCTCCAGCGGGACCTTGCCGAGACCCTCGAGGTTCTGGCGATCGAGGGGGCGGACCTGTTCTACCGTGGCGAGATCGCGAGTCGCATCGTCGACGACTGCCGAGGGGGCGGCGGTTGGCTCACCGCCGAGGACCTGAAAGGCTACCGGGTCGAACGGCGGACACCGCTGGCCGTCGACGTTTTGTCCGCCCGCCTGCAGCTCAATCCGCCGCCGTCGACCGGTGGCATCCTGATCGCCTTTGCCCTCGAACTGCTCCGCGATCTCGATCCCGCAGTGCTGCCGTTCGGCAGTGCAGCCTACCTCGGCCGGCTGGCGCAGGTGATGCGGCTCACCAATCGGGCTCGTCTGGAACGGCGCCTGCACGAGCTCACGACCGAGACCGTGGCCGACACGTTGCTCGACCCGACCTTGATCGCCGCCTATCGGGCGCGGGTCCTCGGTCACCCGCCGGCGCCGCGCGGCACCACCCACATCAGCGTCATCGACGCCGCCGGCAACGCCGCCAGCCTGTCGTTGTCCAACGGCGAAGGCTCGGGCCATGTCATTGCGAACACCGGCATCGTGCTCAACAACGTCCTCGGCGAGGAGGACATCAACCCGCACGGGTTCCACCGCTGGCCGGAGGACGTCCGCATCGGCTCGATGATGGCGCCGACCCTGGTGCTCGACCGTGACGGCTCGATCACGGCACTCGGCTCGGGCGGGTCCAATCGTATCCGCACCGCCGTCCTGCAGGTGTTGCTCGACCGACTGGTGTTCGCGATGCCGCTGATTGAGGCGGTGGCTGCACCACGGATCCATGTCGAGGACGACAAGCTGAGCATCGAGCCGGGATACCGGGATTCCGAGGTCGAGGCCTTCGCCCGCCCCTTGGCGGTCGTCGACCGCTGGCCCGAGTTGAACATGTTCTTCGGCGGCGTCCATGCCGTCCGCCGCGGGGCGGAGGGCGGTTTCGAGGGTGCCGGGGATCCGCGTCGCGGCGGAACGGTCGGTTCCGCGTGAGCCGCGGCGGCGCCGATGCGGGTAAGTCGACGTTAATCCCTACCGGTATAGGGAACGACCGATGACCGCCGACGACGAGAAGCATTACATCCTCACCATTTCCTGCCCCGACGCGCGCGGCATCGTCGCCGCTGTCGCCGGATTTCTCGCCGACCAGGACGCGTTCATTACCGAGTCCTCCCACTTCGGCGATCCGAGCTCGAAGCGGTTCTTCATGCGCACGGTGTTCAGCGCCGGCCCGTTCACGCCGGCGGTCGAGGACTTCGCCCACAGGTTCTCGCGCATCGCCGAGCGCTTCCAGATGGTCTGGGGCCTGCACGACGCCCAGCGGAAGGAGCGGCTGCTGATCCTGGTCTCCCGCTTCGACCACTGCCTCAATGACCTCCTCTACCGCTTCCGGACCGGTGATCTCGCGGTCGAGATCCCGGCGGTGGTCTCCAACCATCCCCACCTTGCTCCCCTCGCCGAGTGGCACGGTATTCCGTTCCATCATCTGCCGATCACCCCCGAAACCAAGCCGGAGCAGGAAGCCCAGGTCCTGCGATTGGTCGGCGAGCTGCAGATCGACCTGGTGGTCCTCGCCCGCTACATGCAGGTGCTGTCGCCGGCGCTGGCCGAACGGCTGCGCGGCCGCTGCATCAACATCCACCACTCGTTCCTCCCCGGCTTCAAGGGTGCGCGGCCCTACCAGCAGGCGCACGCCCAAGGGGTGAAGCTGATCGGCGCCACCGCCCACTACGTCTCCGCCGAGCTCGACGAGGGGCCGATCATCGAGCAGGCGGTCGAGCGGGTCGACCACACCTACGGGCCGGAGGAGTTGGCCCGGGTCGGCCGCGACATCGAGAACATGGTGCTCGCGCGGGCCGTCCGCTTCCACGTCGAACACCGCATCCTCCTCAACGGCAGTAAGACCGTGGTGCTGCGTTAGCGGGGCGGCTACCTGCATCGATTGTTCATGAAAGTGAAAGCGACGGGTCACCGGGACGACATCGATGGCGGTTAGGGTTGGCGATCGCCAACCGACACTCCGAGATGGGGGAGAGATCATCGTGAGACTGTCATCCGCCGTATTGGCCGCCGCGTTCGCGGTCGCCGCGCTTGCGCCGGCCGTCCACGCCGACAGCGTGCAACTCGGGCCGCGGCCGTTGTACCTCGTCGACCAGATGAGCCCCGGGCCACTGAAGGACGAACTGGCCCAGTGCGCCGCCACCACCAAACGCTACAAGTCGCACCTGTTCTCGATCGGCCACCGCGGGGCTGCGCTGCAGTTCCCGGAGCACACCAAGGAGTCCTACGAGGCGGCGGCGGCGATGGGCGCCGGCATCATCGAGTGCGACGTCACCTTCACCAAGGACGCCGAACTCGTCTGCCGCCACGCCCAGTGCGACCTCCATACGACCACCGACATCGTGCTGCGCGAGGATCTCGCGGCCAAGTGCACGGTGCCGCCGGAAGTCGATCCGATCAGCGGCGAGCTGCTCAACGGCCCCGCGATCAAGTGCTGCGCCAGCGACCTCACGCTGGCCGAGTTCAAGTCGCTGAACGGCAAGATGGACGCTTCCGATCGGAACGCCAAGACGCTCGAGGGTTACGTCGGCGGCACCGCCCCGTTCCGCACCGACCTCTACACCACCGGCGGCACGCTGCTCACCCATGCCGAGAGCATCAAACTGATCCGCCAGCTCGGTGCCGGCTTCACGCCGGAGCTGAAGGGACCCGATCCACAGGTCGGCTTCGCAGGCACGGCCCTCGACCAGCAGAGCTACGCTCGCAAGATGATTCGCGAGTACATCCTCGCCGGCATCGACCCACGGCACGTGTGGGCGCAGTCGTTCAATCTCGACGACGTGCTGCTTTGGATCGACGAGTTCCCGGAGTTCGGTGAGCAGGCGGTGTTCCTCGACGGCCGCAACGTCGGAGATCTGGCGACCAACCCGCCGCCGCTGTCCGAGTTCCGCCGGCTCAAGCGCCGCGGCGTCAACATCATCGCGCCGCCGATGCCGGTCTTGCTGCAGTCCCGACCGAACGGCATGATCGTGCCGTCGGCCTACGCGAGAAGGGCGACCAGCGCCGGTCTCGACATCATCTCGTGGACGACGGAGCGCTCCGGGCGAATCGTCGAGGACGTTCTGGAGGGCGGCCAGGGCTTCTACTATCTGACGACGCTGGATGTGCTCGAGAACGACGGCGACATCCTGCGCACGATCGACGTGCTCGCCCAGGACGTCGGAATCATCGGTCTGTTCTCCGACTGGCCGGCGACGACGACGTTCTACGCCAACTGCAAACCGGTCAACGCCGAACAGCGGCTGCCGCGCCGCGGCCACCCGGTCGACGGCGCCGAATAGGCGACGACGGTGAGGCCGGGCCAGCCCCTTCTTGGCCCGGCCAGCGCCCTCCCCCCGACTTCGACTGCTCAACGCCCCGTGATTGCGTGACGTTTTGCAACCCTTGGGCAGTGGCGGTGGACGGCCATTTCAGTTAAGATTAAGAATTAATTGTAACGAATAGGGGTTCGAGCCCCTGACCGTTCAACAGGAAGGCGAGGAGGAGTGGAACGATGTTGACCCAATTGCGAGCAGACAGAGGGGGGCATCCCCTGTCGACGCTTGACCGGGTCTGTGGTCGGCCCGATCAGAAGGGCTTCACGCTGATCGAGTTGCTGGTCGTGATCGCCGTCATTGCGGTGTTGATCGGACTGCTGTTGCCGGCCGTGCAGAAGGTTCGCGACTCCGCCAACCGGATCTCGCTCGACCCGCGGCTGGGCGCGCTCGCGTCGCAACTGCACGAGACGGCGGACGCCTTCGAGAAACTGGCTGCGGACTTGCGGGAACAGGCCAAGACGCCCCCGACGACGTCCGGAGAGCTCGAGCGTGCGCTCGGAGAGCGGATTGCACGCCTCGACGAGCAGATCGAGGAGACGTTCGCGGCGCTGGAAGCCGCGCGGACGCCCAATCCGGTGGTGCGCCGCCAGATCCAGCAAGCGAAGACGTCACTGAAGGAGATGCAGGACGGGCTCCAAGGCGCCGAGTTGTTGCTCAATCCCCGCGCCTGTGACGGTTCGGTCTGCCCGAGTCCGTTCCTGAATTAGACGGCGGAGACATTCGCGGGTGAGCTCCTGCGGGCCGATGTGTCGGGTCTCGCTATGGCAGAGCGATGCGTGCCCGGCGAGGCGGAAAACGGATCGGGAGATGAAAACCGGCGAGTTCGGGCGCATCGTCCGGCGCAGCGACAAGGACCCCGCCGGCGTTCCTACCGCTGTTCTCGTCTGGAGGACTCGCCGCTCGCGCGGGAGCGGACGTCGACAGCCGTTGACGTCCGCTCCCGCGCGGCACGAGCTCGCAACCTGGTCGCCCTGCCTCGCGCCTGTCAGCGCCTGTTGTCATCGGCGGTGCGGATGATCTCTTGCGCGAGCAATCGGGGCGACAAAATAGAGGGCGACACTGGCCTGTCCGCCCGCCCAGCGGGGGACCAGCAATCGATGTGCCCGACCCACCATGGCCGACTGGCAGGACTTCATCGACGGCCTCGATCTCGCCGGCATCGTTCCGGATGAACTCGCCCGCTACCGGCCGGCGGTCGCCGATGGTCTTGCGGTCTTTCTCGCCGGCTTGGAACCGGCGCGCACCGCCTGGATCCTGGCCGAACAGCTGAGCCTCCCCAGCAGCACGCCGACCGATGCGCGGCTGGTGGCACTCGCCCGCCACTGTCCGGCGCTGCACAAGCTGGGCCAAGTGCTGGCCCGTGACCGCCGGCTGCCGCCGCGCCTGCGCGGGCTGCTGCAACACCTGGAGACGATGTCCCCGGTTGCCGACGGCGATGGTCGGCTGCGGGCGACGCTGGAGCGCGAGCTGGGACCGCTCGCCTCGATCGGCATCACCCTCGATGGTCCGCCCCTGGCCGAGGCCAGCGTCGCCGTCGTCGTCCCGTTCGTGTGGTGGGAGAGCGCCGCCGCGCGGCCTCGCCGCGGCGTCTTCAAGGTGCTCAAGCCGGGGATCGAGGCGCGGCTCGACGCCGAGCTAGACCTGCTGCAGGCGATCGGTGCCCGCCTCGACGACAACTGCCGGCGCCTCGATCTGCCGACGATCGCCTACGAGGAGACGTTCGCACAGGTGCGCGAGCTGCTGGCCCTCGAGGTGCGCCCCGACCGCGAGCAGGAACACCTGCGGGCCGGCCGCGCCGCCTACGTCGCCATGGACTCGGTGATCGTTCCGGAGGTGTTTCCGTTCTCGACGCCGCGACTGACAGCGATGGCTCGCATCGACGGCCGCAAGGTCACCGACGTCGAGGGCGTGCTCGACGCGGCGTCTCGCCGGCGTCTCGCCGACTTGGTCGTCGCGGCATTGATCGCCCGGCCGATCTGGTCGCCGGACCCCGAGACGCTGTTCCACGCCGATCCCCATGCCGGCAATCTGATGGTCACCGGCGAGGGAGAGCTCGCCATCTTCGACTGGAGTCTGGTCGGCCGGCTTTCGAAGGACGACCTCGTCGCCCTCACCCAGATCCTGCTCGGCACCGTCGCCGGCGACGCGCCCCGCATCGCCGCGGCGATCACCGCGCTGTCGGACGGACGCATCGACGGCGAGGCGCTGCGCGCCGTCGTCGCCCGCAGCCTCGGCCGCCTCCCGGATGGACGCCCGTGGGGCGGCCTGTCGTGGCTCGCCGGCCTGATGGACGACGCGGTGACCGCGGCCGGCGGTCGCTTCCGCACCGACCTGATGGCGTTCCGCAAGGTGCTACTGACGCTGCGCGGGGTGATCGCCGATATCTGCGCGGACTGCGACCCGGAAGTCGCGCTGCTGGCCGTGTTTCTGCGCCGCTTCGCCTGGGAATGGGGCTGGCGCGCGTTCGCGCCACCCTGGGGAAGGGGCTTCTCGACCCACATCTCCAATGCCGAGCTCGCCGAACTGATGATGCTGGCGCCGTTGATCGCCGCTCGCGCCGCTTGGCCTCGCGGTCGCCGGTAGCCGGCGCCGAGGCTCCGCCTGTCGATGACGGCGGGGTTGACGCCGGCCGGATGCCGATTAACTGAACACGCGGGCGGCCCGGCGCGGGAGCCCAAGGCTGTTATCGCTCGACAGGAGGATGACCATGTTTGCACCGTCACGAGATCCGTTCGGGGCCCTGCTGGCCCTGCAGCGTGCGCTGGAATCCCGCTTCACCAGTGACTGGCTGGGGGGCCTGACGGGGGCCGGCGGCGCCTTTCCGCCGATTAACATCTTTCAGCAAGGCGACAACTTCGTCGCCATCGTTGAGTTGCCGGGGATCGACCGTAGTCGGCTGAAGGTCGAGGCCAAGGAGAACCGTATCCGCATATCCGGCGAAAAGGTGGTCGACTACAAGCGGGGCGCCAGCGTCCACCGTCGCGAGCGCATCTCCGGCTCCTTCGACCGCACCCTCTCGGTCCCCGTGCACATCGACTCGGAGCATATCAAGGCGGAATACCGAGACGGGATTCTCGCCTTGTTCATTCCCCGCGCCGAGAGCGACAAACCCCGCGCGATCGCCATCGGCTGAGCGCGGGATAGCGAAACCCGCAAGGATCGACCCGGAGGATTGGCCATGACTGGACAACAGCAGCTGCAGGTGCAGAAGAAGCGCGAGGTCGAGAAGACCGAGGAAGCGACCATCCCGGCGCGCTTCTACGTTCCGAACACCGACATCTTCGAGGACGAGTCGGCGCTGACCGTCGTCATGGAGATGCCGGGGGTTCAGAAGGAAAACGTCGAGATCAAGATCGAGAAGAACGTTCTCGCGGTCGAAGGCAGGATCGATTTCTCGAAGTACGAAACTCTCGATCCGGTCTACACCGAGTACAACGTCGGCCCCTATAAGCGGAGCTTCAGCCTGTCGAGCAAGATCGATCAGGAGAAGATCTCCGCCGAAATGAACGACGGGCTGTTGACGCTGGTGCTGCCGAAGGCCGAGGACACGAAGCCGCGAACCATCAAGATCGGATAAACGACGGGTGGGCGTCGCCGGCAGCGGCGACTGGCGGCGACCCCGAGCCGAGCCGCACGGCTGGCCGCGGATCCAGCCGACCCTCGACGGTCGGCTGGATCGCAGTTCGCGAGCCAGGCTCGCGACGGCTGTCAGCGCCGCCGGAGATGCTGCGAGTGATCGCGAGGCGGGGTGCTCGTGCCGTGCGGCCGATGGCCATCCTCGTCCCCGGACGTCATGCTGGCCGGCGCCCATGTCTCGGGAGGGACGGCGATGCTCGTGATCGGCCCCCGGATCGCCATCGACGACGGCGAGATCGAGGAGAGCTTCGTTCGCGCCTCGGGTCCCGGTGGCCAGAATGTCAACAAGGTCGCGACCGCGGTGCGGATCCGCTTCGATGTCCGGCACTCGCCATCGCTGCCCAACGGCGTGCGGCTGCGGCTGGAAAGGCTGGCGGGTCGGCGCCTGACCCGCGACGGCGTGCTGGTGATCACCGCTCAACGCCACCGGACCCGCGAAGCCAACCGCCGGGACGCGCGCGACCGTCTCGCCGCGCTCATCGGCCGCGCCGCGATACCGCCGCGGATGCGCGCTGCGACGGTCCCGACGATGGCGTCCCGCATCCGGCGGCTGGAAGCGAAACGCCGTCGGGCCGCCGCCAAGCAGCGGCGCGCCGCCGATGGCCTTGAGGATTAGGCGCACGCGGACCCTCACGGGGGGAACGGAAACGACGCGTCGGCCGGAATGAGCGCGCTCGGCGCCATCGACGGCGGTGGCGGTCGGCACCCTCGCCCTGGTCAGGACGAGGTGTTGCCGACCGGTCGCCGTGACGCCCCTGAACCCATGGTGGGCGCACGAGGGCTCGAACCTCGGACCCGCTGATTAAGAGTCAGCTGCTCTGCCAACTGAGCTATGCGCCCGCGCCACGGGACGGGTTGTTTAGCAAACGGCGTGGCACTTGTCGATATGCTGGCGCGGCGGCGCTTCAGGGGCCATCGCCGGCGCGGCGGCCGATAACGACGTCGCGGTGGACGTACACCGACATCACCAGCCCGAACCCGAACATCAGCGTGACCATCGCCGTCCCGCCGTAGGAGACCAGCGGCAACGGCACGCCGACCACCGGGATCAGGCCCATCACCATCGCGACGTTGATGAACAGGTAGAGGAAGAAGGTGATCATCACGCCGAGCGCCAGCAGCCGCCCGAAATGGCTGCGCGAGGCGATGGCGATGGCGAAGCCGTAGGCGAGGATCAGGGTATAGAGGCCGAGCAACCCGAGGCTGCCGACCAGGCCGAACTCCTCGGCCAGCATGGTGAACACGAAGTCCGTCTGCTTCTCGGGCAGGAAATTGAGGTGGCTCTGGCTGCCTTGCATGAACCCCTTGCCGAACAGTCCTCCGGACCCAAGCGCGATCTTCGACTGGATGATGTGGTAGCCGGTTCCCAACGGATCGCTCTCCGGGTCGAGGAAGGTCAACACCCGCTGACGCTGGTAGTCGTGCAGCAGGCTCCAGACCAGCGGCGCGCCTCCCAGCGCCGCCACCGCCACCACCGCGAACATCCACAGCCGCACCCCGGCGATGAAGAACATCGCGCCGCCTGCGAGCACCAGCATCAGTGCCGTTCCCAGGTCGGGTTGACGCAGCACCAGGGCGGCCGGCGCCGCCACCAGCAGCAGTGGCGCCACCAGGTACAGCGGTCGTCCGACGTCTTCGACGGTCGCGCCGTGGAAGTAGCGGGCGAGGGCGAGCACCACGGCGATCTTCATCAGTTCGGAGGGTTGCAGATTGATCACCCCGAGATCGATCCACCGCTGCGCCCCCATCCCCACCGAACCGACGATCTCGACGGCCGCCAGCAGCGCAAGCGCGCCGGCGTAGAACAGATAGGCGTGCTTGAGCCACAGTCGGATATCGGTCAACGCGATCCCCACCATCAACAGGAGGCCGACCGCGAAGCGGATCAGGTGGCGGGACGCCCAGGGATCGAGGCTGGCATTGGCGGCCGAATACAGCATCGTCGCCCCCACGCCGCCGGCGATGCAGATCAACGTCACGAACAGCCACCGGATCTGCCACAGTTTCTGACCCATCGACGGGTGCTGGCGATCGAAGGCGTTGAGGCTCATCGTTCGCTCATCCCGATCCGTCGTCCCCGAGAAGGACGGCGGCCGCCGCCGACCGATCTTCGTTACCACCGTCGCGGGGTCGCAGCACGTCCAGCTTCTGGGCGGCGTAGAGGATGTCGCGGGCGATCGGTGCGGCGACCGCGGAGCCGCCGCCGCCGTGCTCGACCAGGACCGCGACCGCGTACCGCGGCGCGCGCAACGGCGCGTAGCCCACGAACAGCGCGTGATCCCGGCGCTCCCACGGCAGGTCCTCGTTCTTGATCACGCCTGCCTCGCGCTCCGCCTTGCTGATCCGGCGAACCTGCGAGGTTCCGGTCTTGCC
>JBHJOP010000036.1:0-3786 GCA_050329575.1 Rhodospirillales bacterium | reverse complement strand
TGTCGACCGACGGCGGCGGCGGTGCCGGCCCGTCCTCCCTCAGGGTCTCGATCCGCGGCGGCGTCGGGACCGTCGGCGGGGTGGTGCCGTGGTCGCCCGCGAACACCCAGATCAGCGCCGCGACGACCGCCGCCAGGAGCGACATCCGGATCAGGAGGGCGCGGATCGACAGCCGTGTCTCCATGGTCGGTGTCCGTTCCGATCGACAACCACCGCTCGGCGGCGGCGGCCGGACCGGGGGCAGAGCATCGTCATTTGTATCACGACGCCGCGGCGGCGGCGCAATCCCTTTGCGGTCCGCGACGGTCCGGGCTGCCGCCCGCTCAGTCGCCGATCCGCTTCAGCGTCGCCCTGAGCTGGCGCTCGATGCGCCCGTTGCGGACCCGGTGGAAGCTGAGCGCCATGCCGTCGGCAGTGAGCGTGCGATCGTAGCTCTGGACGACGTAGTCGCCGCGATCGTCGACGGTCAGCACGCCGACGGTGAGGGTGGCGCCGGCGAGGCGCGCCCAGGCGTAGGGCTCGCCCTCGGCCGGTCCGTCGGCACTGCCGCCGTCGCCGCGCGCGACCGTGTAGATGCCGGGACGACGGGTGGGCTCGAAGTCGAGCGTCTGCATCCGCTCGCGCGGCCGATTGCCGAACGCATCGATGGTCGTTCGCCACTCGACGGAGAAGCCGAACGCGCCGTAGGGGCGGATGGCCACCTGCAGATCGCGGTTGCGCGCCTCGCCCATCGGCATCAGCGTCCGTCCGGCGAAGGTGCCGAAGAACGCGCCGAGGGGGGCGGTGTCGGCGGCAGGGGCGCCCGCCGCCAGCACGGCGATGATCGCGAGGGCGGCGGCCGCGATCGCGGTGGACCCCCTCGGGCAACGACGGACAGGGCTCATGGGCGTGACCCCCTCGGTGACGGACCGTTCGCCGGCTATATGGGGAAGGATCGCCGCCGCGAAAACCTCGGAGCGGCGCGTCGGGGCCTTGAACTCGGCGCCGTCGGTGGCGAAACTGGTCGGCCGACGATCGGCGGCGGCGGGGCGACGGAGGAGCGGCGATGGCGACAGCGGTTCGCGCGGGACGTCCATGGGCGGCGGCGGTCGTGCTCGCCGCTGCGCTCGCCGGCTGCGCCGCCGACCGGGAGGCGAGCCCCGCCCTGGCCGGCGCCTGTCAATTCAAGCCGTGCGTCTGCGCCGACACCCGGGCGCTGTTCTGGCAGGCCGCGGACACGGTACCCCCGCTGTGGCGGGAGAACGGCGAGCCCTACTGTCCGCCCGATTTCGCCCTGGTCCGCGTCCCGGAGAAGAAGAAACGCTGAGACGACGCCGGGCGGGGGGCCGATCGGCCCGCCGGCCCGAGCGCGGCGGCTACAGCGCCATCGTCGTCAGCGTCACGGCCGAGCGCACGCCCTCGACCACCACCAGGCCGCTGTCGGTGACGTGGTAGCGCTTGGCGTCTTCCTTCGGATCGAAGCCGATCACCGCGTCCTCCGGGATCCGCACGTTCTTCTCCAGGATGCAGCGGCGCAGCTTGGCGCGGCGGCCGATGTCGCAGTAGTCGAAGACGATGCAGCCGTCGACCTCGGCGCCGGCATGGACGTAGACGTGGCGGCCGATCACCGAGTCCCGGATCGTACCGCCGGAAATGATGCAGCCGCCGGCGACCACCGAGTCGATGGCATGGCCGCGCCGGTTCTCCTCGTCGAAGGCGAACTTGGTTGGCGGGTCGGAATAGCCTGCGGTGCGCAGCGGCCACTTGCGGTTGAACAGGTTCAATTCCGGGTCGATGGCGCGGATGTCCATGTTGGCGTCGTAATAGGCCTCGAGGGTCCCGACATCCCGCCAGTACGGCAGCTTGCCCATCGGTTCGCCCGGAATCTCGTTGGTCATGAA
Organism: Rhodospirillales bacterium; assembly: GCA_050329575.1. Lineage (GTDB taxonomy): Bacteria > Pseudomonadota > Alphaproteobacteria > Rhodospirillales > Defluviicoccaceae > JAUXFS01. The sequence goes on along the minus strand of JBHJOP010000036.1, from coordinate 1,906 downwards.
ATCGTAGGCGAAGATCTCCGCCGTGTTGACCGCCTTCGGGAGGATGTTCTTGCCGAAGTCGTGGGAGCTCTCCTCGTCGAGCTGGTCTTCCTCCACCATCTTGATCAGCATGTCGGTGGAGAAGACGTAGTTGCCCATCGACGCCAGCACCCGGTTGGGATCGCCCGGAATGGTCGGCGCATCGGCCCGCTTCTCGTGGAAGCCGACGATGCGACCGGTGGGCGTGACCTCGAGGACGCCGAAGTCCTTGGCGAACTTCTTGTCGACCGGGATCGCCGCGACGGTGACGTGGGCCCGCTTCTGTTCGTGAAACTCGATCATCTGGCGGATGTTCTGGCGGTAGATGTGGTCCGCCCCGAACACGGCGACGATGTCGGGGGCCGACTGCTCGATCAGGTTGATGTTCTGGTGGATGGCGTCGGCGGTGCCGCGATACCAGTCCTTGCCCATCGAGCGCATCTGGGCCGGGACCGGCACGATGAACTCGTGCTTGAGGATGCCGCTGAACGACCAGCCGTCGCTGAGGTGTTGCAGCAGCGACTGGCTGCGGAACTGGATGACGACGTAGATCGAATAGATGCCCGAATTGACGAGATTGCTGAGCACGAAATCGACGATCCGATACTTGCCGCCGAACGGCACCGCCGGCTTCGCGCGCTCCTTGGTCAACGGGTAGAGGCGGGTTCCTTCTCCGCCCGCGAGCACGATGGCGAGAACCTTGAGTTGCATGGCTGGTCCCCCTTTCTTCGCTTATTCTCCGTCTCCGGCATTCGCCCGCCATTGTAGCATCGGCGGGGCGATTGCAGGAACGTCCTTTTTTGCGGTTGCGAGAAAGGAATCGCGGCGGCACGGGCGTCGCCGCGCCGGGCGCGAGGCGTCCGAGAGGAGGACGGGGTCAGGCGCCGCAGGCGACGTCGTATCCCGGGACCTTGCAGTCCCAGGTCTTCGCGTTCGAGAGGTCCCAGCACTTGCGAGGAGCGACGCGCCCCCCCTCGGCCGCCGCCGCGACCACGGTGCCCCCGGTGATCAGGTCCTGAACCTGCTTGCTGCAGATGTCGTCGTAGGGGCAGCCGAGCTCGATGGCGCTGACGGTGTCGAGCCGCTGGCGGTGGGGCGGATCGAGGACGAAATCCAGCGCGGCCAGATTGTCCTCGAACTGCTCCAGCTTCCGTGCGCCCGGGATCAGGCTGACGACGCCGTCGCGGGTGAACAGCCAGTTGAGGGCCACCTGGGCCGGCGTACGGCCGATCTCCTTCGCCACCGCTTTCACCGCGTTGGCGACCTTCAGTCTCGATTCGGAAAGCAGCAGCGATCGGTTTTCGGGACCGAACCACGGTTGGCCGTCCTCCGCCTTCTGCCGGCGCAGGTCCCGCAGCGTGTACTTGCCGGTGAGCAGTCCGCCGGCCAGCGGCGACCACGGCAGCACCGCGATCCCGAGGTCGCGTGCCATCGGCAGCAGCTCGCGTTCGACGTCGCGGACGGCGAGGCTGTATTCCACCTGCAACGCGACGAAGCGGGCCCACCCCATGAGTTCGGCGAGGGTGTTGGCCTGGGCGATCTTCCAGGCGGGCGTGTTGGAGGCGCCGACATGGAGGATCTTGCCGGCGCGGACGAGGTCGTCGAGGGCCCGCATCACCTCGTCGGTCGGGGTGGTGAAATCCCAGGCGTGCAGCCAGTAGAGGTCGATATAGTCGGTCTTCAGCCGCCTCAGGCTGTCCTCGACCGATCGCACCATGCTCTTGCGGTGGTTGCCGCCGGCGTTGGGGTCGCCGGGCCTCATGTTCAGGGTGTACTTGGTGGCGAGGACGAACCGATCGCGCTCTCCGCCGATGAAGTCGCCGACGAGGCTCTCGCTGGTGCCGTTGGTGTAGAAGTTGGCGGTATCGATGAAGTTGCCGCCGCGGCT
>JBHJOP010000099.1:0-11743 GCA_050329575.1 Rhodospirillales bacterium | reverse complement strand
GGCTGCAGGCCGTCGGCCTGCCGTCGTGCCTCGCCGGCGGCGACCGGACGCACGGGCTGCCGCGGCGTGTCCTGCGCCGGCGCGGCGGTGGTCGCCAGCACGACGCCCCGCCGCTGCCGTTCGGCCGCGTCGACCAGCGTGCCGATCATCGCCTGCCGCGCCGGCCAGTCGCGGCCGGCCGCCCAGCCATCGTCGACGATGACCACCAGCGGGCCCGATCCGGCCGGCTCCTCGCCGGCGTTGAGCAGCGGACGGGCGACGCCGAGGATCACCGCCACCGCCAGCACCAGGCGCAGGAGCAGCAGCCAGGGTGGCGTCCTCGCCGCGCTCTCCTCGGTCGAGGACAGGCCGGCGAGCAGACGGACCGGCGGAAAGGGGATCCGCCGCGGCGCCGGCGGCGTCAGCCGCAACAGCCACCAGAGTCCCGGCAGCAGCAGCAACGCCGCGAGCGCGAACGGCGCGGCAAACACCAGCGGGCCGAGAGTCAGCATCCGGTCACCGCCCGGTGGCCTGCGACAAGGCCAGGAACAGGGCCATCAGCGTCGTTTCCGGCGGTTGATCGGTGCGGTGCGTCAGGACCATCCAACCGACGCGGCGCGCCAGCGCCCGCAGGCCGTCGACGTGGGCGGCGATCGCCGTGCGGTAGCCGTCGCGAATCGTCTCGACCCGTCCGAACGGCACGCTCCGCTCCCGCTCCAGTCCCTCGAACAGCACCCGCCCGGAGAACGGCAGCGTCTCCTCGGCGGGATCGAGAATGTGGACCAGATGGCCGCGGAGGCCCTGCTCGGCGAAGGCTCCGACCGCGCCGTCGATCTCGGACAGCGGCGACAGGAAGTCGCCGACCATCACCATCCGGGCATGGCGTGGCAGCGGCTCGACCGCCGGCAGGCTGGACGCGGCGGCGGAACGGCCGACCTCGATGTCGACGGCGAGTCGTCGCAGCGCCGCCCGCCCCGTCGACGGCGGGCGGCGGTCGCCGAGCAGCGCGAACCGCTCGCCGCCGCGCGTCAGCAGCGATGCGATCGCCAGCGCCAGCAGCTCCGCCCGCTCCGCCTTGGTCGGCCAGCGGTCCGCCGACCGGTAGCGCATCGAGGCCGACCCGTCCCGCCACAGCCACACGCTCTGCGCGGCCTCCCATTCCGTCTGCCGGGTGTAGATCCGCTGCGACTTCGCCGACTGGCGCCAATCGATGCGGCGGGTCGGATCGCCGGGCTGGTAGGGCCGGAACTGCCAGAACGTCTCGCCCTGACCGACCCGGCGGCGGCCGTGCACGCCTTGCGCGACGGTCGCCGCCACGCGTTCGGCGGCCACCAGCAGCGGCGGCAGCGTGGACGCCAGCGCCTCGGCGCGCAGGAGCGGCGGCGATTCGCCGGCCGGCGTGCGGACGCCCGCGCTCAGGCGATCTGTTCGCACAGCAGGTCGATGACGTCGCCGACGCGCACGCCCTCGGCGCGCGCGGCGAAGTTCAGCGCCATGCGATGGCGGAGCACCGGATGGGCGAGGGCCAGCACGTCGTCGACCGACGGCGCCAGCCGCCCCTGGATGACGGCCCGCGCCCGCACCGCCCGCATCAGCGCCTGGGAGGCGCGCGGTCCGGGCCCCCACGAGACGCGATCCCTCACCACCGCGATGGGGCTGGATTCGGGACGGCCGGCCCGCACCAGCCGCAGAATCGCCTCGACGACGCTCTCGCCGACCGGGAGCTGGCGAACGACGCGCTGTGCCTGCAACAGCGTGTCGGCGTCCATGACCCGGCGCGGATGGGCGTCGCGGGGACCGGTGGTCGCCACCATCACCTGCCGCTCCGCGTCGACGTCGGGATAGTCGACGTCGACCTGCATGAAGAAGCGGTCGAGCTGCGCCTCCGGCAGCGGGTAGGTGCCTTCCTGCTCCAGCGGGTTCTGGGTGGCCAGCACATGGAACGGCGTCGGCAGGCCGTGGTAGTGGCCGGCCACCGAGACCCGGTGCTCCTGCATCGCCTGCAGCAGCGCCGACTGGGTGCGCGGGCTGGCGCGGTTGATCTCGTCGGCCATCAGCAGCTGACAGAAGACCGGGCCGGCGATGAACCGGAACGACCGCCGGCCGGTCTCCGATTCCTCCAGCACCTCGGAGCCGAGGATGTCGGCCGGCATCAGGTCGGGAGTGAACTGGACCCGCCGCGCCTCCAGCCCGAACACCGTGCCCAGGGTCTCGACCAGCTTGGTCTTGCCGAGGCCGGGGACGCCGATCAGCAACAGGTGGCCGCCCGCGAGCAGCGTCATCAGGGTTTCGTCGACCACCCGGGTCTGGCCGAAAATCACCTCGGCGATCGCGTCGCGCGCTTGACCGATCCGCGCGCCGAGTTGATCTAGGGAGTCGATGAGCGCAGTATCATCGGCATCGAGCGTGTGCGGTGCTGGTGTCGTCACCCCAAGCCTCCTGGCCCGACCTGTCCGAACGGAGAGATGAAAAGCCGCCGTCCCGACCCCGCCCTGGCGCCTCCCCCCGCCGATGCCGCCCGCGGCATTCCGCCGATCGCGGCGCCCGGCGCGCCGCCGCCGGCTGCGGCCGCGGGGCGGGTGGTGTGCGCCGATCTAGACCTGCGCATCGATCGCGACGGCGTCTGGTACTACCACGGCTCGCCCATCCTGCGCAAAGAGCTCGTCTGCCTGTTCGCGTCCGTGTTGACGCGTGACGACGACGGCCGCTATTGGCTGGTGACCCCCACCGAGGTGGGGCCGGTTCGCGTCGACGATGCGCCGTTCCTGGCGGTCGAGCTGTTCGAGGCGGGCAGCGGTCGCGACCAGGTGCTGACCCTGCGCACCAACGTCGACCAACTGGTTACCGTCGACGACGCGCACTCGCTCCACGTCCTCACCGATCCCGACACCGACGAGCCGTCGCCGTACGTCCGCCTCGACGGCGGCATGGAGGCGCGGATCGCCCGCGCAGTCTACTACGATTTGGTGGCCCGGGGGGTGGAAGAGGAGATCGCCGGAGAGCTTTTTTTCGGCGTCTGGAGCAAGGGGACGTTCTTTCCGCTCGGCACGCTGGAGGCCCGATCGTGAACCGGACACCGACCCGCCGCTGGGTGGAGAGCCGCTTCGAGGGACGGCGCCGTCCGCCGGCCCGTCCGCCGAAACCGCAGGACCCGAAGCGCGAACGGGGCGACCACAGCCTCAATGCCGACCTGCAACCGATCATGCCGCTGAAGCCGGCCGCCGTGCTGGTGCCGCTGGTCGACAACCCGGACGGGCTGACGGTGCTGTTCACCCGACGCACCGCCCACCTCGCCCACCATGCCGGCCAGGTCAGCTTTCCCGGCGGGCACATCGAGCCCGAGGACGAGGGTCCGCGCGAGACCGCCCTGCGCGAGACCGAGGAGGAGATCGGCCTCGACCGCCGTCACGCCGAGGTCATCGGCCATCTCGACACCTACGTCACCCGGACCGGGTTCGTCGTCACGCCGGTGGTGGCGGTGGTGACGCCGCCGCTCGCCATCAGGCCCGATCCCCACGAGGTCGCCGAGGTGTTCGAGGTGCCGCTGGCGTTCCTGCTCGATCCCGCCAATCACCAGCGCTGCAGCGCCGAGTTCGACGGTGTGACGCGGCATTTCTACGCCATGCCCTACCGCCACCATTTCATCTGGGGCGCCACCGCCGGGATGCTGGTCAATCTCTACGAGATCCTGTGTGGCCGATGACCCGTCTCATCTTCCAGTATCTGCTGCCGCTGTTCCTGCCGGCGATCGCCTTCCTGCTCTGGGCCTGGTTGAGCCGCCAGCGGCACGAGAAGGGGTTCGCCGGCCGCATCCAGGAAGGGCCGTGGCCGTGGCTGATCGCGGGCGGCGTGGTGCTGGTCGCCGCGGGCTTGACCTGGACCGCGCTGACCTCCGGCGGCGATGCCACCGGCCGCTACGTTGCGCCCCGTCTCGAGGACGGGCGGATCATTCCCGGACGGATCGAGTGACGGCGCGTCCGTGCGGCGGATGGGCGCCATGATCGGCCGTCCACCGGCGGACCGGGACGATGATCGCCCGCCGGGGCTTGCCGACCGTCTTCGTCGCGTCGATCCCGCGGATGGCCAGCCGCTCGGTCAGATCCACCCGCAGCCGTGGATGACGGCGCCGCAGACCCGCGCCGTTCTCGATGCGCTGTCCGTCGCCGGCATCGAGGTGCGCTTCATCGGCGGCTGCGTGCGCGACGCGGTGCTCAAGCGCCCGGTGCGCGACATCGACATCGCGGTGCCGGAGCCCCCGCAACGGGTGATGGCGGTGCTCGCCAACGCGGGCATCCGGGTCGTCCCCACCGGCATCGACCACGGCACCGTCACCGCCGTGGTCGACCAGATGCCGTTCGAGATCACCACCCTGCGCGTCGACGTCGAGACCGACGGCCGGCGGGCGAAGGTCGCCTTCACCGACGACTGGGTCGCCGACGCCGCCCGGCGCGACTTCACTATCAACGCCATGTCTTGCACCCCGGACGGCGCCGTCTACGACTACTTCGACGGCCTCGAGGACCTCGGCCACGGCATCGTCCGCTTCGTCGGCGACGCCCGCGCCCGCATCGACGAGGATCTGCTCAGGCTTTTGCGGTTCTTCCGCTTCTATGCCCTGTTCGGCCGGCCGCCGCCCGATCCCGACGCCCTCGCCGCCTGCCGCGCGAAGGCCGCCGGCATCCGCCTGTTGTCCGGCGAGCGGGTTCGGGTCGAGATCTTTCGCACCCTGATGGCGCCGGACCCGGCGGACGTGCTCCAGTTGATGGCCGACCACGGGATCCTCGCCCACGTGCTGCCCGAAGCGGGAAACGTCGGCCGGCTGCGGTTGATGAGCTGGCTCGACACCCGCGCGATCCGCATCGAGACGGTGACCCCGCACCCGGTTCGCCGGCTCGCCGCGCTGCTGGTGACCGACGTCGCCGGCGCTACGGCCGTCGCCGAGCGCCTGAGGATGTCGAACCGCCAGAAGAGCCGCCTGATCACCCTGGCGGCGGCGCCGTTCCCGATCGATCCCGACGTCGCGCCGCAGGCGGTCCGCAGGGCGCTGCGGCGGCTGGGGGCCATGGCGGTGCGCGACCTTGCGCTGCTCAACTGGGCCGGCGAGCTCGCCACGACGGCCAAGCGGTCCCGGTCGCGCACCGAACGCTGGATCGAGTTGATCCGCACCGCCGATGCCTGGCAGCCGCCGGCGTTTCCGTTGCACGGCCGCGACGTCCTGGCGGCCGGGGTTCCCCACGGCCGCGACGTCGGCCGTCTGCTGAGCGCGGTCGAGGCGTGGTGGGAGGACGGCGACTACCGCGCCGACCGCGACGCGTGCCTCGCCAGGCTGCGGGCGTTGATCGGCGAACCGGCTTAGCCGCGCACCGACGCGCTTGAAACGCGGCGCCGCTTCCCCATCTTGCGAGACAACCCCGGTTCCGGGTCGCCACCCAACCAGCAGGGAGACATCGATGATCAAGCGCAGTTTCGCCGCCGCATTCCTGGCATCCGTGATCGCCTCGCCGGCGTTCGCCTTCCACTGCCCGGCGGACATGGCCAAGATCGACGCCGCCCTCGCTCAGAAGCCGGCGTTGACGGCCGAGCAGCTCGTCGAGGTCCAGAAGCTGCGGGCCGAGGGCGAGGCCCTGCACAAGGCCGGCGACCACACCCGGTCGGTGAAGGTGCTGGGCGAAGCGATGGCGATTCTCGGGATCAACTAGCAGCGGCGGGGGCGAGCACGCGCTGCGTCGGCTCAGGGCCAGGCGACCTCCGGCGGCAGCGACATCAGGAACGCCTCCGGATTGCCGCCGGTCTTGAGGCCGAACAGGGTCCCGCGATCGTAGAGCAGATTGAACTCCGCGTAGCGGCCGCGCTTGATCAGTTGCGCGCGGCGTTGGTCGGCCGTCCACGGTTCGCCGGCATGACGCCGGACGAGATCGGGATAGACGGAGAGAAACGCCTCCCCGACCTCGCGGACGAACGCGAAATCGGCCTCGCGATCCCCGGAGTCGAAGTCGTCGAAGAAGATGCCGCCCACGCCCCGTGCCTCGCCCCGGTGCGGCAGAAAGAAGTATTCGTCGCACCAGCGCTTGAAGCGCGGATAGTCGGCGGACGGGTGGCGGTCGCAGGCGGTGCGCAGCGCGTCGTGGAAGGCCCGGGTGTCGGCCTCGTCGGGAAACACCGGTGTCAGGTCGGCGCCACCGCCGAACCACGCCCGCGTGGTGACGATCAGGCGGGTGTTCATGTGCGCCGCCGGCACCAGCGGCGAGCACGGATGGACGACGACCGAGATCCCGGAGGCCCAGAAGCGGGGGTCTTCGGCGGCGCCTGGAATGCGGTGACGGAACTCCTCCGAGAACGCCCCTTCGACCGTCGAGACGTTGACGCCCGCCTTCTCGAGAACCCGGCCGCGGAGGATCGCCATCACCCCGCCGCCGCCGCCTTCGCGCCGCCACGGCGTCCGTTCGAACCGCCGAGGCGCTCCGCCTCCCTCGGCCTCGATCGCCTCGAAGGCGCCGATCAGCCGGTCGCGCAGCGTCTCGAACCACTGCGCGACCCGCCGCCGCGTCGGCGCATCGAGCCCGTTCACCGGTCCCGCTCCGGCAGGCCGCCGGTCTGACGGAGCGCCTCGCCGAGAACCATCGCCGCGGCGACGGCGACGTTGAGGCAGCGGACGTTCGCCACCATCGGCACCCGCAGCCGGGCGTCGGCGGCGTCGCGGACCGGGCCGGGCACGCCCCCGGCCTCCCGGCCGACGAGCAGCGTATCGTCGGGCCGGAACCGGAAGCGGTCGTAGGCGGACTCGCCGCCGGTGGTCAACAGCACCAGCCTGCTGCCGGCGCGATCGGCGCGCGCCGCCACGTACGCCTGCCAGGACGAGTGGCGAACGAGCGTCGCCTGCGCCAGGTAGTCCATGCCGGCCCGCCGCCAGCGGCGATCCCCGATCAGGAACCCGCACGGCTCGATCAGGTCGACGGCGACGCCGAGGCAGGCAGCCATCCGGATCATCGTCGCCGCGTTCTGCGGGATGTCGGGTTCGAACAGCGCGAGGCGCATCACCGTCGGCCGATCGGCGCGCCGACGAAGCGGCGGCGAACCTCGGCCGTGGCGAAGACCTTCCGCCGAAGCCCATGGCCGGAGTGTGGGTTCTGCCGGCAGGACCGCCCCGGCGGTGCGTCGGCACTCCGGCCGAGGACCGCCGCCGGCGGCAGATCGATCGTTGATTTCATGACGGAAAGGTGATTATTTTGCACTGCGGCATTCCGCACCATCACTGTGGGTTCTCTCACCCCGCGGCGCGCCGATCGGAGCGCTCGTCAAGCATTGCGAAAAGGACCTTCCATGGCAACCACGGCATCGACATCCCCCGGAGAGGCGGGCGAAGGGGAGACCCGGCGCGACTTTCTGTTGATCGCCACCAGCACCTTGGCGGTGGTCGGCACGGGGCTCGCCGCTTGGCCGTTCATCCACAGCATGAACCCGGCCGCCGACACCCTGGCGCTGGCGACCACCGGGGTGGACGTCTCGGCGATCGACGAGGGCCAGGCGATCACCGTCGTCTGGCGCGGCAAACCGGTGTTCATCCGCCATCGCACGGCGGCCGAGATCGAGGAGGCCGCGGCCGTGGCGCTCACGGCCCTGCCGGATCCGGAAGCCGACGCGGAACGGGTCCAGAAGGCCCAGTGGCTGGTCCTGGTCGGCATCTGCACCCATCTCGGGTGCATCCCCCTCGGCCAGAAGCCGAGCGATCCGAAGGGCGAGTTCGGCGGTTGGTTCTGCCCCTGCCATGGGTCCCACTACGACACCTCCGGACGCATCCGCAAGGGCCCGGCGCCGACCAACATGGCGGTTCCGCCTTACGAGTTCGTCGACGATTCCACCATCCGCATCGGTTGAAGGACTGAGCCATGGAAGCCAAGACATGGAAGAATCCGGTGATCGCGTGGATCGACTATCGTCTGCCGATCTTCACGATGATGCAGCACGATCTGGTCGACTACCCGACGCCGAAGAACCTGAATTACTGGTGGAACTTCGGCTCGCTGGCCGGGATCGTGCTGGTGATCATGATCGGCACCGGGATCATGCTGGCGATGCAGTACACCGCCCACGTCGATCACGCGTTCGAGAGCGTCGAGCGCATCATGCGCGACGTCAACTACGGTTGGTTGCTGCGCTACCTGCACATGAACGGCGGCTCGATGTTCTTCATCGTCGTCTACATCCACATGTTCCGCGGCCTCTACTACGGGTCCTACCGGGCGCCGCGGGAGGTGCTGTGGATCATCGGCGTGTTCATCCTGCTGGCGATGATGGCGACCGCGTTCATGGGCTATGTGCTGCCGTGGGGGCAGATGAGCTTCTGGGGCGCGACGGTGATCACCAACCTGTTCTCGGCGATCCCGCTCGTCGGCGAGGATATCGTCGTCTGGCTGTGGGGCGGCTTCTCGGTCGACAATCCGACCCTCAACCGCTTCTACGCCCTGCACTATCTGATGCCGTTCGTCATCTTCGCGCTGGTGTTCCTGCACCTGTGGGCCCTGCACGTCCACAAGTCGAACAACCCGCTCGGCATCGACGTCCAGGGCCCGCAGGACACCATCCCGTTCACGCCCTACTACACCATCAAGGATGCGTTCGGGCTCGCCGCGTTCCTGGTGTTCTATCTGGCGTTCGTGTTCTTCGCGCCGGACTTCTTCGGCGAGCCGGACAACTACATCGAGGCCAACCCGTTGCAGACGCCGGCGCACATCGTTCCCGAGTGGTATTTCCTGCCGTTCTACGCGATCCTGCGGGCGATCACCTTCGATATCTGGTTCATTTCGGCGAAGCTGATCGGCGTCGTGTTGATGTTCGGGTCGATCCTGATCCTGCTGTTCCTGCCGTGGCTCGACCGCTCGCCGGTGCGCAGCGCCAAGTTCCGGCCGATCTACAAGCAGTTCTTCTGGGTCTTCGTGCTCACCTGCATCGTCCTCGGGGTGGTCGGCGGCAACCCGCCGGAAGGGATGTGGGTGCCGATCGGCCAGATCGCGACCTTCTACTACTTCGCCCACTTCCTGATCGTCATCCCGCTGCTCGGCCGGTTCGAAAAGACGCGGACACCGCCGACCAGCATCAGCGCCGCGGTGACGCGGTCCGGTGTCGGAACCAAGCTCAAGGAGGCCGCGGAATGAAACCGTCGATCCGCACCCTGTCGATCGCCGCCGGCGCCGTGCTGCTGGTCGGCCTCTCGGGTCCCGCCGCCGCCGCCACGGCCCCGGCGCCGCCGGCCCAGGACTGGAGCTTCTCCGGAATCTTCGGCACCTTCGATCGCGGCGAGTTGCAGCGCGGCCTGCAGGTCTACCGCGAGGTCTGCGCCAGCTGCCACTCGATGAACCTGGTGGCGTTTCGCAACCTCGCCGACATCGGCCTCGGTGCCGGCGAGATCCAGATGATCGCCGAGCAGTACGAGGTCGAGGACGGCCCCGACGACGAGGGCGAGATGTTCATGCGCCCGGCCCGTGCCGCCGACCGGTTCGTCGCACCGTTCCCCAACGAGCAGGCGGCGCGGGCCGCCAACAACGGCGCCTGGCCGCCCGATTTCTCGCTGATCGTCAAGGCGCGCAAGGGTGGCCCGGACTACCTCTACGGGTTGCTCACCGGCTACGAGGACGAGGCGCCCGAGGGGGTCGAGCTGATGGACGGGATGTACTACAACAGGTACTTCCCCGGTCACCAGATCGCCATGGCGCCGCCGCTGTCGGACGGCATGGTCGACTATGCCGACGGCACCGAGGCGACCCTCGAACAGCAGTCCCGCGACCTCACCGCGTTCCTGACCTGGGCGTCGATGCCGGAGATGGAGGAGCGCAAGCGGCTCGGCGTCGGCGTGATGCTGTTCCTGATCGTGCTGACGGCGATGCTGTACGCGCTCAAGCGCAAGATCTGGTCGGACGTGCACTGACGATCGTTCGACAGCGGACCGACGACGAAGCCCCGGGAGAGCGTTCCCGGGGCTTCCGCAGGGGCGCGGTTCCGGCGCCCGCTCAGTTGTTCAGGGCGCCCTGCTTCACCCACGTGCTGATGATGTCCTGCTGGCACTTGAGCAGCGGCCGCTGATCGTGGGGCATCTGCACCATGGCGCGGCCCTCGATGAGCACGGCGAGGTTGCTGGTCAACGAATCGCCCGGGACGACGATCGGGCCATACTTGGTCCCCTTCATCAGCCCTTCGTAGGTGGTGAGATCGAGGCCGCTCACCTCGTAGCCTTCGCCCTTGGCGCTGTGGCAGGAGGCGCAGCGGCTCTGCAGGATCGGCAGGACGTCGAGGGTGAAGCTCACCGCCTCGGCCGCACGGGCGGGACTCGGCCCGCCCGCGGCGGCGAGGGCTGCGGCGGCAAACGCGCCGGCGAGCCATGTGGTGGTCGGTTTGTTCGGGATCATTCGGTTCTCCCCCGTCGCGAGAGTTCGGCGGCACGGCGGCCGCAAACGTTCGCCTTCCAGTTTAGCACCTGCAGCGCGATTTCCAACCGCGATGGCCGGCCGCTCAGCGCACGGCGGCGGCGATGTTGCCGCCGTCGACGGTCAGCACCGCGGCGGTGGTCTTGCGGTCGCGCGCCAGGTGGACGAAGGCGCGCGCCACGTCGGCGGCGGTGACCTCGACCCCGAGCAGGTTACCGGACATGTAGGCCTGCTCGCTGACGCCGCGCGCCGTTGCCCGGTCGGCGACCATCGCGTCGGTGAGCAGGCCGGAGCGGATGCGGTCGGCGTTGACCGCCGACGCGCGGATGCCGTCGCCGCCGTAGTCGATGGCGTACTGGCGCATCAGGGCGAGGGTGGCCGCCTTGGGCAGGCCGTAGGGCCCGAACGCGGGGCCGGGATTGAGCGCCTGCTTGGAGGCGTTGAACAGCAGACAGCCGCCGGTGCCCTGGGCCCGCATGATCGCCACCGCCCGGCGGGCGACCGTCTGGTGGGCCCAGAAGTTGAGCTCGAAGCTCTGCCGCAGCACCGCGTCGTCGACCTCGCCGATCCGCCCCTGCCAGGCGGCGCCGGCGTTGGAGACGACGATGTCGACGCCGCCCCACGTCTCGCAGACGCGGTCGAACGCGGCGGCCACCGCGTCCGGGTCGGTGACGTCGCAGGCGAGCCCGAGGCCGCCGGCCCTGGCCGCCACCGCCGCGGCCGCCGCCTCGTCGCGGTCGAGCACCGCCACTTCGGCGCCCTCGGCGCGGAACGCGGCGACACAGGCGGCGCCGATCCCGGAGCCGCCGCCGGTGACGACGGCCACCTGGCGGGCGAGCGGCTTCTCCGCCGCCTTGCCGAGCTTGGCCTGCTCCAGCGACCAGTACTCGATGTCGAAGATGTCGGGCTCGGCGATGACGCTGAACCGGCCCAGCGTCTCGGCGTCGGTGATCACCTCGACGTTGGTCAGCGCCAGGTCGGCGACGGTCTTCGCCTCCCTGGCCGAGGCGCCGAGCCCGAACAGCCCGAGCCCGGGCACGAGAACGATGCGCGGCAGCGGATCGAGTTCGGTCTTCGGCACCGCCTGGCGCGGGTTGTTGCGGGCGAAATAGCCGTGGTAGTCGACCTTGTAGGCTTCCAGCGCCGCCCGCGTGGCGGCCGCGAACGCCTCGAGCGCGCCATCGGCGGGCGGCGGCGTCAAGAGCGGCCTCGCCTTGGTGCGGATGACGTGATCGGGGGTCGCGGTCCCTTGCCGGCCGTAGCGGTCGAGTTCGGCGCCGTTGACGAACGCCAGCACCTCCGGACCGGCTCGGAAATCGAGCACCCAGCGGACCGGCTCGCCGTCG
>JBHJOP010000084.1:0-4577 GCA_050329575.1 Rhodospirillales bacterium | reverse complement strand
CGAACGGGGAAAGTCGGTCATGGCGGGTCCTCCGATGGCAATGTTCGCTTTATGTTCTACACCACCCGGCCCGCCCCGTCACCATATTTTGCGCCCCCGGATGCAAGGGGATAAGCCTTAGGGGAGTTATCGCAATTTCCCTATTTGTCTAGACTGCAGGAGTACGTGCCGCATCGTCGCGGACGGTCGAATTTTTTCGGAGAGTAATCTGATCTTTGTCCTGAGGTCGCGCGACAAGTATCGCCTCGAAGTAGTCGTCAGCCGCCCTTGGGCGTGCATTGGACACGGCAGATTTCAGAAGCTCCATGGTGATCACTTCATCGAGGGCGAGGCCGGATGGTGTCGCAAGCTCGCTGTAAAGCGCCGGGCCGCAGACAATATGCTCAAGCTCCTTTCGGCGGTGCGAGTAAAAGGTATGCTGGTTTGCGACAACGAGTAGAAGCAGGCCGTCTGGCGCGAGTGCTCCGTGGGCCGCGTCAAAGAAGATGCTCATGTCCGCAAGATATTGTCGTGTCGGCATGGCTTTGCGCTCGAAGCGCATTGCGTCTCGCTGAGGGTCGGCCGTCTCCGAGGCATCGGACATGAGGTAGTCCATGAGTCGGTCGGCCTCCGCGAAGTCACTGACCGTGAAGTCAGAATGGATGCCGTCGCCGTTCACATTGTAGTAGCCGAGCGTCCCGTGTTTGAGACCAAGTACGGCAAAGGATAGCGCTCGTGACGCGGTGTAGTGTTCACGGCCCGACGAGGCGGGAAGGTAAGGCGGGCTGGTAATGATGATGTCGGCCGGTTGCCGCAGGCCCCAGCTTTCGGCATGGCGTGCGTCGCCATCGTAAACATCAACCGTGCCAATCTTCAGATTGAAGTCGTCACGAAGTTCCTTGAACACATAGCAAAGCTCGCGGGACCGACGGGTTTTTTCGCGGACTCGGTCCAGCAGCGACTGTTTCACAATCTCGATCGTGTACTTGCCGTTGCCGACCCCAACAAACCGGTAGCGGATCTTCTTGGTCACAGCGTCGCTCGCGATCACCCGTAGCAAGTCTGTCTCGAAGCCGGCACTGGCGAGGTGCTCCATCGCGCCGGCAAGACGTGCGGCCTCTTCGGTGATCTCGGTGAGGTAGGTGGTGTTGTCGAGGCGGTCGCGGCGCGCGATTTTTTTCGTGAGTTCGTCGGGGAAGACAAAGACAGTTTCGGCGGCGGGTAGCTGATCGAGGGCGCTGTCGAAGGCATCCAATGCCGCTAGCGTGTCATCGGCATACAGAAACGGTGTAACTTTGGTGCGAGCAATCATCTGGCAGATCGGATCGACGTCAACACCAACGCTGTCAAAACCGAGCAAAGCAGCCTCTAAGAGGGCGGTCCCGGACCCACAGAACGGATCAACGATCCGAGCATTCTCCTGGCCGAAAATGTTTATCAACGCGCGGACCATGCGGGGAAAAAACTTCGCCTTGTAGATGTGCAGATCGTGGGAGAGCGAGAGGGTGGTCTTCTTCGCCTTCCGGATGCGCCGGGAGTGTGGTGAGGGGCGACGCAACTGAAACGGCTCGAAGAGCAGGTCCACCGTTTCGCGAACCCGACCGGTGAGCCGTTCGCTGTCGAGAACGCCTTCGCTTTCGATGATATAGCCCCAGGTGTCACGCGACATGGAGAATTGCCCCCTTGGCGACACGAGGAACTGCCCCCTCCTCGTCTGGCTGAGGAGAGCATGAGTGACCGAGGGACGAATCGTCGCGATCCCGTCGTTGAACAGTCGACGGGGGGAGGTGATGGTGATGAAGACGCCGGACGAAGTCGCGGCGATGGTGCGGCTGAAGGCGTGCGGCTGGGGCATCAAGCGGATCGCGCGCGAATTGGGCTGCAGCCATCATACGGTGAGGCATTACGTTGCGGCGGGGTGCCCTTTGCCGTTCAAGGCGCCGAAACGGCCCAGGGTGCTGGACGGACATGAGGACTGGCTGCGCGAGCGGTTCCTGCGCCATCGCGGCAATGCGGACGTGGTGCGGCAGGACCTCCTCGCCGAGAAGGGTCTCGCGGTCGGCCTCAGGACTTTGCAGCGGGCGGTTCGGGCCTACCGGCAGGCGTTGAAGGCCGAGGCGCTGGCGACCGTCCGGTTCGAGACGCCGCCGGGCCGGCAACTGCAGATCGACTTCGGCGAGCGGCTCGTCGAGATCGGCGGCGCCAGGGTCAAGGCCTTCGTGTTCGTGGCGACGCTCGGACACTCGCGGCGATGCCATGTGCGGGCGTTCCGGCATGAGCGCCAGGAGAGCTGGTTCAGCGGCCTCGAAAGCGCGTTCCTCGTCTTCGGCGGTGTGCCGGAGGAGGTGCTGATGGACAACCTGCGGGCCCTCGTCGTGCGCCACGACACGACGAGCAGGCAAGTCCGCTTCAACGACAAGCTGCTGGCGATCGCGAAGCACTGGGGCTTTGCGCCCCGCGCCTGCGCCCCTTATCGGGCCCGCACCAAGGGCAAGACCGAGAACGGCGTCGGCTACGTGAAGAAGAACGCGATCGCCGGGCATTCCTTCGCGAGCTGGGACGCGTTCGAGGCGCACCTCGCCAGGTGGGAGCGCGACGTCGCGAACGTGCGCATCCACGGCACGACCGGCGAGGCGCCGATGGTGCGCTTCGAGCGCGACGAGGCGCACCGGCTGAAGCCGCTGAGGGACCGGCCTTCGTTCGGCTCGCTTCGTGAGCTGACGCGCGTCGTCGGGAACGACTGCGCGATCGAGGTCGACACCAACAGCTACTCTGTGCCGTGGCGGCTGATCGGCGAGCGCGTGGCGGTTACGGTCGCTGCCGGCGAGGTGCGCATCCGGCATGGCGTGCGCGAGGTCGCGGTTCACCCTCAGGAGCAGGGCCGCCGCCAACGCGTCATCGACCTCGCTCACCTGGACGGTGTAGCCGGCCGAGATGGCGCCGTTCGCCGCGCGGCGATCGAGACGCCGTCGACCGATCCTGCTCCGCCGGCGCTGCTCAGACCGCTGGCCGAATACGAGGCCGTTGCAGGAGGGCGCTTCTGATGCCGCGCGCGAAGAAGACGCCCGACGTGCCGACCGATCGGCTCGACGAGATGCTGGTGAGGCTCAAGCTTACCGGCATCCGCGATCAGCTCGACAGTCTGCTCGACGAGGCGGCGCGGTCGGATCTGTCGACGCGCGAGACGCTGGCGCTGCTCTGCGAGCGCGAGATCGCACGCAAGGATCACCGCCGCATCGACATGGCGCTGAAGCTCGCCCACTTCCCGGCGGGGAAGGAACTTGCCGGCTTCGACTTTGACGCGCAGCCGTCGATCGATCCGAAGCAGATCCACGATCTGGCCGCCTCGCGCTGGATCGCCAACGGCGAGAACGTGCTGCTGCTCGGCCCGCCCGGCGTGGGCAAGACCCACCTCGCCATCGCGCTCGGCCGCGAGGCGATCCTGGCCGGCTATTCGGTGCAGTTCACGACCGCCATGGCTCTGGTCGCGGGGCTCGCCAAGGCGCACGCCGAGAAGCGGCTCGATGAGAAGCTGCTCGCGCCATCGAAAGCCAAGCTGTTGATCGTCGACGAGCTTGGCTATCTGCCGCTGGAGCCGGATGCCGCGCATCTGTTCTTCCAGCTGGTCAGCCGCCGCTACGAGACGGGTGCGATGCTGATCACGTCGAACCGCAGCGTCGCCGAATGGGGCGCGGTGTTCGCCGATCCCGTCGTCGCCACCGCAATCCTCGACCGGCTGCTGCACCACAGCCACGTGCTGACCATCCGCGGTGACAGCTACCGGCTCAGGGCCAAGCGCCGGAGCGGACTGATCAAGGCGCCGCCCGCCGGTGACGGCGCTCCGGTCGGCTCCGCCTCCCTCCACGCCGTTACCGGCGACCTTCAATCGACATCATGAACCCGAGGATGGGGGCAGTTCTCAATGACGCAAGGGGGGCAGTTCCGGATGTCGTTTGACAGGCAGGGATCACCTGACGAGGGACGAGGCGCTCACGGTCGCCCTGATCGAAGATCGGGTACCCCGGCTCGCAGAGGCCGCCCGTCTGGTCGGCGCCTTCGAGAAGATGGGCCGGAACCGAACGCCCGACCTCCTCGATGCCTGGTTGCGGCAGGCCGGACAGAGCCTGCTCTCCTCCTTTGCGCGGGGCCTCCGTTCCGACGAGGCCGCGATCATCGCCGCCATGACCGACCCCTGGTCGAACGGCCAGGCCGAAGGACAGATCAACCGCCTGAAGACCCTGAAGCGCCAGATGTACGGCCGCGCCAACCTCGACCTGATCAAGGCGAGGATGATCGCTGCATGATCGACGAAGACTGCACCGAGATCGAGCCAGAACCCTTATTCCATGCCGATTCACATCCGCCCCCGCAACGGCACGATATGGCAGGTAAGGCTTATCCCCTTGCATCCGGGGGCGCAAAATATGGTGACGGGGCGGGCCGGGTGGGGTGGAACATAAAGCGAACATTGCCATCGGCGGACCCGCCATGACCGACTTTCCCCGTTCGCTGCCGGAGTTCCAGCGCCGCTTTCCCGACGAGGCCGCCTGTGCCGATTATCTGGCCGCGACGCGTTGGCCGGACGGGTTCCGTTGCCC
>JBHJOP010000129.1:0-5722 GCA_050329575.1 Rhodospirillales bacterium | reverse complement strand
TTTTTCCCCCTTTTTCCCGATGCGCAACCGGTCGGCGACATGCGGTGGCGGCGGGGCGGGATCGCGCGCCATCCGCGTCACGGGGCGAAGCATACGGCATGGATCGGCGGCAGGGTGTGGGAAACGCAGGCCCAGCTGTCGCCCTGGTCCTCGCTGACCCACAGGTTGCCGGTGGTCGAACCGAAGGCGAGGCGGTCGCCGGTGTCGTCGAGCGCCAACGCGTGCCGGTAGACGACATCGTAGGCGTGGGTCCGCGGCAGGCCGTCGCTCAGCATCTCGAAGCTGCGGCCGCCGTCGCGGGTGCGGGTCACCACCAGCCGGCCCCGCACCGGGATCCGCTGCTCGTCCTTGATGCCGGGGACGAACCAGGCGGTGTCGGGATCCTCCGGATGGACGACGACCGGGAACCCGAACGCCGACGGCTGGACGCCGGTGATCTCCTCGAAGGTCCTGCCCTCGTCGGAAGAGACGAAGATGCCGTTGTGGTGCTGCACCCACATCCGGTGCGGCGCCGCCGGACACTGCACGAGGCGGTGCACGTCCTGGACGATCGGGTCGCGGGCCCGCTCGGGCGGCACGTGCTCGGCGCGCATCCCCTCGCCGCGCTGCGTCCAACCGGCGCCGCCGTCGTCCGTGAACCACAGCCCGCCGGTCGAGACCGCGACGCACACCCGCTTCGAATCGCGCGGATCGACGCAGATGGAGTGGATGCCGGGCAGATCGGCGCCGCCGCCCATCCAGTGCCGGCGCTCGGGATGGTCCCAGAGGGCGCGCACCATCTGCCAGCCGTCGCCGTGATCGGCGGAGCGGAACAGGCCGCCCGGCATGGTGCCGCACCAGAGGACGCCGGGCTCGTCGCGGCCCCCCGGCTCCAGGGCCCAGACGCGCGCCGTGCTCCAGGCGAGCGGCCGGCCCCACATGTCGCGTTCCTCGTGACCCTGCGGCTGCGGCGGATAGGCGGGCGGCGGGATCTCCTGCCAGCCGGTCGCCGCCGAACGGTGGAGCTTGACCCCGAAATGACCGTGGTCGAGGGCCGCGTAGCGGCGCCCGTCGCGACGGTCGGCGAGCGCGATCGAGACGTTGTCGCCGAGGAAATCGACATCCGCGATCCGCCACCGCCGCTGCCGGCGGGACACCGTGAACAGGCCCTTGCGGGTCGAGACGAGGATCGTGTCGCTCATCGCCGGCCTCCCGACAAGGCTTGGAACACGTAGACGGTGCTGGCCTCGGCGACCGGATCGGTGAGCCCGGTCCGGTCGCCGACGATCTCGCCGTCGACGAACACGACCATGTGGCGGCGCAGCGCCGACTGGTCGTCGAGGACGTAGCTGCGCACCTGCGGGTGGGCCGCGAAGACGTGCTCCATCACCTCGCGCACGGTCCGGCCGGTCGCTTCCACCTCCGGGCAGGCGAGATGGCGTTGCAGGTTGGAGGTGAAGACGACCCTCGTCATCGATCGTGCGGCCCGCCGGCTGACCTCTCTCGCCATCAAGGTGATACCGGTCGGCGTCCGCTTCCAGCCCGGAGTCGCCGGTCGCGGGCGGCGCGGGGACGGCGGGGTCGGATCGACGGCCGTTGTCCGGACGGGAGGGCAGCAGGTTCCAGAGGGGGGCGTCGATGAGGGCGCATTGTTGCAAATGATTTGCATTCGCATCTCTTGCCCCCTATCCTCGCTCGCACCGACCGGCGGCGATGCGCCCTCGCCACCGTCGATGCGACCACCAGCACACGGGAGGTGACGATGGCTGGCTCCGGCGACGACGCGCTGTTTCGGTTCGATACCCTGCGGTTCCGCGACCAGTTGGTGTTGTGGGCGGCGCGGATGTGGATCGAGGCGTCCGCGGCACGGCCCACGTTTCCGGATGCGGTCGAGGAGGCGTTCGCGCTCGCGGAGGTGCCGGAGGCGGGCCCACTGCTCCATGACCTGCTGACCATCCTCACCACCACCGCCCACCGGACGGTGTTCTTCAATCCCGCCGGCTGTCCGCTGGTGTCGTCGGAGGAGGCGTGCTTTCTCAGCATGCTGGCGGCGGCGCGGCAGGACGGGTGCGACGCCTGCGCGCTGAGGCTGCTCGGCCGCTGGGTTCCGGCCGGGGCGGCGCGACGCGCGCTCGGCTCGGCGCGCGACCTCGCCCTCCTCACCGTTCGCAGGTTGCAGCCGCGGCGTGTCGACGTGGACGATCGTTCGCAGGCGGCGGCGCGCGGCGGTCGCGGGCCGACGACGCCGTCGCCGGACCCGGGTGTCTCCCTCCTGCACTGATCGTTGCGCCCGGCGGCGGCGGCGCGCGAGGCTAACGCTCGAGCGCGTCGCCGATCCAGTCGGCGACCACGAACGACGCATCCTCGCCGGGGATGTCGGGGTAGCGGTGGCGGAACAGCCGCACCGCCGAGGCGAAAGCGCTGCAATCGGAAAGGCCGCGGGCCCGCAACTCCCGGTACGCACACAAAACGGCGATGCGTGTCTGCTCGAACATGCCGATCCTCCCGACAACCGCGACCTCGAGGGCTTCATATCAGCAAATTCGTTATGGGTTTGTCAATAGCGAGTGAGAGTCGTTCGCAATACCCTCGCGATCCTGCCCCGGTTCCTCCTCCTGGGCCCGCGCCGACCCGGTCCCGACCCCGGAGAGGCGGTCCGGACGGGGGCCGACGTGCGGCGAACCTGCCGCCTGCCCGGTTGCCAGGGCGTGGAGCGCGGTTGCGCTTGATATTAGAGGATCTTAATATAAAATGCCGTTCGTCGGGCTGGTCCAAGTCCTGCGGGGGGTGGGTGCGCATGGAGAACTTCACGCCGGTTTCGGCTTTGGTCGGCGGCGCGCTGATCGGGCTCGCGGCAGTGGTGCTGATGCTGTTCAACGGCCGCATCGCCGGGATCTCGGGGATCGTCGGCGGGCTGTTCGGGGGGGGCGCGACGGAGTTCGGCTGGCGGTTCGCCTTCGTCGCCGGATTGGTCGCCGGGCCGCACCTGGTGGCCTTGGCCGGCGGAACGGTGCCCGCGATCCGCATCGACGCCCCGCTGCCGCTGGTGGTCGCGGCGGGCCTGCTGGTCGGTTTCGGCACCCGCCTCGGGGCGGGATGCACCAGCGGCCACGGCGTCTGCGGCCTCGCCCGGCTGTCGCCGCGGTCGCTGGCGGCGACGGCGCTGTTCATGGCGACGGCGGCGGCGGTGGTGTTCGCCGTCCGCCACGGGCTCGGCGGCTGAGCGGATGGCCCGCACCCTGGTCGCCGCCTTGGCCGGCCTGGTGTTCGGCGCCGGGCTCGCCGTCTCGCAGATGATCGACCCGGCCAAGGTGCTGGCGTTCCTCGATCTCGCCGCGATCGCCGACGGACGCTGGGATCCCAGCCTGGCGCTGGTGATGGCGGGCGCGCTCGGCGTCACCGCCGTCGGCTACCGGCTCGCCTTCCGCCGCCGCCGGCCGTTGTGCGCGGAGGCCTACGCGGTGCCCACCCGCCGCACGGTCGATGGCCGCCTGGTCGCCGGCGCGGTCCTGTTCGGCGCCGGCTGGGGGCTGGTCGGCTACTGCCCGGGCCCGGCGATCGCCGGCCTCGGCTTCGGCGTTCCGGAGACCTGGGTGTTCGTGGCGGCGATGCTGGTCGGCATGGCCGGCTTCCGGCTGATCGTCGCGCGCCGACGCGACGGCACGGCGGCGGCCTCCGGGTCGTCGCGATGACCGCCGGCGACCGCCGCCGGCGTCATTCGACGAGCACCGAGAGCAGGAGGCTCTCGGTCATGGTGCCGGTGTGGTCGTTGAAGCTGCCGCCGCCGGCCTCGGCGAGGCGCTGGAAGTAGCGGCGGTCGCGCTGGCCGTGGGCCAGCGACGATGGCGTGGTCACGAACAGGGTCGAGACCGTCCGGTTGCGGTTGGCGCGCACGAAGTTGCGGGTCCAGATCAGCGTCTCTTCCTGGAACACCCGGTGGGCGGCGGCGTCGCCGACGACCACGATCGCCTGCCGGGCGTCGGGCCGCAGCGGCATCGCGAACGCCGCCGCGAGGCCGAGGTGGACATCCTCCTCGACCGTCGGGCTGCCGATGCGCGCCTCCTCCAGGCGGTCGACGAAGCCGAGGATGCGCGGCAGATGGCGGTCGGTGGGGGTGATCGGCAGCACCTCCACCGGCGCGAGACCGGTGTCGCGGTCCTTGTAGGCGACGATGCCGACCCGCAGCGACGGCACCAGCCGCTCGAGGATGCGGATCAGGCCGCGGATCGAGGCCGAGAGGTCGCGGATCGGCGGCCCCATGCTGGCGGTGGTGTCGATCACCACCACGAGGTCCATCGCCGCGACGACCAGGTTCTCGGGCAGGCGGCCCTCGGCGCGTCTCGGCACCTCGGGACGGGCCGGCGTCCGGCCGCGGTCGGCCCGCGCCTGCGCTTCGAGGTCGGCGGCGGCGGCATCGAGGCGGTCGGCGTCCGCGTCCGCACCCTCCGCCTCGCCGCGGTAGAGGATCGCCTGCCGTTCCAGGGCGCGCACCTCGGCCATCGTCTCGGCGACCGAAACCCGGACCTCGGCGATCTCGGCGTTGGCGTCGAAGGTCATCCGGTAGTAGGGCATCAGCATCACCAGCAGCAGCACGAACACGCCCGTCGCGGTGGCGAGCACGTCGAGCGCCGACATGCTGAAGATCGACACCGTTCGGTTCGGCCGTTTCATCCGCCGGCGGCCATCAGGCGTCGCCCAGCCGCGACACCACGAACGTGCTGCGCCCGAGGGTCAGACGCTGCCCCGGCGCGACCGGGATCGGCTGGAAGGGCGCGATCTCGCGCCCGTCGACGAGGGTGCCGTTGAGGGAATTGAGATCTTCGACATGCAGGGTTCCCTCGGCGACCGACAGCCGGAGGTGGCGGCGGGAGACGCCGGCATCCCCGACGACGCGATCGCAGAGCGCGGGGTGGCGGCCGACGGTGAGCCCGAGATAGGCGCGGGCGAGCTCGGTCTCCCCGAACACCAGCCGGAGCACCCGGCCGTCGTCGTCGGCGCCGGCGAGCACCCAGCCGCCCTCCAGCGGCTCGTCGGCGGCGAAGCCGCTCATCGCCCGGCCGCCTCGCGGCGCGCATCGGGCAGCACCGAGAGCAGGACGCTCTCGATCATCTGTCCCTGATGGACCGAGAAATCGCCGCCGCCGGCCTCCGCGAGGTCGCGAAAGAACGCCTGGGCGGCGGGCGTCCGGCCGGTGACGATGGCCGAGACGCTGCGCGGCCGGTCGCCGCCGGCCGCCGATCGCCGGAACCGCCGAACGAGCTCCAGGGTCGAGGCGTGGTTCTCGGCATGGACCGGGGCGTCGCCGATGACGATGATCCGTCTCCGGACGTCGTCCCGCCACGCCATCGCCGTCGCCACCCGCAGCCCCTCGTCGACGGCCTCCGGGATGTCGCCGCCGCCGCCCGCCCGAAGCTCGTTGACGAAGGCGACCAGCCGCGGGGCGGAAACGTCGTCGATCGGGGCGATCGGGAAGGTGCGGGTGAGGTAGGCGTCGGTGCGGTCCCGGAAGGCGACGAAGCCGATCCGCAGCGACGGCGAGAGCCGGGACAGGATGCCGATCATCCCGATCAGGCTGGCCTGCAGGTCGCGGAGCTCGCTGCGCATGCTGCCGGTGGTGTCCATCACGAACACCAGATCGAGATCGTCGATCGCCAGCCGCACCCGCTGGCGGCCGGCGGCGCTCGGTTCGACCCGGGGCGGCGGCGGGGCGGCCGTCGCCTCCGCCTCGGCGAGCGCCTGCGCC
>JBHJOP010000130.1:0-4135 GCA_050329575.1 Rhodospirillales bacterium | reverse complement strand
GCCGCATAGACGGCGAAGCGGATGGCCTTGCGCAGCGCCTTCTGGGCCAGCTCGTGGCGCTTGCCGGGGGCGATCGACAGGTGCACCAGCCAGTCGAGATAGGCGAGCATCAGCGCCGCTGGCGAGACGCTCATCGTCAACCGTCCGAGCGCGGCGTGGACGAACCGGTCGATGGTCCCCGCGCTGACCGGAAACGAGATCGCCTCGGCGATTTCCCGCGCCGGCTCCTTTTCCGGCGGCGGCAGCGTCGGCGGGCGCGGCTTCGACCGCCGGTCGCCGCCGGGCGTTCGGTTCTCCGTCATGGCCGATCCTCGCGATCCGTAAGGGTGCGGGACACCGAAATCGTGCACGCCCGGCCGGCGATTGTCGAGGGCGGATCGCGCAGGCCTGCCATGTCCGGCGCGCGATGGCCGGCCGCTGCGGCCCCGCGGGCGATGACTCCCGCCGACGAACTTGCTATAGACGGGTGATCGGGGCTGGCGCGCCCCACGACCACGCGGAGCCCGTCAGGCGATGAAGAATCTCGGCCAGATGATGAAGCAGGCCCAGCAGCTGCAGGCGAAGATGAACGAACTGCAGGAACAGCTGGCGCGCACGGAGGTCACCGGGGCCTCGGCGGGCGGCATGGTGCAGGTGACCATGAACGGCCGGGCCGAGGTGCAGAAGATCAAGATCGACCGCTCGCTGGTCGACCCGGAGGAGACCGAGATCCTCGAGGACCTGCTGGTGGCCGCCTGCAAGGACGTGAAGTCGAAGGTCGAGGCGACCATCGCCGAGCGGATGTCGGAACTGACCGGCGGGCTCAAGCTGCCGCCCGGGATGCAGTTCCCGATGTAGCCCGGTCGCCGACGCGCGGCGGTCTCCGGCCGCGCAGCGGCGGTCCGGGGATCGCGATGCCGTCGATGGCCATGTCCGAGATCGACCGTCTGATCCAATCGCTCGCCAAGCTGCCCGGGCTCGGGCCGCGCTCGGCGCGGCGGGCGGCGCTCTACATGCTGAAGCGGCGCGAGACGGTGCTGGAACCGCTGGCGCGGGCGATGACGGCGGCGGCCGAGCGGATCCGCGCCTGCTCGCTGTGCGGCAATCTCGACACCCGCGACCCCTGCGCGATCTGTGCCGATCCCGGGCGCGATCTTGCGCTGATCTGCGTCGTCGAGGACGTCGCCGACCTGTGGGCGCTGGAGCGGACCGGGGCCTATCGCGGCCGCTATCACGTGCTCGGCGGCACGCTGTCGGCGCTCGACGGCGTCGGCCCCGACGACCTCAACATCGGCGCGCTCGTCGCCCGCGCCCGCCGGCCCGAGGTCGAGGAGGTGATCCTCGCCACCAGCGTCACCGTCGACGGCCAGACCACCGCCCATTACATCGTCGATCGCCTCGCCGGCTGCGGGGTCCGGATCTCCGGCATCGCCCACGGCGTGCCGATGGGCGGCGAACTCGACTATCTCGACGACGGCACCCTCAGCCAGGCGCTGAAGGCGCGCCGGACGTTCGACTGATCGTGGCGAGGGCGTCCTCGACGCGGGCGATCTGGCGATCGACGGCGATCTCGACGTGCGAGGTGATCTCGAGATCGCGATCCTCGAAGGGGTTGTCGACCCGTCGCCGTTGGCGCCAGCGCGCCACCGTCCGGTCGCGTCCGCGGAGCAGCGTCTCGATCTCCGGGCGGAACAGCCGCACCATCGCGGTGATCCAGATGTTCACCGGCAAGGACGGGTAGGCGAGATCCATGTCGAAGCGATCGAGCATCTGGATCACGTCATCGGCGGCGTACCAGGTCTCGCCGGTCACCCAGCGGTTGGTGGAGAACAGCCGGATCGGATAGCCGTACTGATCCATCGAGATCGCGATCAGGTGGCTGAGCGCATCGTTGTCGCCGGCCGGCGCGACGACGTCGTCGAGAGGGGCCGGTCGGACCGTCGGCGGCATCCCCTTCGGCCTGAGGAAGGTGTGGAAGTGGCCGTGCTCGCCGCCACGCAGGCTGGCCGGATGGGCGTGGTAGTAGTACTGGCAATGGGTTTCGGGATCGTAGACGTCCCCTTTCGGGTAGTGATCCCACTCGTAGAACTCGCCCTGGCCGCGCAACACCTCGGCGACGATGTTGTCGCCGCTCTTGGCCAACAGCCGGTAGACTTCGCGGACCTCGGCACCGGCCGTCGCCATGTCCTGCAGCCGATCGGCGGAAAGCTCTCGCAGTTCGGCCACCGTCGCCTCCCATGCACACCATGCACACCACCAGCCGTCGCCGGCGGTGGTGGAGTTTAACGGCATCATGCCGGAAAATCGAAACATCAAAGGCGGCGACGGACCAGCCGCCGCCGCCTCGACCGGGCACCGCCTTTGTCAGGGAGGACCCGTTCCCGGTGCCGGTACCGGGATCAGCGGAGCTTGGCGCGCAAGGGTTCCGGCAGGAAGAACAGGCTATCCTGATCGTCGGCCACCACACTGTGGCATTCGGCGCAGAATTCCATCCGTGCCGACCCGGCCCCACCGGTGGTGCCGAACACCGATCCGTCGGCCATGATCATCGTGTAGCGCCAGTCGCCGGTGGCGGCGCTCGCCCCCGGTGCCGTCTTTTCCATGACGAACAGTGGTCCGACCGCCACCCGGCCGTCCGGCCGGACGACGAAGCTGTCCTTGGCCAACACCGAGCCGGCCGGCATCGTCCCGACTTCCTCGAAGCGGGCGTAGCTCTCGGCACCGACGGCGTTGGCGTAATTGTTGACATAGCGGCTGCCGTGGGTCGCCGACTGGTAGGGCGCCAGCGCGACGTTGGCCCACTGCTGATAGCCGGCGACCTTGCCGAGGCCGGCCTTGGCATAGGCCGCCGCCATCTCGGCGCGCAGGCACGCATAGGTGGCCCGCGCCTCGTCGACGGTGATCTCCGCCACCGGCTCGGCACCGCAGGGACCGCAGGGATTACACGGGTTGCAGGGGTTGCAAGGGTTCGCTGCCGCGCACGGGGCGCACGGGTTCTTCGCCGCGCAGGGGCCGCACGGGTTCTTCGCCGCGCAGGGGCTGCAAGGATTGCAGGGGCTGGTCTTCCACGCCGCCACCAGACGAGGAACGACGCACCTCTCCGACACCGCGCCACCGCCCGCCGCGCACGGGTTGCAGGGGCTGCAGGGATCGGCCGCACACGGGCCGCAGGGGGCCTTGGGCGCGCATGGGCGGCACGAGGCCAGCCGATGGCCCGGCCGCGGCTTGGCGGGCGGCAGCGGGGCCGGCGACGGTCGGACGAGCGACGCCGCCTCGGCCCGCGGCACGCAGGCGACCGAGACTGCCCCGATCAGACCCACGCCGGCCAGCAACGGCAGGACCGTGGTGCCCAACATCTTCCGTTTGATCGGCCTCATCTGCACCAGTCTCCTCGCCTCGACCCCTCGGGGTGGCCACTCCGAAAACCGGTGCGCCGTCCCTGAGGACGGCGCGGTGCCGGTGGTCTAGTTCTTCTTCGCCGCGCAGGGATTTTTGGCTGCGCACGGGTTCTTGGCCGCGCAGGGGTTCTTCGCCGCGCAGGGATTCGCGGCCGCGCAGGGGTTCTTCGCCGCACACGGGCTTTTGCCGGCGCACGGGTTGCTGGGCTTGCAGGAGGCGAGATGGATGCCGCCGGCACGCGCCTTGGCATCGGGGAGTTGCGAGGCGACGGCCTGACCGACGGAGCGGGCCTCGGCCGGGGTGGACGGCGCCAGACCGCTGCCGACGGCGATCGCGGCGGCGGCGACCATCGGAAGGGCGGTGGACAGAAGCTTCGACTTGGTGGTCTTCACGGTTGTTCCTCCTCGGCGTTGACAGGCTGATGTCGGCTCGATCTCGATCACAGGAGCCACCATGCCAGAATCCTGAATGCTAACGCCAATCAAACGCATTCACGAATCCGTGACGACGCTCCGCGCTCCTCGCTGCCGCTCGACGGGTGCGGTGGACGATCATCCGCCGGAAACCACCAGCGTGTAGTCCGGGGTCGGGTTGAGCGGACAGGAGTAGAGGTAGGTGCCGGGCTTCAGCTCGACCGCGTAGTCGAGGGTCGTGCCGGTCGTCAGGCCGCCGCCGGAGACGCTGATCTTGGTCAGTTTGTGCACCGGGTTCGACCAGTTGTAGTCCGCTTCGCGCAGCCAGAAGCCGACCTCGTAGG
>JBHJOP010000123.1:0-17566 GCA_050329575.1 Rhodospirillales bacterium | reverse complement strand
TCGTCAACGTCGGGGGGGTCGCCAACGTCACCTGGATCGGTGCCGCTGCCGGCGAGGTCCTCGCCTTCGACACCGGACCGGGCAACGCGCTGATCGACGACTGGACGCGGGCGAGGACGGGCCGGCCGATGGACGAGGACGGCGCTCTCGCCGCCGCCGGGCGGGTGTTCGAGGGGCCGATCGCGGCGGTCCTGGGCGCCGACTACTTCCGCCGGCCGCCGCCCAAGTCGCTCGACCGCGACGCGTTCGCCTCGACCCTCGCCGTGGTCGCCGACCTCGGCGCCGCCGATGGCGCGGCGACCCTGACGGCGCTGACGGCGCGGGCGATCGCCGCGGCGCGGGCGTTCATGCCGGCGCCGCCTCGACGCTGGCTGATCTGCGGCGGCGGCCGCCACAACCGCACGATGATGACGATGCTCGCCGCCGCCGTCGGCACCGCGGTGGAGCCGGTCGAGGCGGCGGGCTGGGACGGCGACGCCCTCGAGGCGCAGGCGTTCGCGTTTCTGGCGGTGCGCTCCGTCCTCGGGCTGCCGCTGAGCCTGCCCTCGACGACCGGAGTACGCGCGCCGCAGACCGGTGGTGTCCTGCGCCGCCCGGGCTGACGTCGACGCCGCCGCCGCCGCCGTCGGGGGGTCACGGCAGGTCGCGGACGACCCGGAAGCCGAGGGTGCTGGTGCGGTTGTCGGCGCCGTCGCGGCTGCGGTTGCCCGAACGCATGTCGTCGCGGGGCTGGTCCCAGGCGCCGCCTCGCTTGACGCGGCGTTTGCAGCCGCCGTCCCCCTGCCGGGCGCTGCCGTCCGCAGGGGCCCCGAGGTAGGTGTCGTGCCAGCAGTCCTCGACCCACTCCCAGACATTGCCGTGCATGTCGTGGAGACCGAAGTAGTTGGGGAGGAACTGTCCCGCCGGGGCCGGCTTGTCGTTGTCCCAATCGCTGCCGCAGTCGCGGCAGTTGGCGTGGCCGAGGACGAAATGATCGCCCCACCAGTAGCGCGTATCGCTGCCCGACCGGGCCGCATACTCCCATTCCGCCTCCGTCGGCAGCCGGTAGCGATGGCCGGTCATGTCGCTGAGCCACCGCGTGTAAAGGGTGGCCTCCCGCCAGTCGATACAGACCACCGGCTGTCGATCGAGCACGGGGAAACCGGGTTCGCGCCAGCTCTTCTTCGCGTCCTGCTTCAGCGTCCCCTCCCAGATCTTGCAGCCTCGCCCCGCGTCCTTGCCGGTCGCCTCGGCAAAGGCCCGATACTCGCCGACCGTGACCTCGTAACGGCCGACCGCGAAATCGCGCCGGATCTCCACCTCGTGGGCCGGCTCCTCGTTGGCCTCCAGGCGGCGGCGGCCCACCTTGGCGCCCATGACGAAGCGGCCGGCCGGCACCACCACCATCTCCGGGCAGCGATCGCAATCCCGGAACGCCCGCGGCGCGGCCGGCGGAAGGGGGCGCAAGCCGAGGGCGACCGGGATGTTCCAGGCCTCCAGGCTGGCGACGATGCGATCGATCCCGAGGGCGATGCCGGACGGTGGGTCATGGCTCTTGATCATGCCGACCAGGTGCCAGTCCTGGGTGAACAGACCGCCGCCCGAGTGGCCGCGCATCAGCCAGCTCGAGGCGAAGTGGATGTCGTCGTCTTCGGGTTTGAGGAAGCGGTCGGCCTCGGTGGTGAACCACACGGCGCCTTGCGGATTGCCGATGGTGCCGAGATCGGTGAGGCGGGTCTCCAGGGTGTTGATCGCGTGCTGGCGACGCAGCGCCTCGAGGGTCCGGGTCCGTTCGAACGGGAGCCCTTCCGCGAACGCGCGCAACTCGGGGTCGATGGCCACCGCGAGCACCGCGAGGTCGAGATCGGGATCGCGGTGCGGCAGCACCCGGGCGGCTGCGGCGCGGGTTGCGCCGGGGCGAAGCCAGAACCGGGCGGCGATCTCGTCGGGGGCGCGATCCGGGTTCCACTCATCGACGAAGGCGACGTGATCGGCGGTCACGAGGTAAAGGGATTCGGAATCGAACCCGACGACGACTCCGGCGCCGAGCGATCTGAAGTCGCCACTTCGCACCGAAAGCATGACGATCAGCGGCTTGACCGCGTTGGCGCCGGCTCCGGCCTGCTGGGCGGACGCCGGTGGCGCGATCGTCAGCATCGCCGCCACCAGCGCCGCCGCCCACGACCGCTGCACCCGCGGGGCGGCGCGCGGCGCGCGGCTTCGCCGCGCAGCGGCGATCATCGGCCAATCCCCCAGAAGCGGAGCACGCCGAGCAGCAGCCCGAACGCGTAAAGGGTCGCCGCCCAGAACAGTTCGACCTCGTGACGGGCGGTCAGCCATTCGAGC
This sequence comes from Rhodospirillales bacterium, assembly GCA_050329575.1. GTDB lineage: Bacteria > Pseudomonadota > Alphaproteobacteria > Rhodospirillales > Defluviicoccaceae > JAUXFS01. The sequence goes on along the minus strand of JBHJOP010000123.1, from coordinate 15,241 downwards.
CAGCGCGGCATCAGGTTCCGGCTGTTGCCTGCGTTTCCGGCGGTTCCCGGGCTGCCGACCGACAACGCTCGTGCCCGGCCCGAGGCCCTGAGACCGATCGCATCGGGCGACACCGAAAGCGCGGAGACGGTTGCGGTGTCGAGGACGATCTCGAGATGCTCCCCCTGGCGGAGGTGGTAGGCCTTGCCGCCGAGGGATTCCAGGAACACCGTTCCGCCGAGGACGGTGGACAGTCGCCGCGCGGCCTCGTCCTCCAGCTCCACCACCCGTGCGAACGAGATCCGGCCGATTTCCAGTTCGGCGGCGAAGGCCACCGGCTTCGCCGCTCGCGGCGTCACGTCCAGGTAGGCTTCGGTGGCGGGGGCGACGACGAAGTCGATCGGCCGCGGCCGATCGAGATCGAGCGACTGCGGGCCCGCGTTGCCGTTCGCGACGTCGAGGGTGACGCCGCTCGGCACGGTGATCTGCACGACCATCGGCTTACCGGCCCCGTCGTCGGTGGCCGGCTGGATGAGGGCGATCGACGTGGTTCCGTCCGCTTCTGCCCCGCCGATCTCCACCCGCGTGCCGCGGGGCACCTCGATCGGACCGACGCTGAGCACGCCGCCGGCCGGCGCCGCGAGCGCGGCGGCGAGGGTTTCTCCGTCGTCGCGGGGGTCGTCGACGGCACCGCCGTCGGCACCCGGGGGCATGACGATGCGGTCGATGCCGCCCACGGCGACCCGGGTCGCGCCGACCGTTCCGGTCAGGAGCTGCTTTCGCGCCGAATCGAACGACAGGCTCTCGACGCGAAGATCGAGGGTGATCTCGGTACTCCCGACCCGCATGAACAGCAGGGCGGCCATCAGCCCGGCGGTCAGGGCGAAGCCGCCGATCAGAAATCGTCGGTGAGAGGGCGGCGCGGGACGCGCCCGTTCGTAGGCGCGGAGCACCCGGTCGAGCCCGTGGACCCGCTCGATCGCCGCGGGATCGAGGCGGACCGACCGGTTCGGTTGCGCCGCCAGATCCTCGACCTGTCGAAGGATTTCGCCGCGCAGCGCCATCACCGTTCGCTGGCGGCGCGCAGCGGCCGTCTTGCGGTCGGCATCGGCGTGTTCAGTCGCCCGGGTGGTAGAACCAGATTCGTCGGCTTGTTCTGAGGTCATCCGCCGCCAGCTCTCCGGTGATCTCGACGTAGTATATCCCGGTCTGCGGCAGGCCGCGGATCCGAATGGGGACGGTGCGGCTCGACCGATGGACGGCGCGGTGCTGCGAGGCGGCGGCCGGCACCGGCAGGTAGGCGCCCCGCCGCTCGTCGAACCGGTAGATCGACCACGAAACGGACTTCAGCGGCTCGCCGAGGGCGATCAGCAGCCGATAGTCCCCTTCGGCCGATTCGCCACCGTCCTGCCGGACGGTCAGCGGCAGATAGACTGTTTCTGTCTCGCCGCCGATCGGCGCCTCCGTCCAGCCGACCACGCCCAGCCCCTCCGGCCCGATCGACGAGCGGCGGGCCACGTCCGTCTTCCAGGTGAACGAGGCGGCACCGTCCGGCTGCAGGGTGTCCATCTGATAGTACACGTTGCGGGCGAGCGCCTTCGCCCGGAGGCGGATCGGACCGTCCTTCACCTTGGGCCAGGCAATGGAAATGGCTTCGGATCGTTCGGGCTTGAGGCGATCGGCGCCGGCGGCGAACGACACCACCCTCATGGTCGACGCGCTGACGGACTGGGCGTAGGTCCCTTCGCAGCGATCGCCGAACGGCCGGTAGCCCAGCGGTCTGTCACGGTACTTCGCCGGATCGATGGCGGGATCGCAATGGTCCTCCGGCGCCGCCGACACGTGGACCGCAACCGCGCCCGCCAAGGCCGCCGCCAGCACCAGCACCAGTCCCGAGACGAGAGCGATCGACCGCATCGACGTGCTTCCGGTCGTTTCATGACCCGAGGCAAACGCCACTGCGCGGACTTCCGGCAGCGGCGGCGCAAACTCGCGCATGATTATTACTCGCAACAATAAACCCATACGGGGGCATTGTCCAGGTGGCCATCCCGGCGATGCCGGTAGCGCGAGGTATGTCCGGGTTTTGTAGCACACGATCTGTCCGGTCGTCGGTCCCGGGGGGATCGGATGCTACCGGAGGTGAGGATGGCCCGGATTGTCGAGGCCGGAGCGACCGGCGCCGGGCGATTTCTCGCCCGCGCCGGGGGATCGTGGTAGCGTTGCCGGCAGCGGCGGGGAGGCGTTCCATGGAAGACGCGGAGAGCATCATTCGCGGCGAGCATCGCAACCTGGCGACGGTGCTCAACTGCATCGCCAGCGTGGTCCACGACGTCGAGGAGCGGGGCGTCGCCCCCGACTTCGCGCTGTTGCGCCTCGCCGTCGACTACGTCGACACGTTCCTCTACACCTTTCACCATCCCAAGGAGACCGATCACCTGTTCGCGGCGCTCCGCCGCCGCGCGCCCAGTCTCGCCGCCGAACTCGACGAACTCGAGGCCCAGCACCGGCAGGGGCGGACGATGGTCGACGCGCTGGGTGCCGCCCTCGATGCCTACGAACTGGGGGGCGAGGACGGACATCGCGGCTTCAAGCAGGCGGCAGAGGCGTTCCACCGCTACGAGTGGAGCCACATGCTGAAGGAAGAGAAGTCGATCCTGCCGTTCGCCCGCGGCTGCCTGACCGCCGCCGACTGGGACAAGATCGACGCGGTGTTCCGCGACTACCAGGACCCGGTGTTCGGCGCCCGCCGCAAGCAGGAGTTCGACGCGCTGTACGACCGGATCGTCAGCCTGGGCCCGGTCTGCGTCACGGCGCGGGGCGACCCGTCCGCCGAACGATAACGCCGCACGCAAGCGGCGGATGCCACGAAAGTTCCGCTTTTGCCGCGCGACGGAACACGGCATGAAGGACGCCGATTCGGGAGGTGGAGGTGTGCGATGGCGAGGCGGGAGCAGCGCGCCGCCTATCGAGTGCGGCGATTGCGGCCCAGGGGGACGCTGATTCTGGTGCTGGCTCCAATGCTGGCCCTGGCGCTCGGGGGCTGCGACCGCATCGATGACGTTCTCCACCGCTTCTTGTTGAAGACCGACGAGATCATCGTCGAGCAGCGACCGGACCCGGTCTACGAGCAGCTGTTCCCGTACTACGTCGAGCTCTGCGCCCTCAGCCAGTGGGATCGCAAGGCCGGCGGTCGCGGCAATCCGTTCGGGCACGCGGTGATGTATCTGAAGGGGGCCTGCAAGGACGAGACGGCGCCGTATCCGCAACTGCGGCGGTGCCGGACCGTGGCGACCTCGTTCGACGACCCGGAACACGGCGTCGGCGTCAGTGTCGGCCGCTGGTTTCGCAACGTCAACTGGGTGGCGACGCCCGGCTATCACCTGTTCTACACCGGCAACCTCGCGCCCGGTGAACGCCTGACCCAGGCGCATTTCGACGCCACGGTGCGGGAGGCCGTCGACCGGGGCGTGTTCGACGGCGTCGAGCTGCATCCGGAATGGACCGCGAAGGCGACATGGACGCTGGAGGACTTCGTCGCCGACCAGTCGATCGCCACCGACTTCGCGCTTCGGTTCTCGCGCAACGTGTTCTGCGCGCGGCTGCCGGTCACCGAGCCGGTGCTGGACGAGGTGATCGCCTTCCTCAACGACAAGAACCACGAGTACGCGGCCGGCAAGGCCAGCTACAACTGGAACCTGCTTGCCAACAACTGCGTTCACACGGTCCGCAACGCCCTCGCCGCCGCCCACGTCTGGACGCCGCTGTCGGTGCGCCGGGTCAAGCTCATGCACCTGCTCAACCTCGCCGTGCCGGCCAACGAATTCGTCAATCTCGCCATCCTCGGCGCCGAGGGGCCGTTCTCGGACGACCGCGAACTGCACCGCGACGACAGTGCACGGGCCGCGCTCCTCGATTTCCGCTGGCTGCCGACCCGACACGGCGCCCTCGTGAAGACGATGCCGGTGCACGCCCCGAACGACCTCTACGACACGACGTTCCGGCTGTTCGCGGTGCAGTCGCCGCTGCGGATGGGCAAGACCAACGCCGCGGTGCGGCTGCTCGCCGACGGCCGCTACGTCGATCTGGAACAGAACCTGCGCACCTTCGGGACACTGTACGAGGCGATCCTTCAGCGGCACGACGATCCGGCCGACCCGTTCGCGAGCGTGCGCGGCACACCGCTGCGCCGCATCGGGCGCCTGCACCGCGACTATGCCGGCGCGCAGCGGGACGAGGTGGCGGCGTTGCTGGATCGCCTGGCGGCACTGGGCGCCGCTTCCGAGCAACGTTGATGGATCGCTGCTTTTCCACCTTGCGCGGGTTTGCTAGAAGCTTCCATCTGACGAGATCACAGGAGGGCGCCGCGAGCGGCGCGCCGGCGCTCCCCCTGACGGCGCCCCTGAACAGAGGAGGTGGCGAATGCCCGCAGAGCACCTGAGCACCGCGGTGGCGGTGGCGAAGCGCGGTCCCGGCCGTGTCGTCGCCGGGATGGCTGTCGTCTGGCTGGCGATCGCCGGCGTCGGAGGCCCGGCCGTCGCCGAGGATCTGTCCTACGAGCGCTTCGCGTTCGATGTCGCCGACACCGACGGCGACGGGCTGATCAGCGAAGCCGAGTTCGTCCGGGACGCTGCAGCCGCCTTCAGCGGCCTCGACGCCGACCGTAGCGGCACCCTGACGCCGGACGAGTTGGGGCCCCACGATCCCAGGCGCTTCACCCGCATCGATACCGACAACGACGGCGCCCTCACCTTCACCGAGGTGATGTCCTACAAGATGCGCAAGTTCCGTGAAGCTGACATCGACGGCGACGGTGCCCTGTCGTTCAAGGAGATGTACGACGCCGTTGCTGCGGAATGGAGGGAATGACACGATGAACAGGTTGGTTGCGGGCGCCCGCGGCCGGGTCGCGGTCGCCCTGTGTGCGTGGACCATTTCGCTCGCCATCGCCGGTTGCGAAAACGGCGGCACGGGATCCGCCGGGGTAGGCACCGTGGCCGGCGCCGCCGCCGGGGCGGGCGCCGGTCGACTGCTGTTCGGCGACAACACCACCGGCATGCTGATCGGCGGCGCCGTCGGCGGTCTCGCCGGCAACATGACCCTCGATCGTCAAGCCGAACAGCGCCGCCAGCGCGAGGTGCAGGCCAGCGCCGACGCCAACATGCGACGGCAGCTCGAGTTCGAACGGCAGCGTGCCCTGCAGCAGGAGGAGGTGCGCCGCCAGATCGAAGAGCAGCGCCTGTTCGACGAGTGGCGGCGCCAGCAGGGGCTCTGAAGTCGGCAGCAGAGGGGTCCCCGATGGGGGGGGCGCCGTGACCGCTGCCGGATCGACCGAACAGGGCCGCGACCCGCCGCCATGACGCTCGAAGTCGATGCCTTCGGCACCACCACGGTCGCCATCCTGGTGTTCCTCCTCGGCAGCGCGATCGTTGCCCGCTCCCGCTGGATGCGAGACTTCGGCATCCCCGACTCCGTGGTCGGCGGGCTGATCGCGGCGATCGTCGTCGCCTCCGCCTTCTTCGCCTTCGAGCTCGAGATCGGTTTTGACAGCGGTCGCCGCGACCTGCTGCTGGCCTACTTCTTCTCGGCGCTGGGTCTGCGGGCGAGGCTCGGCGATCTGTGGTCGAACGGCAGGCCGCTGCTGATGCTGGTGGCGCTCGCCGCCGCCTTCATCCTGGTGCAGAACGGCGCCGGCATGGCGATCGCCTCGGCACTGGGACACGACCCGAAGCTCGGCATCGTCACCGGGTCGATGGCGCTGATCGGCCGCTCCGGCACCACCGTTGCCTGGGCACCGGTTTTCGAGGAGCGATTCGGTCTCGAGGGCGTCTCGCGGATCGGCGTCGCCGCAAGCATGCTCGGAATGATCGCCGCTTCCTGCATCGGCGGACCGCTCGCCAAGTTCCTGATCGGCCGGTACCGACTGGTCACGCCCGGGCCCAGCCCCTTCCTCGACGTCGGCACCCACAGCGGTGCCGAAACCCCGAAGCTCGACTACCGCGCCTTCCTGCTCGCGCTGTTGCGCATCAATGTCGTGATCATCGTCGCGCACCTCGTCGATTTCGGTCTGACGGCGGCCGGCGCCATCATGCCGCTCTACGTCTCGTGCCTGCTCGCCGGCATCGCCCTCGGCAACGTCAAGCCAAGGGTCTCGCCGACGCTCGACTGGCGGGGCAGCGACCAGATCCTGTCGCTGATCGCCGATGTCAGCCTCGGTCTGTTCTACACCATGACCCTGATGAGCATGCAGCTCTGGAACACCCAGGGCCTGCTCGGCTTCCTGCTGGTGATGGTCGCCATCCAGGCGCTGCTCGCGGCCGCCTACATCTTCCTCCTGGTGTTCCCGGTGATGGGCCGCGACTACGAGGCGGCGGTGATGGCGGGCGGGTTCGCCGGGCTGTCGCTCGGATCGACGGGGACGACGCTGGCGATCATGACCGCGGTTGCCAAGCAGTACGGCCGCGCCCCGAAGGCGTTCCTCGTCGTGCCGCTGGCGTGCGGGATCTTCATCGACATCGTCAATTCGCTGGCGATCGCGATCGCCTCCGCGCCCTGAGACCGCAGAGGCGATCGAACCGGTTGCCGCCCGCGCTCATCTCGGACACGTTGCGGGCCCGCGCGATGATGCGTCTGTTCGTCCACGTGCCGATCGTTTTCGTGGCCTGAACGGGGGTGATCGAGCTCCTGGCCCCAGTTGCCGTCTCAAGGCTGCCCGGCCGCGCCGGGGACCGAAACGGAGATCGAACCGATGCTGGAATTCGCGCTCGCGCTGGCGGTGTTCGTAGCCGCCCATGCCCTGCCGCGCGCGACCGGTCTGCGCGATCGCCTGATCGGCCGCTTCGGTCGCGCGGCCTATCTCGGCGGCTATTCGCTGCTGTCGGTCGTGCTGCTGGGATGGCTGATCGCCGCCGCATGGCGGGCGCCGTACATCCCGCTCTGGCACCCGACCGCGGCGACCGCGGCGGCGGCGCTGGCGGCAATGCTGCCGGCCTGTCTGCTGCTTGCAGGAGCGGCGCTCCGGCCCAATCCCCTCTCGGTCGCCTTCGCCGGCGGCGATGTCGACCCCAAAGCCCCGGGGGTGCTGGCGATCACCCGCCATCCGATCCTGTGGGCGTTCTTTCTCTGGGCCGCCGGCCACGCCGTCGCCAACGGCGATGTCGTCGGCGTGGTCATGTTCGGGGGCTTCGCCGCCTTCAGTCTCGCCGGCATGCGCGTCCTGGAGGTTCGGACCCGACAGCGCATGACGCCGGCGGCGTGGGCGAACGCGGCGTCGGTCGCGACGGGTTCGCTACCGCAGCGCCTGCGCCGGGCGGCGTCGGCGCGCACAGCGGCGGAGATGCTGACAGGCACCGCCTTCTACGCGTTCCTGTTGTGGGTCCACCCGCATCTGTTCGGTGTCGACCCGCTGGCGTCGCTTCGCTGACGACGCGGGGGTGGACAGCCCGAAGGCGGGGGAAACGATGCTCGACCCCATTCCTTGAAAAGATAAGATTAATAAATAGTAACGAAAGGAGATAATATCGATTTGACAAAATCTGAACTGATGCCCGGCATACTTCAGCCATAATTTGGCATTTTTCCGCACAGATTCTGGCAATCACCATCATATTTTTGCCAGCAAGAAGGATTTACCTGTCGAGGATCGGCTCGGTGTTCCGCCGAGTCCTCTGTCCGCAAGGAGAATGAGATGAGCAAGCTTTCCGTTATCGCATCCGCCCTGGCGCTCGGCGTCGCCCTCGGCGCCCTTCCCCTCGCCTCGGCGTCCGCCGACAAGGCCGCCGAGGAGGCGGCGCGGGCGGCCTACGAGCAGGCGCTGGCGAACTGCGAGAGCATGGGCAGCGCGGAAGCGAAGGCCCAGTGCCACCAGCAGGCCGATCAACAGTTCAAAGCCGCCATGCAGGCGGCGGTGAAGAGGTAGGGCCGACGCGGTTGCGGGGCCCCCGCGTCGCCGGGGGCCCCGTCCGTTCGTCAACAGGTACGGCCGTACTTCAGTTTCCGGTTGCAGTTCTGCAGCGGATCGCGCTGCGGGCACTGCATGAGGGTCCACGCGGTGTTGGCATACTTGCCGTCGCGCGCGCACGAACACTGGATGATCTGGCGGTTCGGCCCATCCCATTTCACGACGCAGTTCCGGCAGCTCCGCTGATAGCCGCCGGTCGGCAGCGGTGGTGGTGGCGGACCGACGACGGGGATGGCGGCGACGAGATGATCGGCGACGGCGCTCCGGCACTCCGGCTTGCCCTCGGCACCGTCACCGCAGCGAGCGTCGATCACCGGCTTCAACCAGTCCTGGCGCACCCGTTCACGGACCGCGGCGTCGTTCGGCTGGTGGCAGGCGTCGAGAACACCGGCCTCCTGAAACGCCGGCAGGAACACCCGGTAGTCGTAGTCGGTCACCGCCGGCGGGATCAGCGCCGTCGTCGCCGGGCAATCCGCGGTCGGGACGCCGCCGGGCGCGATCGACAACCGGCTGGCCTCGCAGGCTCGCGGAGTGGTCATGCTCGCCGGCAGTTCCCGTCCGCATTCCTCCAGCCGGGCCCGCAACGCCTGCTTGATCTCGAGGATCTCGTCCTCCTTCCGGCGCAGGCACTGCGGCTCGATGCTCCGGGTCCAGGCCATCCGCGGGTTCAGCGGTCCGTCGGTCATCGCCCGCATCGTCGCCCAGACCGATTCGAGGTCGAGGTACAGTCTGGCCGCGGTTCGGGCGCTGTCGACGACCCCGAACCGATAGTGCTCGTCGCCACCGACCAAGGCGGCGTAGGACAGCACCCGGATGCGGATGCCGGCATCCGCCTTGCGCACCTCCGCCGGGAACGCCTTCAGCATCGCCTTAAGCTCATCGAGACTCGCCACTCCGAGTTCCCGTCCGTCGCCGCCGACGGCGAGGTAGGTGCCGTTGACCGAGGTGTTCTTGTGGGCCTCGACCTTGGAGATCATTGCATCGACGTCGATGCTGACGCCGCCGCCGCTACCGTGGATCTCCGCTGCCAGCTTCCTGTTTTCCGCGACGCTGGCGGTGGCGATTCCGAGCAGGACGTCGAGCCGGCCGCCGCGATAGATGTCGACGACGAAGCCGTCGCCGCAGGCGTCGAAGAACGCCTTCTGGTCGTTCTTCAGCATCCTCGCATACTCGGGTTTGAGGCGGAGGCCGCCCATTCGTGTGCTCAGGTGGTGCGCGGTGGCCGACGCCCACGACGGCTCGAAGGCCACACCGGCGGCCGGCAGGGTCGCGTCGGGACCATAGAGAGATTCGGAACGGGTCTCGACGGTAATGAAGCCGGAGGCGTTGATGCTGTCGGCGCTGAAGGTCTTCGACTGTGCGTACTTGACCGAACCGCCAACCTTGTAGATCAGTCCCTGAAACGCGGCCGAAGTCGACAGTCCGAAGCCGTCTTCGATGTCCGTGGTCGAATGGACGAGGCGGAACTGGCCGAAATAGCGCGGATCGTCGTTGGTCTTGCTCGAGGTTTCCGCTTTTTCGATGCAGGTCGCCCGCCGCGTCGCGATGTCGTTGGTGAGCGCGCTCCAGCCGACGCCGAGCCTCGCCTCGGAACGGTACTCCATCTCTTCGAAGAGACCTTCGGCCGACTCCGGCGCGGGCGACGGCAAAGCGACCGGCTGACAGCCGACGCACGTGAACAGCAGACAACCGACGCACGCAGCCAGCAACCGCCCCAAGCGGTGTGTCATGACGAGGATCCCATCCCTGATAACCCACTCCCCAGACGTTCGGCGGAGGTGCTCCGCCCCCCTGGACCGATCCTACTCGGGGGCGGCCCGCGATTCGGCGGCGACCGGTTCGCGAACCGCCACCACCTTCTGGTAAAGGCCGCCGAAATAGGTCTCCTTGCGCCACGCGAAGGCGTCGCGTTCGCCGGCGAAGTCGGCGATCTCCCGGTCCAGCAGCCCTTGCGCATAGGGTTCCAGCCAGCGGAACACGGCGCCCATCACCATGCGCAGCGGGTGGAGGAGAACCGGCTGGTGATAGTCGACGAACACCGCCTTGCCGCCCGGCGGCACCTTGGCCAGCAGCCCGTCGATGACCGCTCGCTTGTGGTCGTCAGGCACCTCGTGCAGGAGAAAGAAGCAGCAGACGCTGTCGCAATGGCCGCCGCCCGGCGCGGCGGCATCCGCGAGGCGGACCGTCACCTGCGGATAGTTGCGGAGCTTGCGTCGCGAATTGTCGACCTGCAGTGGCGCGATGTCGACAATATCGAGGCGGCCGTGCGGCCCGAGCACCTCCGCCAAGTCGGCGGAGAAGCTGCCGTAGACGCTGGCGGCCTGCAGCACCCGCTGACCGGGCTCGAACTCGCTGCAGGCGGCGTTCACAAGCCGGCGGAAATTGCCCCACAGGATCGAACCGACCACCAGGGAGTTGTCGAGCAGCGCGATACTGGCCGGTGTGAGGTAGGCCCAGGTGTAGGTATTGATCAGGTAATCGGGGAGCTTGGGACGCTCCGAACCATCGCACGAAGCGTAGCTTGTGTCGATCCCGCCGTCCATCGGAGACCCCCGCCGTTTAGAGCCGTTCCGGGATACACCGAAGTCGACACCCCTGCAAAGATCAAAAAAGGCGGGCGGGCGACCGACGGCCCCCCGACCGCCGTCGTCGCGCCCGCCTTCAACCGGCCGCCTCGGTCGCTCCGGTGCAGGTCCGCAGGACGTGGAGGATATGCTGGATGCGTCCGATCCGCTGTCGGTCCTCGCCGCCGTAGGTGCCTTCGAACCGCAGGCGATCCTCCCACAGGGCGATGAAATCCCGCGGGCGGTCGGGCTGCGCCGCAACGCCGGTCAGCGCCCCGATGGTGGCGTCGTAGTCCCGGTGCAGATCCGGCTGGAACGCCAGCAACGCGTAGTCGTCGTAGCCGACCCTGCCGGAGACGTAGAGCTCCAGGCTCAACGTGGCCATCTCGCGCGGGGTGAGGCGGCGAGGATCGCGCCCCCGGGTCGATGCGGGCGTCGCCGTCTCCTCGCGAGAACAGGGGGCGGAGGCCGGCACCACCGCCCCGGGCCGGCCGAGCCACCGGGCGATCGGTCGGGAGCGCCGCGGCGGCGCGCGGTGGCAGGACGCGTCCGCGACAGGCACCATGGTCATCATCGTCCCCTCCTCTCCGGTCGACGCCGAGGTCCGTCGGCGCTCAGCCGCACAGCCGCCGACCGGTCGGATCGGCGCGAAGATGCTTGCTTCGATACATCGATGCGTCGGCCCGTGCCAGCAGCCGGGTCCCGTCGCCGGTCTCGTCACCGCCGAAGGTCTCGACGCCGACGCTGGCGCCGACGGTGATCGTCGCGCCGTTCCAGAGCAGAGCCACCGGATCGAGGAGACGGCGGAGCGCCAGCAGCCGGTTGGCGCCGCCCTCCGCGGACGTGCGTGGCAGAAGCATCGCGAACTCGTCGCCGCCGAGGCGACCGACGAAGTCGGTGCGTCGCAGGTTGTCGGTGAGCAGTCCGGCGACGCGGCGGAGAACGGCGTCGCCGGCGGCGTGGCCGTAGGTGTCGTTGACCAACTTGAAGCCGTCCAGGTCGACATAGATCAACAGCCCCGGTTCGTCGTAGCGGCGAGCGAGGGCGAGGGTACGGTCCAGCGCGTTCTCGAACCCGCGGCGGTTCAGGAGGCCGGTCAGTTCGTCGGTCATCGCCAGGCGTTCGAGCTGGGCGATCCGGTGGCGGAGCGCGGCGATCCGCCGTTCGGCGTGAGCGGCGGCGACCAGCGCCCGATCGACGTCGCCGTGGTGCGGAGCAATCTCGCCCGTACCACGCGCGGCCTGCCGATGGAGGTGTTCGATCAGGCGGGCGACGCTCGGCACCAACTGGTCCTCGCCGGGGGTCGCCTCGCCGCCGGGCGGCATCGAAGCGGTGCTGATCAACAACGGGGGTCCCCTCTCTGTGTGCAGGTGGATCGTGTGCCTCCCCAACCAAGCATGAATCATGCCAGCCGCCGCGGGCCGCGCCCCGCGCGCCCCGCCGTCTTCCCGGCGGTCACGGCCCGGCAAATCCTGCCGAGCGGCGCTCGCTGCCGCGTCCGCCTTCGCCGTTCGCCCAGGGCGATGGACAGCGGCGGGGGCGGGGCGTAAGTTCTCCCGCCGAGCGTCTTTCCCCCTTTCGAGGTCGACGGCCAAGCCGATGGCGAAGTGTTCCTGGATCCTTCTCTGTCTCACTCTCGGTGCCCTCACGCCGCGGGACCTCGCCGCCGTCGAGCTGCTGGCCCACCGGGCGGTCTACCGGATGTCGCTGCTGGACGTCGCGCGGGGATCGGACGTGATCGGCGCCGACGGGACGATGCTCTACCGGTTCGCCCGCGGCTGCGACGGCTGGACGATCGAGAACCGGACCCAACTGCGTCTCGTCTACGGGGGCGGCGTCGTCGCCGAGACCGTCTGGACCTACGCCAGCTGGGAGGCCGACGACGGGCTCGGGTTCCGGTTTCTCGCCCGCTACGATCAGAACGGCCGCACGATCGAGAGGCTGGAAGGCCGCGCGACACTGTCCGCAAAAGGGGGCGGCGGCACCGCCCGCTTCGTCAGGCCGGAAGAGAAGGAGGTCGCGTTGCCGAAAGGCACGCTGTTTCCCACCGAACACATGCGGGTGTTCGTCGACGCCGCCACCGCCGGCGAGACCCGTCTCTCACGGGTGGTGTTCGACGGCGCCAGCCTCGACAACCCGTTTCTCGTCAACGCGGTGTTCGCTCCCCTGGCGGCCGACGGCGCCGACGCGCTGGCGGCCGCGGCCGGGCTGGGCAGCGTGCCCACGTGGTGGACGCGCATGGCGTTCTTTCCCTACTACACCGCGTCCGCCATGCCCGAGTTCGAGATCGGCGCCAACTACCGCGCCGACGGCGTCGCCGACGGGATCACCCAGCATTTCGACACGTTTTCCCTGCAGGTCGGTCTGACGGCACTGCAGGCTCTGCCGCCGCCGGATTGCTAGCGCCGACGCGGCGCAGGGCTCAGCGGGGCCACAGCCACGCGGCGCCGCGCACGCCGCTGGAGTCGCCGTGGCGGTTGCGCACCAACCGGGTGTCGGTGCGATCCGAGAACACGTGGTCCTGCCACAGCCGGGGGACGGTCCGGTAGAGGCGATCGACATTGGACAGGCCGCCGCCGAGGACGACGATATCGGGGTCGAGCACGTTGATCACCGACGCCAACGCCCGTGCCAGCCGGTCCTCGTAACGGCCCATCACGCGCGCGGCGACCGGGTCGCCGGTCTCCGCGAGGGCGGCGATGGCGGCCGCCGGGACGGTGCCGCCGCCCTCCTCCTCGAAGGTGCGCGCGAGCGCCGGGCCGGAGAGGAATGTCTCGATGCAGCCGCGCTTGCCGCAGTAGCAATCGGGACCGGGATGCTCGTCGGCGGCGGGCCACGGCAGGGGGTTGTGCCCCCATTCCCCGGCGATCGCGTTCAAGCCGACGAGGACGTGGCCACCGACGACAATGCCGCCGCCGACGCCGGTGCCGAGGATCACCCCGAACACCACACCGGCGCCGGCGGCGGCACCGTCCGTCGCTTCGGAAACGGCGAAGCAGTTGGCATCGTTGGCGATGCGGACCGGGCGGCCGATTGCCGCCCGCAGGTCGCGGTCGAGCGGCCGGCCGATGATCCAGGTGGAATTGGCGTTCTTGACCAGACCACTGGCCGGGGACAGGGTGCCCGGAATGCCGACCCCGACGCTGCAAGGGGTGCCGACCCGTCGCTCCAGCGCCCGCACCAGCCCGGCGACGGCCGCGACGGTGCCTTCGTAGTCGCCGGCCGGCGTCGGCACCCGCAGCCGGGCACGCTCGACGCCGGCGTCGTCGAGGGCGAGTCCTTCGATCTTGGTACCGCCGAGGTCGATGCCGATCCGCACCCGGACGCCTCCGTCGCTGGGAGGCGGATCCTGTCGCCCCCCGGTCGGCCGATCCTATACCAGCCGACAGACCCCATCAGTGGAAACCGTTGAGCCGGCCGCGGCCGGCGCCCTATGCTCCCGGCCGACCGGCAACCGGGGAGGTGGAGGGAGATGAACGAGGTCCGATACACGTTCGAGGGATGGCCGCAGCCGGGAGCGACCCGGGAGGTCGCACCCGGGGTGCACTGGTTGCGGATGCCGCTGCCGTTCAAGCTCGACCACATCAACCTGTGGCTGCTCGCGGACGGCGACGGCTGGACGATGGTCGACACCGGGATCGCCCAGGACCCGGTGAAGGACGCCTGGCGGCGGATCTTCGCCTCGCACTTCGCGGGGCGTCCGCCGAAAAGAATCGTCGTCACCCACTTCCACCCCGACCACATGGGCCTCGCAGGTTGGCTGGTCGACCGGTTCGGGGTGGAGATGTGGACGCCGCTCAGCGAGTGGGCCTTCGGGCGGGTGCTCGCCGCCGCCGAGGACGAGGCGGCACAGGCCGATCGCCGCCGCTTCTACAACGCCGCCGGGTTCGACGACGACATGCTCGGCCTCGTCGACGAGCGCGTGTTCTCCTATCGGCGCCGCGTCTCGCCGATCCCGCCCTCGTTCCGGCGGATCTGCGACGGCGACGTCGTCGACATCGGCGGTCGCGGCTGGCGGGTGATCGTCGGCACCGGCCACTCGCCGGAACATGCCTGCCTGTTCTGCGAGGGCGCGGGGATCCTGATCTCCGGCGACCAGATCCTGCCGCGGATCAGCCCCAACATCAGCGTCTGGCCGCAGGAGCCGAACGCCGACCCGCTGCGGCTCTATCTGGACAGCATCCCGCGCTTCCGGTCGCTGCCGGCCGAGACGCTGGTGCTGCCGAGCCACGACCAGCCCTTCACCGGTCTGCATGGCCGGCTCGACGCGTTGGCCCACCATCACGACGATCGACTGGCCGAGACTCTCGAGGTCTGCACCCGGCCGTCGACCGCTGTCGACGTGCTGCGGCGGCTGTTCCGGCGGGAGCTTGACCCCCATCAACTGTTCTTCGCCGTCGGCGAATCGCTGGCCCATCTCCACTTCCTCGCCGGTGCCGGGCTGGTCCGGCGGGAGATCCGCCCTGACGGGACCCACACCTTCCTGAAGGCGGCCGCCTGAAGACACGACCCGGGGGGAATCAGGCGGTCTCGAAGCGGGGGATGCTCCAGGACTCGGCCCGCGCGGCCTCGCACCAGTCGGTGACCGCCGGCCATGCCATGACGCGGTCGACGTAAGCCGTGCAGACGGGGTCGAGGCCGACGCCGTAGGTCCTGAAGCGGGTCACCACGGGCGCGAAGAAGCTGTCGGCAGCGCTCCAGGCGCCGAACAGGAACGGCCCGCCGTCACCGAAGCGCT
>JBHJOP010000038.1:0-52015 GCA_050329575.1 Rhodospirillales bacterium | reverse complement strand
TTCCACACGAGCTGCGATATGGCGGTCGCCGCCGCGGCGCCGGCCATGCCAAAGGAAGGAATGAGCAACAGGTTGAGGATCACGTTCACCACCGCCGCCACCGCAACGCCCTTGAGGGTGTCGCGCTCATGACCTGTCATCGTGAGCAGCATGCCCACCGATCCCATCCCGGCGTTGATGAGCTGACCCAGTGCAAGGATGGCGAGTGCGATTCCGCCATCACGAAAGGGTTCGCCGAAGATGAAGGCCATTAGCGACGCGCCAAAAAGGACATAGGCCAGAACCGGCGGCAGGGCAAGCGCGAGGATCGCCCGCGCACTCGCCGTCACGAGACGCTGGAGGCGCGCCATATCGCCTTGGCGGTGGAGCCTCGCGAAATGGGGCTGAAGAACCTGGTTCAGGCCCTGCAGACCGAAGATCACAAGCAGCGCCATTTGAGTGGCGGTGCGATAGATGCCAACTTCCGCGTCGCTGCGCAGTATCCCGAGAAGGATCGTGTCGGCACGGGAATTGATGAGATGGAGGCCGGTGATCAAGGCCAGCGGAAGCACCGCACGAGCCCACGCCGCCGGTTCCGTTCGCCGAGCCTTCGTCCTGATCAGGTCGGGAGGTCGCGCCACCCTCAGCAGCGCGACGCCCGCAAAGAAGGCGGCAATCGAAGCGGCGACATGCAGGATCATCGCGGTTTCCGGTCCCGCGGCACTGTCCGCCCCGACCAAGACGATCGCCCCGAGAAGGAGCAGCAGCGTCAACGGATGGACGATCCCTTCCGGCAGTTGTCCATGGATCACACGGCGAAGTCCCCGCAGCGACGCCGCCCGCACATTGGCGAAGGCGACGATGGGCACCAAGGCGAGGCCCAGCACCATCGTTTCGGTCCGTTGCGGGTCCTCTACCGCGATCAGAAAGCCGGCCACGGCCAGAGTGGCGAATAGCGACGCCGCGAGAACGAAGCGATTGGCCCAGCGCCAGAGTCCCCGCATCAAGGCCCAGTCGCCATCGACTTGGGCCTTCGCGGTTTCGCGGACGACGAGTTGCGGCAACCCCGCCTGCGCCGGCAGGGCGGTCAGCATCAGAACGGCAAGGCAGAAGGAATAGACGCCATAGGCTTCCGCCCCCAGCCAGCGCGCAAGAGCGACCGCCACCGCGAACGACAATAGCGCGTTGAGGATCTTGACCGCAAAGCTCCCCGCGCTGCCGCGGACCACTTCGGCCCGGAGCGAACCAGCCGCACCGGCGGTCCTCGCCAAAAACCCCTTCATCCTCTGACCGTCCCGTCACTCGAAGGCGCCTGACCTTGGCCACAGGAAACCGCCACGCACACCGCGCGCGCGCGGCCGGTTCGGTGCCCGACCGTCCTGGGGCTGGGCCTTATCCCGCCATTGTGGCAGCTGGATGTTGCCCGCTGCCCGCTGCCCGTGGCGCGGCCCGTTGCGCCGACGATGAGGCGAAATTACTGCCGGAAAAGCGGAACCCTGTCCACCCCGGCTTCGTTGCCAACCCGCTCGCCTTCATGCGTCGCGCGGCGCTGCTCGTGCTGACGTCGCGCTGGGAGGGGCTGCCGACGGTTCTGGTCGAGGCGATGGCGACGGGAACGCCCGTCGTCGCCACCGATTGCCCGAGCGGACCGACCGAGATCCTGGAGGGCGGCCGATGGGGGCGGCTGGTGCCGGTGGGGGACGTGACCGCGATGGCCGAGGCGATCGTCGAGGTGCTCGATCAGCCGCCGACCGATTCGCGCCCGCGGGCGATGGAGTTCTCCGACGAGCGCGCGGTCGCGCAGTACTACGCCCTGATCATGAAGCGATAGCGCGCCGGTGCGGCGGCCCGATCGGCTCCCGAGCCGGCGCCGACCGGCGACCGCGGGTCAGCGGCCCTCGCCGTTGCGGCGGATCAGCAGCACGAGGCTGCGGGGCCGGACGGGGTAGGTCGCCCCCTCGGCGAGGACCCCGTCGCCGGCAAACGGGTCGTCGCTGTCGGTATCGATCAGCCGCTGCCAGCACCTCCCGACCTCGACCGCCGGCAGCCGCCAGTCGACCGGCGTGTCGGCGGCGTTGAGGATCACCAGGAAGCTGTCGTCCGGCTGCGGCTCGCCGGTGGCCGTCAGGTGATACTCGCCGGCCTCGCCGCGGAGCAGGAAGCCGAGCGAGCGGCGGGTGCCGTCGGCCCAGTCGGCCGCGGTCATCTCGGCGCCGTCGGCGCGCAGCCAGGTGATGTCGCGGATCTCGGTGCCGGGAATGGCGCCGGCATGGAAAAAGCGGTGGCGGTGGAAAACGATATGGTCGCGCCGCAGCGCGATCAGCCGGCGCACGAACTCGAGGAACGACCGGCCCTCATCGTCGATGCCCTGCCAGTCGGCCCAGCCGATCTCGTTGTCCTGGCAGTAGGCGTTGTTGTTGCCGCCCTGGCTGCGGCCGAACTCGTCGCCGCCGAGCAGCATCGGCAGGCCCTGCGAGACGAACAGGGTGGCGAGCATGTTGCGCCGCTGCTTGAGGCGCAGGCGGCGGATCTCGGGATCGTCGGTCGGCCCCTCGAGCCCGCAGTTCCAGCTGTTGTTGTGGTTGCTGCCGTCGCGGTTGTCCTCGTTGTTGGCTTCGTTGTGCTTGTCGTTGTAGGCGACGAGATCGGCGAGGGTGAAGCCATCGTGGGCGGTGACGAAGTTGACCGACGCCCAGGTCTTGCGACCGTGGGTGTTAAAGGTGTCGCTAGAGCCGGTGATGCGGGTGGCGAGATCGGGGACGGTACCCTCGTCGCCCTTCCAGAACCGGCGCACGGTATCACGGTAGCGGTCGTTCCATTCGCTCCAGCCGGGCGGGAAGCCGCCGAGGCGGTAGCCGCCGTGGCCGACGTCCCATGGCTCGGCGATCAGCTTGACCCGCGCCAGCACCGGGTCCTGGCGGATGGCGTCGAGGAAGCCGCTGTGGGCGTCGAATTCTCCGTCGGCCTCGCGAGCCAACGTGGTGGCGAGGTCGAAGCGGAAGCCGTCGACGTGCATCTCGGTGACCCAGTAGCGGAGCGAGTCCATGACCAGCTGCAGCACCCGCGGGTGATGCAGGTTGAGGGCGTTGCCGCAGCCGGTGAAGTCCGCGTAGTGGCGCTCGTGGCCGGCGACCAGCCGGTAGTAGGAGGCGTTGTCGATGCCGCGGAAACTCAGCGTCGGCCCGAGTTCGCTGCCCTCGGCGGTGTGGTTGTAGGCGACGTCGAGGATGATCTCGATGCCGGCGGCGTGGAACGCCTTGACGAACGCCTGGAACTCGGCGATGCCGCCGTCGTGGAGATAGCGCGGCTCCGGGGCGAAGAAGGCGAGGGTGTTGTATCCCCAGTAGTTGGCGAGGCCGTTCTCGACCAGGTGGCGGTCCTGCAGGAAGGCATGCACCGGCATCAGTTCGACGGCGGTGACGCCCAGGTTGCGGAGATAGTCGATCACCGGTTGCTGGGCGAGGCCGGCGAAGGTGCCGCGCAGATGGTCGGGGACGTCCGGGTGGCGCATGGTGAAGCCGCGGACGTGCAGCTCATAGACGATGCTCTCGTGCCACTCTACCTGCGGCGGCCGGTCGTCGCCCCAGTCGAAGCCGGAGTCGGTCACCCGGCACTTAGGCATCGAGCGGGCGTTGTCGCGGCGACTGAACGAAAGATCGGCGTTGCGGGTGCCGATGCGGTAGCCGAAATGGGCGTCGGTCCAGGTGAGATCGCCGACGAGCATGCGGGCATAGGGGTCGACGAGCAGCTTGTGGGGATTGAAGCGGTGGCCGCGGGCCGGATCGTAGGGACCGTAGACCCGGTAGCCATAGAGCTGGCCGGGCCGGATGTCGGGAAGATAGCCGTGCCAGATCTCGTTGGTGTACTCCGGCAGGACGACGCGGGCGGTCTCGCGGGTGCCCGTGGGATTGAACAGGCAGACCTCGACCTTCTCGGCGTGATGGGAGAACAACGCGAAGTTGACTCCCCTGCCGTCCCAGGTGGCGCCGCGCGGATAGGGACGGCCGGGCCACACCCGAACCCTGTCGCCTTTTCCTTCCGCCATGACGGCAACGTCTCCCCTCGGGTCCTGCGCCGGCCGCGGCGCCGGTTCGGGCGGCGATGTCGGTGCGGTGCCGGGGGGCGTCGCCATCGTCCGCGCACCGGTGCCGGCGGCAAGGGCCACCGTTTCACGACGCAACCTTCTAGCAAGGTCGAGGAATTTCGCAACAACCGAACGCATGGGAAGGGAAGCACTCGCGGCCGCCGGCGGAAATCCGAGCGATGCCCTCTAGCATCACCACGGCCGCTCCGGAAGAGAAACCTCGATCGAAGCCGCGGCGGGATGCGTCCGTCCGCCGCCGTTGCGGACGGCTAACGGTTGTGCCGCTCGAGGGCGGCGACCAGAGCGGTGACGGCGTCGAGGAACGACAGCTCCGGTTGCTTGCCGCAGTGATCGACCAGCCAGCGGACCATCTCCTCGTAGGCGGCGTCGCCGCCAAGGTTGCCGTTGCCTCGCGACAGCATGTTGTAGGCGCTGAGGAACCCGCCCAGCCAGTAGCGGTTGGCCGACCAGACGATGGTTTCGGCGGCGACGAAGTCCTTGCAGGACGGCTCCGGGGGCAGATAGGCGCGCGCCATGCCGCCGCCGTTCTGCCAGGCGCCGTTGGCGACGAACGCCAGCGACAGCGAGAACAGCGCCACCGCCGCCAGCAGCGCGGCCGCCCTCGCCACGGACATCGGCCGGCCGCCGATCCGCCTGCACGCCCGGCCGTTGCCGCTCTCGCTCCGTTCGCTCGTCTCGGCCGTGATCACGCCCGGTCTCCGTTGCCGCCATGCTCCGTCTCGACCGAGCATAGGCGACGAGATGCCAACGCCGGGTTAACGGGCGGCATCCGAAGGGGTCAAGGTCGGCCGGTGATCGCCGTCGCGACGCCGACGACCAGGCAGTCGTGGCCGAACACCCGGGTGCCGAGGGCCATGGTCTCGTTGCCGACGGCGAGGAAATGACCGTCGGGAGAGGCGATGCTGCTGTCGAATCGGAGCGCGTGGTCGGCGTATTCCGGGCCGTCGCGGCGGGACACCAGCGAATAGTGCAGCAGCTGCTCTCCCGCGGCGTGCGGGCCGCCCATGCTGGAGAACCAGCCGTCCTCGCTGCTGGTCGCGAACACCTGGACGGTGGTCGAGGTGCCTTCGACGGTGCAGCGGGCGAAGAACTCTAGCGGTCCGTTGGTGGCCAGCGAGGTGTCGGGGTCGCCGTTGGCGAGGGTGACGTAGAAGCCGACCGTGGGGCCGGTGGCGTTCGGTGACGGTGGCGGCGGGGCGAGGGGATCGACCACCTCCCAGGTGATCTGCGGCCAGCCTTGCCGGCAGGACACGGATGGTTTGGTGCCGATCGCCACGTTCCGGATCACGTCGTTGCCGTTGATGCAGCCGGTGACGTAGGTCGTCTCGGCGAGGGCCGGCGAGCCCGTGATCGCAACGAACAAGGGAAGAGCAAGGACGACGACGGCGGCGGTGGCGGCGGCGGCGAAGCGTGAGGAGTGTTGAGACATGCGGGGGTCCTTCTCGGGGTCGGGAACCGATCAGTCGCTCGCCAACGATCCGGGAGCGGCCGGCGCGCATTTCAACCACGGGAATCGTTAACACGCGCTGAAGGAACCCCACGCCGAGCGCGCCGGCGAGGGCACGATTCCCGATCCGAAATCGCGTAGACTGGCCCGCCGAGCGGAGGGGCGGAAAGGCGCGGATGGGCCGCGGCGCGAGATCGAGAGGACTCTGCCTTGACGACGGATCGCCTGGTCGATGTGCTGGTGGTCGGTGGCGGCATCAACGGGGTCGGCATCGCCCGCGATCTCGCCGGTCGCGGCGTCTCGGTGATGCTGTGCGAGAAGGCCGACCTCGGCGGCGCGACGTCTTCGGCGAGCACCAAGCTCGTCCACGGCGGCTTGCGCTACCTCGAGCGCTACGAGTTCCGGCTGGTCCGCGAGGCGCTCGGCGAGCGCGAGGTGCTGCTGCGCGCCGCGCCGCACATTGTCTGGCCGTTGCGGTTCGTGCTGCCGCACGGCCAGGGTCTGCGCCCGTACTGGATGATCCGGGCGGGGCTGTTCCTCTACGACCATTTGGGCGGGCGGCGACGGCTGGCGGGGTCCGAGGGGATCGATCTCCGACGCCATGTCGCCGGGGTGCCACTCGATCCCGCGCTCTCGCGAGCCTTCGTCTACTCCGACTGCTGGGTGCAGGACAGCCGGCTGGTGGTGCTCAACGCCATCGACGCCGCCGCCCACGGGGCCGCGATCCGGCCGAGAACCGCCTGCCTGCGGGCCTGGCGCCAGGATGGTCAGTGGTCGGCGACGCTCCGTCACGCCGCCACCGGAACCGAGCGGACGGTGAGGGCGCGGGCGCTGGTCAACGCCACCGGGCCCTGGGTCGGCAGGTTCCTCGCCGGCGCGCTCGGCATCGGCCCCGCTGCGCCGCTGCGGCTGGTCAAGGGCAGTCACATCGTGGTCCCGAAGATGTTCGATCACGACCACGCCTACATCCTCCAGAACCGCGACCGGCGCGTCGTGTTCGCGATCCCCTACGAGGGCGCCTTCACCCTGATCGGCACCACCGAGGTCGACCATGGCGGGGACCTCGACGACGTCCGGATCGGCGAGGCGGAGACCCGCTACCTGTGCGAGGCGGTCAACCGCTACTTCAGGTGCGCCATCGCGCCCACGGACGTGGTGTGGAGCTACGCCGGCGTCCGGCCGCTGTACGGCGACGGCGCCCGCGAGGCGTCGGCGGTCACCCGCGACTATGTCCTCGATCTCGACGAGCGGGACGGCGGCGCCCCGCTGCTCAACGTGTTCGGCGGCAAGATCACCACCTACCGGAGGCTCGCCGAGGAGGCCGTCTCCAGGCTGGCCCGTCCGCTCGGCATCGCCGCCGGGCCGTGGACGGCACAGGCTCCGCTGCCGGGCGGCGACATCGAGGCGGGTGATTTCGACGCCTTTCTGGCCCGCTTTCGCGCCGCCCACACCTGGCTACCGGCGGCCCTCGCGCGCCGCTACGCCCGCGACTACGGCACGCTGGCGGCGGCGCTGATCGGCGGTGCCGCGGATCTCGCCGGCCTCGGCGAGGACCTCGGCGACGGCCTCTACGAGGCCGAGATCGACTACCTGAGGCGCCGCGAATGGGCCGAGACCGCCGAGGACATCCTGTGGCGGCGGTCGAAACTGGGGCTGCACGTCTCCGCGCGGACCGCGAGGCGCCTCGCCAGCCGGCTCGGCACCGACGATCGCGCACCGTTCCAGGCCGGTCTCGGGTAGGGGCGGATCGCCGACGGGCGGCCGAAGGGGGACGACGAGCGGGACGATCCAGGATCGCCGCGCGATCAACCGCCGGCGGTCTTGGTGACTTCCTTGAGTTCGAGCTTGAGCAGCAGATCGCGGTCGTGGCGCTCGAGTTCGCGGATGATGCCGGCGACGGTGACGGAATCGCCCGCCTGGAAGGCGTCGAGCGACGACGGCTTGATCTCGAAGATCACGTCGGCATCCGGCGATCCCTGGCCCGGCGCATCGAAGTCCACCAGCAGGAAGGCCAGCTCGATGTAGTCGTCGCCTCGCGCCCGGACGGTCTCGGTCACGATGCCGGACCACCGGACCTGCGTGCCGCGCGTGGTCTCGACGAACGAGCGGAACGCGTCCTCGCCGCCGTCCATGGCGGTGCGCACGTCCGCGAAGGGGATCTCGGCGGCCGCCTTCTTGTCTTCTTCCCCGCAGGCCGACACCAGCATCGACACCACGACGCCCGTCACCAGCCAGATGCTCGCTGTTCTCATGGCTCATCCTCCATCTCCGATGTCGGTGCGTCACGGCAACGGCCCTCGAACGTCCCCGCCGCGCCCCGCCCATCCTCTTGTGCCGCTGACATAGCGCCGTTCGGCGCCGATTGCCAGCGGCGAAGCACGGCCGGCGAATTGGCGACCGGCGGGGTCAGCCGCCCGCCGCGCTCGCATCGCCCCGCGGCGCGACGGCCTTGGCGATCCGCTTGGCGAAGTAGAAGATCCGCTTCAGCTTCTCGATCATCTCCATCTCGCGGGTATAGGCGCGGAGGCGCTCCGGGTGCTGGCTGACCAGCCGTCGGGCGCCGCGGCGGCCGGCCTCGTCGGCGAGGGCGTTGATCCGCGGCTTCATGGCGATGACCCGGAGGGCATCGCTCTCGCTTTCGTTGCCGACGGCGGCGATCGCGAGGCCGAGCGCCTCGTCGACGGCGGCGTGAAACCCGGCGATCACTTCGGCGGTCGAGTCACTGACCAGGATCCGTTCTTCGAGCCGGCGTTCGCCGAGGGTGACGAGATCGGTCTCCATGATGTCGCCGATGTGTTCGAAGGCATTGGCGACGTCCATCAGCCGCACCAGTTCCTCGCCCTCCGCGGCGGTCAGGGTCCGCAGGCCGAGGCGGCGCAGATAACCGATCACCTCCCGGTGCAGCGCATCGACGCCGACATCCATGCGGGCGATCTCCTGCAGGCTGGCATGGCTGCCGGTGAGCACCGCCGGCAGGATCGCCGCCAGCATCGCCCTGACCCGGCCACCGAGTTCGGCGATCTCCAGGCGGGCGGCATGCAGCGCCATCGTCGGGGTGCCGAGCAGCTGATCGTCGAGATAGCGGGGGCGGGCGACGCCTCCCGTCGTTGCTGGCCGATCGGGCACCAGCCACCGTACCAGCCGTGCCATCGCTCCGGTGAACCCGATGAAGAGGAGGGTGTTGGCGACGTTGAACAGCGTATGGGCGTTGGCGATCTGTCGCGGAACCTCGGCGGCCCGCCGCGACACGCTGTCGAGGTGGTCGGCGGTCGGCGACACCGCGGTCGTCAGCGCCGCCAGCTGATCGATGAAGCCCACCCACAGGAGAACGCCGGCGAGATTGAAGATGACGTGGACGACGGCGGCCTGAAGCGCCTCGCGCGGTCGGCCGATGGCGGCCAGCAGCGCGGTCACGCAGGTGCCGACATTGGCGCCGAGAACGATGGCGATCCCCGCCGCAAGGCTCAGAAGCCCCTGTGCGGCGAGGACGATCACCAGGCCGGTGGTCGCCGCGGACGACTGGATCAGGGCGGTCGACACCGCGCCGACGACGATGCCGACGAGCGGGTTCTGCAGACGGGTGACGGCGTCGACGAACGACGGCGATGCGCGCAACGGCGCGACCGCCTCTCCCATCAACGCCATCCCGAAGAACACCAGCCCGAGACCGAGCACGGCCCTGCCGGTCTGTCTGACGGTCTCGTGCCGGGCGAGGGCCGACAGGGCGAAGCCGGCGGCGACGATCAGCAGCGCCTCGTCGGTGATGTTGAAGGCGATCACCTGGGCGGTGAAGGTACTGCCGATGTTGGCGCCGACGATCACGCCGATCGACTGCGTCAAGGTGATCAGGCCGGCGCTGACGAAGCCGACGACGAGGACGGTGGTGACGGATGACGACTGGATGACCGCGGTGACGAAGGCGCCGGTGAACACCGCGATCAGGCGGTTGGCGGTCAGGCCGGCGAGGAGTGCGCGCAGGCGATCGCCGGTGACCGCCTTGAGACCGTCGGAGAGCAGCCCCATGCCGAACAGGAACAACGCCAAGCCACCGGCGAAGCCGATCACGACGTGGAGCAGTTCGAGCGGCGGCAGCACTGTGGCGGTGTCCCGGACGGTCTCTCCACCGGCCGATGATCCCGGCTCGGCGGGCCCGCGGCGACAACAGTAGTCCGCTCGGACGCCGCAGGCGATCCCCGTGATCGAACGTTCGGGTCAGCGGTACTGGTGCGGGTCCAGGTGCGGCGGGTGGTCGACGGAACCGCGAGGGATCGGCCCTCGCGGCCCCGAAGCGCCCTGAGCGGCGTCAGCCGAACAACGGATCGTCGGCGAAGTCCACCGTCACCAGCGCGGTCGCCTCACCGCCGGCGCCATCGGCGACGGTGTAGGAGAAGTCGAACGGTCCGTTCATGAGCGGATCGGCGTAGGCGACGGTTCGGCCATCCGCCTGCAAGGTGACGAAGGCGCCATAGCCGAGATCGACCGAGTCACCCGGCTGGACCTCGTGTCCGTTGATCGCGAACACGAACAGCGCTTCGTTGGGATTGTCGACGTCGTGGTCGTTGGTGACGACGTCGAGGCTGCCGACGTAGCCGAACTGCTCGCTCTCGACGATCCCCAGCCGGTCGGGTTCGGCCACCGGATCGTCGTTGACGGGCGCGACGACGATCGTCACCGTCGCGGCGTCCGTGCCGCCGCGGCCATCGGAGACCTCGTAGACGAACGCGTCCTCGCCGTAGAAGTCCCGGTCCGGGACGTACGTGAACGATCCGTCCGCCTCCAACACCAGGGTGCCGTGGCCGGGTCCGCTCACGGGCGTCGTGTTCACGGTGAGCGGATCGCCGTCCGGATCGCCGTCGGGGCCGTGGCCGTTGTCGACCAGCACGTTGCCGGAGAGGACGGTATCCTCGTCGGTTGCGACGAGGTCGTCGCGGGCATCGGGTGCCTGGTTGGTGTCGATCGGCGGGACACTCCCCGACAGTTTCAGGGAATCCTCGCGACCGTCGCCATCCTCGCCGACGGTACCGACGCTGGTCATCCGGACCGCGAAATCCTGCCCGGCGATCAGCTCGAGGGTCAAGGGGACGCTGTCGTGAGTGAGCACGAAGGTGGTGGTCTGGATATCGTCGCCGGCGATGCCCCGGGTCCCGATCTCGACCCCGACGTCGAACGGACCGTCGCCGACGCCCCGGACATTGGCACCATGACCCAGATCGGAAACGGCGTCGGCGGTCGCGGCGCTGTCGGTCACGTCGTCGCCGGCGACGGTGAGGCCGCCGAGGAGGTTCTCGTCGCCGACGTGGAAGAACAGGCCGCGCAGGTCGCCAACCATGCCGGACGAGGTGTCGACGGCGACCGTGAACGAAAGACCGCCGTCGCCGGTCTCGCGAACCGTGATGATCACCGATGGCTGGCCGTCGAGGCTGAAGCTGAGGGTCCGACCGGTGTCGGTCGCGCCGGCGGCGGCGGTGCTTATGGCGCCGGGGGCGCCTGGGGCGCCGGCATCGGCGCCGATGTCGTCATCCCGCGTCGCGGCGGTCGATGTCGGCTCGGGCCGACCACGGCCTTCGCCGCCGGGCGACGGTTGCGGGGCAGGGGACGGCCGACCGGTGGTGCCGAACAGCTCCGATTGTCCTGAAGCGAAAGGCTTGCCGGGGAGTCGAGACATGTCTTCCTCCATCACTGGGGCAGCGGTTGCCGCTCTCCCGACACCTCGGGTCCGGTCGTCGACGAACCGGCCGCTGGCCAGCCGTCCGGACTTCTGCTCTTTTGCGAAGATCTCTTTTGCGAAGATCGAGACAACAGAGGATAAACCCGCGGTCAATATAAATCGCGGCGGCGTTCAAGCAACATTTTTATTTGCCAGATGATCCCGCTCAATCTGTCGCGGATCTATCGAGACGTCGTGATCACTGTCTCGGTATTCTGCCACGGCACCGGCCGTGTCCTTCAGGTCGCGGGCCCGTTCCGATCGGCCAGAGCCGGGCGCAACGCCCGCACCAGCGGCGTCGCCGGCAGTCGTTCGGCGGGGAACGGCAGGCGGCGGCGCCAGTTCGGGCGCTCGTCGACCGTGCCGGGAAGGTTGAGTTGCTCCGGCTGCTCCATCAGATCGTCGATCTGGACCATCAGCACGCAGGCGGGCGAGCGGGCGAGGTAGCCGTGGACGGCCACGGCCAGTTCCGGCGTCAATGATGCCTGGTCCGCGCCGTTGAGATCGATCCCGGCGGGGAGCATCCCTTCGGCGGCCAATGCCGACAGCAGCAGCGCACGGTCGTGGCGGCGGGCGCCGCGTTCGCTGGCCGCATCCTCGGGCGAGGGATACAACCGGAGCTGCTCCTTGAGGTCGATGTCGGCCGCGGTCCAGAAGCCGGGCAGGGTCGCGAGGTCGTGGGTGGCGACACAAGCCAGCGCCAGCTTCGGATACTCCGCCGGCCGCTTGAAGCGATCGCCGTCCTTCTCGAAATAGAGGACCTTGTAGGACAGGACGTTCATGGCCGCCATCCGCTCGCGAAAGCCCTCGGGGACCGTGCCCAGATCCTCGCCGATGACCAGACAGCGGTGGCGGTGGCTCTCCAGGGCGAGGATGCCGAGGAGGTCGTCGAACGGATAGCGGACGTAACCGCCGGCCGCCGCCTTCTCGCCCGCCGGGATCCAGAACAGATGGAACAGCCCCATGACGTGGTCGATGCGCAGTGCGCCGTTGTGGCGCATGTTGGCGCGAACGATGGCGATGAACGGCTCGTAGGCCATGTGCCGCAGCGTGAGGGGATGCAGGGGCGGCGTTCCCCAGTCCTGGCCCAGCATGTTGAACGGATCGGGCGGCGCTCCCACCGACGCGCGGTGGACGACCACGTCCTGGGCACTCCAGGCGTCGGCGCCGTTGGCGGCGGCGCCGATCGCCAGATCGCCATAGAGGCCGATCGGCAGGTCGCGCTCCTCGCAGCGGCGCGCGACGGCGGCGAGCTGCAGGTCGGCCTGCCACTGGAGATACTCGAAGAATTCGACCCGGACGTGGCGGCGGCGGGCGAACGCCGCGACCTGTGGGGAGTCCGGCTGCCGATAGGGCTCGGGCCACGACGGCCACGGGGCCCCGTCGAACCGCTCCGACAGGGCCTCGAACAGCGCGAAGCGGCGGAAGCGTTCGCCGCCTTCGGTGCGGAACCGCTCGAAATCGCGGGCCCGGTCGTCGTCTCGGTGCCGGCGCCGGAAGCTGCGGTGGAGCAGCGCCAGCACCTTCATCTTGAGGGGAAGGACGGCCCGGTACTTGACCACCGCGAGGCGGCGCAGCGCCGCGAGGTCCTCGGCAACCGACTCGACCAGCCGTCGCGCCGGCTTGCACTCGCCGAAATCGGCGATCGCCTCGACGTCGAGGTAGATGATGTTGAGGAACACGCGGCTGCTCGGCGAGTAGGGACTGGCGAACTCCGGATGTCGGGTGAACAGGGCATGCAACGGGTTGAGCCCGATCAGCGATCCGCCGAGACCGGCGCAGACGTCGACCAGGTCGGCGAGATCGGTGAAGTCGCCGACCCCCCAGTTGCGCTCGGAGCGCAGGGTGTAGAGGTGGGCGGTGATCCCCCAGGTCTTGCCGCCATCGGCGAGCCGCCGCGGCAGGTGGCAGCGCTCCGGGGTGACGACCAGCGACATCGTGTCGTCGCCGAGGGTGGGCAGGCGGACGCGATGATAGCCGAGCGGCAGCGTGATCGGCAATTCGACGATCCAGCGCCGGAGGTGGCGGCCGTCGACGACGCGCGCGTCGACGGGCGAGGCCGCGGCCGGCCGGAGGGAGACGATGTGGCGCGCACCGGTCTCCTCGGCGACCTCGCAGCGGACGTCGAGCGCGGCATGGTCGGCCGGCATCACTACGGGAAAGCTCGGCCGCTCTCCCTCGCGAACGACCACAACCGGGGGAAGCGGGCGCCTCCAGGGGTCTTCCTCCAGGATGCCGATACTGGCGCGAACCGCGGCATCGTCCGCGGCGGCGATACCGAGCGCGCCCAGCAGCGCCCGTTTCGAGGCGTCCGAGACGGCATGGTGGTTGCCCCAGATGTCCCAGTAGTCGGGTTCGATCCCGGCGAGTTCGGTGAGCCGCTTCAGATTGCCGGCTTCGCTCATGGGTGGCGCTTTCCGAATGAGAGGGTCAACCGTCCCGCAGCAGGACGAACGAGCGGGGATGCAGCGCGTAGGGGCGCCGGCCCTGGTGCGTCGCCGTCCCCTCGGCGATGTCGGGCTGGGCGGTGTCGAACACCGTCGTCCAGCGGCCGGTGAGCAGCGGTGTCGGCAGCGTGAACTCGATCCGGTGGTCGCTGCCGTTGAGCATCATGAAGAACAGCTCGCCGCGGTCGCCGCGCTTGGGGGCGGAATCATTCTCGAACATCCGCAACCCGAGACAGCGGGCGTCGGGATGGGCCCAGTCCTCCGGCGTCATCTCGCGACACTCGGGGGTCAGCCAGCGGGCGTCCTTGATGTCGACGTCGGCCAGATCCCTGCCGGTCAGAAAGCTGGAGCGGCGGAACAGCGGGTGATCCCGGCGGATCCCGAGCAGCATGCGGACGAACTCGGACAACGCCTGGTCATCGGCGGTCCGCTCCTGCCAATGGACCCAGCCGATCTCGTTGTCCTGACAGTAGGCGTTGTTGTTGCCGCGCTGGGTGCGCCCGAACTCGTCGCCGGCGACGATCATCGGTGTTCCCATCGACAACAGCAGGGTCGCCAGCATGTTCCGCTTCTGGCGCTGGCGAAGGGCGTTGATGCGGGGATCGTCGGTCGGGCCCTCGACGCCACAGTTCCAGCTGTTGTTGAGGTCGGTCCCGTCGCGGTTGTTCTCGCCGTTGGCCTCGTTGTGCTTGCGGTCGTAGCTGACCAGGTCATGGAGGGTGAAGCCGTCGTGGGCGGTGACGAAGTTGAGGCTCGACCAGGCGCGCCGGCCGTGCCGCTGGAAAAGGTCGGCCGAGCCGGTCATCCGCGTCGCGAGATCGCCGATCACGTGCCGGTCGCCGCGCCAGAACCGGCGCACGGTGTCGCGGAAGCGGTCGTTCCATTCGCTCCAGCCGGGCGGAAAGTTGCCGAGCTGATAGCCGCCGTAGCCGATGTCCCACGGCTCGGAGATCAGCTTGACCCGCGACAGCGTCGGGTCCTGGGCGACGGCGTCGAGAAAACCGGCGCCGGGATCGAAGCCGTGCCGCTCGCGGGCGAGCGTCGTCGCGAGATCGAAGCGGAAGCCGTCGACATGCATCTCGTCGACCCAGAACCGGAGCGAGTCCATGACCATCTGCAGGACCCGGGGATGGGTGAGGTCGAGGGTGTTGCCGCAGCCGGTGACATCGGCGTACTTGCTGCGGTCGTCGTGGCGCAGGAGATAGTAGGAGGCGTTGTCGATGCCGCGAAACGACAGCGTCGGGCCGAGCTCGTCGCCTTCGCCGCTGTGGTTGTAGACCACGTCGAGGATCACCTCGATGCCGGCGGCATGCAGGTTGGCGACCATCGTCTTGAACTCGTGGACCCGCTGGCGGGCATAGAAGCGGGCGTCCGCCGCGAAGAAGGCGACCGAGCTGTATCCCCAGTAGTTGCGGAGACCGTGGTTGCCGAGGTGCGGTTCGTCGGCGATGGTGTGGATCGGCAACAGCTCGACGGCGGTGACGCCGAGCCGCGTCAGATGGTCGATCACCGGCGCCGAGGCCAGCCCGGCGAAGGTGCCGCGCAGCGGTTCGGGAACCTCCGGGTGCAGCTTGGTGTAACCGCCGACGTGGAGTTCGTAGACGACGGTCTCGGACCACGGGGTGCCGGGTCGGCGTTCCGCTCCCCAGGTGAACGCCGGCTCCACCACCCGGCACTTCGGCATCGTGCGCCCGTTGTCGCGACGGTCGAAGGACAGATCGGCGCGCGAGCTGTCGCGCCGATAGCCGAAATGGGCATCGCTGAGGATCAGCGATCCCTCGATCGCGCGGGCATAGGGGTCGAGTAGCAGCTTGTTCGGGTTGAACCGATGGCCGTTGTGCGGATCGTACGGGCCATGGACGCGGTAGCCGTAGAGCTGGTTCGGCTGCATGCCGACGATGTAGCCGTGCCAGATCCGGTCGGTGTACTCCGGCAGCGCGATCCGCTCGACTTCCTGGCGGCCCTTGGCATCGAACAGGCACAGTTCCACCTTCTCGGCGTGTTCGGAGAACAGGGCGAAGTTGACGCCCCGCCCGTCCCAAGTCGCGCCGAGGGGTGAGGGACTGCCGGGCTCAATCCTGCTCTGGGATGACATTGCCGGTCTCGCCCGGCTCGGCGCCGGCCTTCTCGGTGGGGGTCTCCGCCTCCAGATCCGTCAGCTGCGGGAACGGCTTCAGCACGATTGCGCCGAGCGGCGGCACCGTCAGGTACAGCGAGAACGGATGCCCGTGCGATCCCTGGTCAGAGGCGTCCACCCGCCCGGCGTTGCCGACCCCGCTGCCCTCGTAGCAACCGGCGTCGGTGTTCAGCAGTTCGGTATAGGGACCGCCGACCGGGACACCGATCCGATAGGCCTCGCGGACCACCGGCGTGAAGTTGCAGACGACGACGAGGAAGTCGTCGGGGTCCTTCGCCTTGCGAATGTAGGAGATGACGCTGTTGTCGGAGTCGTGGCAGTCGATCCACGAGAAGCCCTCGGGCAGGCAGTCGGCCTCGAACAGCGCCGGCTGCGAGCGATAGAGCTGGTTGAGGTCGCGAACCAGCGACTGCACCCCTCGCTGTAGGGGATACTCGAGCAGATGCCAGTCGAGGCTCTTGTTGTGGTTCCATTCGTCGCCCTGGCCGATCTCGATGCCCATGAACAGGAGCTTCTTGCCCGACATGGTGAACATGAAGGTCAGGTAGCATCTGAGGTTGGCGAACTGCTGCCAGCCGTCTCCCGGCATTTTCGAAAGCAGCGAGCCCTTGCCGTGCACGACCTCGTCGTGGGACAGCGGCAGAGTGAAATTCTCGGTGAACGCATAGAGCAGGCCGAAGGTCAACAAATCGTGGTGGTAGCGGCGGTGCACCGGTTCCTTGGAGATGTAGCGCAGGGTGTCGTTCATCCACCCCATGTTCCACTTGTAGCCGAAGCCGAGGCCGCCGAGGTAGGTCGGTCGCGAGACCATCGGCCAAGCCGTCGACTCCTCGGCGACGGTCATCACGCCTTCGTGGTGGCCGTACACCAGCTCGTTCATCCGCTTCAGGAAATCGATCGCCTCCAGGTTTTCCCGGCCGCCGAACATGTTGGGGATCCACTCCCCCTCCTTGCGGCTGTAGTCGAGATACAGCATCGACGCCACCGCATCGACCCTGAGGCCGTCGACGTGGAACTCCTCCATCCAGTAGAGCGCGTTGGAGAGCAGGTAGTTGCTGACCTCGCGACGGCCGTAGTTGTAGATCAGCGTATCCCAATCCATGTGCTTGCCCTTGCGGGGGTCGGAGTGCTCATAGAGATGGGTGCCGTCGAAATAGGCGAGGCCGTGGGCGTCGCCGGGGAAGTGGCCGGCGACCCAGTCGATCAGCACGCCGATGCCTTCCTGGTGGCAGCGATCGATGAAGTGCTTGAAATCGGCGGGCTTGCCGAAGCGGCTGGTCGGGGCGAACATCCCGGTCGGCTGATAGCCCCACGATCCGTCGAAGGGGAACTCGTGGATGGGCATCAGCTCGATGTGCGTGAAGCCGAGATCCTTCACGTAGGGAACGAGGTCGTCGGCGAGCTCCTGGTACGTCAGGTAGCGATCGCCCTCCTCGGGCTTGCGCTTCCATGACCCCAGGTGGACCTCGTAGATGGTCACCGGCGCGTCGCGGTCGTTGAGGTGGGCGCGCTGGGCCATCCAGTCCTTGTCCTGCCAGCGATAGGGCGTGTGGTCGGTGACCACCGATGCCGAGCGCGGCGGCACCTCCGCCTCCAAGGCGAACGGATCGGCCTTCTCGGCCATCAGATCGCCGCTCTGCGCCCGGATCTCGTACTTGTAGCGGGCGCCGACGCCGACTCCGGGGAGGAAAATCTCCCAGACGCCACATTCCATGCGCACCCGCATCGGGTGGCGGCGGCCATCCCAGTCGTTGAAGTCGCCGACGACGCTGACCTTGCGGGCGTTGGGCGCCCACACCGCGAACGTGGTGCCGGCGACGCCGTCGATGGTGGCTGGGTGGGCGCCCAGCTTTTCGAACGCCCGCAAGTGGTTGCCTTCGACCAGCAGGTGGATGTCGAGATCGCCGAGCACCGGTCCGAAGCGATAGGGATCCTCGATGTCGGACTCGTCCTCCCCTTCATGGGGGCGAAGGCGCAAGCGATAGCGGAATCCCTCCTTGCGACCGGCGACGGTGCCGACGAAGAACCCTTCGGTGCGCACCCGGGCGAGATCGGCCACCACCTTGCCGGTGGCGGTCTCGATCACCGAGACATCGCGAGCCTGGGGCAGAAAACACCGCACCACCACCGATTCCGATCCCTTCGCGCCTTCGACGTGCATGCCCAGGATCGCGAACGGATCGGCGGAGTCGGCGTGAACGATGCGGTCGATTGCGGTCTCGAACTTGTCTTTTTTCATGATCTAAACAATCCCGCGGAGCATGATGCCGGCTCTCTACCGTGCCGGACATCCGGTTTTCTGAAAAACGGTGAAGGATCGATTGGCCCCCGCGTTCCGCCCGATCGAGCAAGAAAGCGCCCGAACAGCGGTGACGGCGTCGGCATAATGCGACAGCCGGCGGCGGAAAGCGAGGATAAGGTTCACCCCTTGGTCTTCGTGGACGCCTTTTTCGGTTTGGTCGCCTTGGCCTTCGACGTTTTCTCCTTGTTCGCACGCTCGTCCTCGGAGGCGGCTCTCGCCGTGCCGGCCGAGGCCGCCGCCGCCTTCTTGGACTTCGCTTCCTTCTTCTTCGAGCCGGAGGCCGAGGCCGCCGCCTTCTCCTCGCGCGCGATCTCCTCGATCGCCTGCTGCCAATGCTCGAGCGCCTTTCCCTCGGGGCGGCCCTCCCGCTCCCAAATCTCGTAGGCGCGCTGTTCGATCTTGCCGGGCTGGTCCTGCGTCATCTGGAGTTCCCCCTGAGGATCGGTTGCCGTCCGCACCCGACGGCCGAAGACGGCGACGATCGTAAGACAACTCAAGTTGCGGTGCGACAGGAAAATCACCCGGAATCCCTGCCGGGGGACCCGGTCGCGAGCCTCGACATCCGATCGGTCGGAGCGATCTCCGGGATCGCTCCGACCGCGGGACGAGGGGGAGCCGGCCGTTCGGGTGGCGGCGACCGCGGAGCGGGTTTCGAGATTGCGTGCACGCGTCGCCCGCGTATGATCGGGAGCCGGTCGGTCGAAGGGCGACCGTCGGTGCCGCGGGGTGCCGGCGGTCCGGAGCCCGGACGGGCATCGGCCGTCGATCGACGGGCGGGGACGCGCGTGAACGGGACCCGCGATCTCCATCCGGCGAAGAGGAGGTGCAGCCGTGAACGAGGATCCCGACAGGCCGACCGGGGACATCGACCAGCGGATCCGCGAACTCGCCTACCTGATGTGGGAGTCGGCGGGACGCCAGGTCGGAAACGCGCTGGAATACTGGTTGCAGGCGGAGCGCGAGGTCCACGCCGCCGTGGAGGCGACCGCGGAGCGCCTGCTGACGCCGGACGCCGAGGTGCCCGCTGCGGCGGCAGCAGGGAGGACCGCCTATCGCATCGAGGCGATCGAGGGGATCGGGCCGGTCCATGCAGCGACGCTGGCCACGGCCGGGATGGTGACCACCGGCGATCTGCTCGAGCGCTGTGGCAGCGCGGCGGGGCGTCGACAGATCGCCGAGCAGGTGGGCATCGGTGCGAGTCAGTTGCGCAAGTGGGTGGGGATGGCCGATCTGATGCGCATCTCCGGCGTGGGCGGCGAGTACGCCGAGCTGCTGGCCGCTGCCGGCATCGGGTCGGTGACGGTGCTCGCTGCCACCGATGCCGAGGCGCTCACGGCGAGGATGGCGGCGGTCAACGCCGAACGGAAGCTGACCCGACGGGTGGCGAGCGCCGGGCAGGTCGCCACCTGGGTCGAGCAGGCGAGCGTTCTGGAGCCGCGACTCACCGACTGACCGACGGGGACGCGACGGGATCGACGAGGCGGAGAGGGGAGTGCGAAGTGGGAAGGATGCGCGCGGTCCTGGTGGCGATCGGCCTGTGGATGAGCGTGGGCGCCGCGGCGCCGGCGATGGCGGCCGACGCGCCTCTTCAGTCGTTCTTCGGCGCCTACGAGGGGACGACCGAGGTGCACGGCGACGAGACGAGGAGCCGCGAGTTGCGGACGATC
Source organism: Rhodospirillales bacterium (assembly GCA_050329575.1). Lineage (GTDB taxonomy): Bacteria > Pseudomonadota > Alphaproteobacteria > Rhodospirillales > Defluviicoccaceae > JAUXFS01. Next base: position 32,224 of record JBHJOP010000038.1, on the reverse strand, counting down.
ATCCGGCCGTTCGGCGAGGCCGGCTTCTCGATCCGCTGGCGAACGCTGATCTTCAAGACGGATCGGGACCCGACCGGTCGCACCCAGGTCATCTACTTCGAGCCGCTGGCGTCGAACCCGCGGATCTATGCCGCCACCGATCCGGACGAGGCGACCGGGATCGCGTCCGATCTGCCGCTGGACGGGGGTCCGTTCGCGTGGGCGCGGATCGCCGAGAGGACGCTGACCGTCCACGTCCTGACCATCTCCGAGGCGGGCGACTACGTGCTCCAGAGTTACGATCGGACGCTGACGGACGACGGCCTGGTGCTGGCGTTCGTGCGGATCGGCAACGGCGAGGTGGAACACCGTGTCGGCGGCGTAATGAGGAGGGTCGCCGAATGATCGGACGGGTCCGAACGGTCGCGGCAGGGCGGAGGATGCCGGCGAAGCGAGGCCTAGGGGCGAAGCGAGGCCCATGGTCCAGGATCGGCGGGCTGGCGATCGCCGTCCTCTTCGCCGTGCCGCTCGACGCCGCGGCACACCCCGAGGTCGCGGCATGCGAGGCGCTGTCGCCGATGACCGAGGTCAAGCGCTGCTACAACGAGGCGGCCGAGGAGATCGACCGGAGGGTCGAGCGGGCCTTCCGGCGAGCGATCGCGGCGGCGGCGGACATCGACACCATCACCGGGCACGGCGATGCGGTGCCGGCGCTCGCCGAGAGCCAGGCCCTGTGGCGGGCGTCCCGGCGCGCCGACTGCGTCGATCTGCAAGCGGCGCTCGCCGCCGGCGGGTCGGGGACGGGCGTGTTCATGGCCCGCTGCGCGATTGATCGGGCACGGGCGCGGATCGTCGAGCTCGACGCGATCGCCGCCAAGGCGTCGGGCGTCGGTCGCGCACCGCCGCCGGCGTCCTTGAGCTGTCGCGGCAACGAGCCGTTCTGGGACCTGGTGGTCGACGGCGAGACCGCCGCCCTCGGCCGCCTCGACGGCGCGGCCGGCCGCGTGGTCTCGACGCTCTCCGGCACCCTCGCGTCGCTCGACTTCCTGGTGCCGCAGCTGTTCGTCTGGCGCGGCCGCGGCGAGACGGCGGGCGGCGACCTGATCGCGATGATCAGCCGCGAGCACTGCGTCGACACCATGTCGGACGAGGGACCGAGCGGCGGCCTGTTCGACTATCGGGCGCGGATCTCGCTGCCGGCCGGCGAGGTCGTGGTCGGCTGCTGTTCGGCCGGCGCGGTCCCGGTCTCCGCCCGGACGCCCAGCGAGGAGCCCATGGACCTGACGGGGACCGCCTGGATCGCCGAGGACATCGACGGTCGCGGCGTGATCGACACCCTGCAATCGACGCTGCGATTCGAGGCCGAAGGGCGGGTCTCCGGGACCGGCGGATGCAATCGCTACTTCGGTCCGGTGACGATCGACGGCGGTGCCCTCGCGTTCGGTCCCCTCGCCGGCACCAAGATGGCGTGCCCGCCGGCGATCATGGATCAGGAGCAACGGTTCCTGGCCGCGCTCGCCAAGGTCACCCGCTTCGAGACCCGGAACGGGCTGTTGTACCTGTTCGGCGATGGATCGGCGCCGCTGCTCCGCTTCTCCCGGCGGCGGGAGGGTTAGGACCGCAAGCGGCAGTGCTCGACGATGAAATCGGCGATCGCCGCGGTGTCGTCGAGGGCAAGGACGGGGACCGGGGGAGCGTCGAGGGCGGCGTCGCAGGCGACCGCGACGATGGCGGGATCGTCGCGGCACAGCAGCGGCCTGCCGAGGGCCGGCCGATGCACCTCGAGCTTGGCGTGGCCACGGCCCTTGAGTCCTTCGACGAGCAGCAGGTCCACCGGCGTCAACCGCGGGATCAAGGCTTCGAGCGGCGGTTCCGGCGCACCGCGCAGGGGATGCATGACCGCCCAGCCGGTGGGCGACAGCAGGACCGCCTCCGTCGCCCCGGCCTCGCGGTGGCGATGGCTGTCCTTCCCCGGCCGGTCGACGTCGACCGCGTGATGGCTGTGCTTGAGCGTCGAGACGACGAAGCCGCGCCCGACGAGCGCGGGCAGCAGCTTTTCGATCAGCGTGGTCTTGCCGCTGCCGCTCCATCCGACCAGCCCGAAGATCCTCACGACGCCGGTCCGCCGGCGTTCGGGCGGGCGTCGGCGGGCGTCATCCGCCGCCGCGCTGGAAGCTGCGATCGAACCGGGCCAGCGCGGCGGCGGCCTCGTCGGTCGGATAGCCGACGAAGGCGAGCCGGACCCGGGTCACCGGCAGCGTCAGCAAGCCCATCTTGCGCTCGCCCTGCGGGGACAGGGTGATCTCCAGGCGGCGATCGCCGCTGCCCGCGACGATCCGATCGCCGTCGCGCCGATGGGCGGCGCCGTCGAGGGCGCGTGGCAGCAGACGGAGGAACTCCGCATGGCTGATCGACATTTCCTTCTCGACGGTGAGCCCCGCGGCGGCTTCGGTCGCGGCCTCGGTCTCGGCCTCGGTCTCGGGCGTGTCGGGGTTTCCGCCGGCGATCGGCGGCCAGATGGCGAGGGCGTCGCCGGGGTCGAGGCGGCGGCGGTCCCGTTCGCCGGGGGTGACGTAGTGACCGTTGACCAGCACCAGATGGCAGGACTCGAGGGGCAGGGCGAGGCGGCGGATGACGTCGGCGGGGGTGGTGCCGTCGCCGACCTCGATCTCGACCGTGTTGTCGACGGCGCCGGCCGGCAGGTAGCGGCCGAGCAGCGCGAACAGCTTGACGGTGATCCTCATCGCCGCGCCGAGAGGCCCGAAGGCGCCGTGGTCACGCCGTCCCGACCCGGGCGAGGTAGGCCTCGGCGATGCGGTGCGGGTCGGCGATCAGCTTCTCCTTCCAGGGGCCGAGCGGCACCTTGGTCTGGATCAGCCCGCGCAGCATCCCCACCCAGTCGGTCCGCCCGAGGCTGATGGCGCCGATCAGCCGGTCGCCGTCGAACTGCAGGCTGACGTACTTGAAGGTGTCCGCATCGAGCCGCGTGGCGCCGGTACCGCCGGCGATCCCCTGCCAGCGCCCGAACGAACACGACACCAGCCCGAGGGTGTCGAGCACGTTCATCACCAGGCTGCCCTGATAGGTCGCCTCGCGGCCGGCCATGTTGAGCGCCGCGATGCGGCCATGATCGGCGGCGGTCGGCTGCACCGCGTGCACCGAGCGGCCGCCGGTGGAGAAGTCGGGGCCCTCGGCGACGTCGCCGGCGGCGAACACGCGCGGATGGCTGGACCGCAGGTGGCGGTCGACCAGCACCCCCTGGTCGGTGGCGATGCCGCTTCCCTCCAGCATCGCGGTGTTGGCGCGCACGCCGGCGGCCACCACCACCAGCTGCGCCGGCACCGTCCCGCCGTCACTGAGCTCGACCGCGAGGGTGTCACGACCGTCGTCGGCGGTTTCGGTGGGGGTGACGCGGGTGATGCGGGTCGACGTTCGCACCGCCACGCCCCTGCCCACGCACCAACGTGCGAGCATGCCGCCGGCCGTCGAGTCGAGCATCCGGGGGACCATCCGTTCGCCCATCTCGACGACGGTGAGGCGCACCCCGCGCTCGACCAACGCTTCCAGGATGATGCAGCCGATGAAGCCGGCACCCAGCAGCACCACGTGCGATCCCGGCCGGGCGAGCCCGATGATGGCGCGGGCATCGTCGAGCGTCCAGCACGGATGGACGCCCGGCAGATCGAGGCCCTCGATCGGCGGTCGGATCGGGGTCGATCCGGTCGCCAGCAGCAGCCGCTCGAAGGCGACCGTGCCGCCGCCCTCCAGGGTGAGGCGGCCGTCGTCGGGGAACACCCGGGCGACGCGGGCGTGACGGACGCGGATGCCGAGGGCGTCGAAATGGCCGGCCCGCTTGCGCAGCGCGGTGCCGGCCTCGTCGATCATCCCGGAGAGATAGTAGGGGATCGCCATCCGTGCGTAGGGCGCCCCCGGCTCGCCGTTCAGGACCAGGACGTCGGCGGCCGGATCGGCGGCGCGCAGCGTCTCGGCGGCGATCACCCCCGCCGGCCCGGCGCCGACAATGACATGGCGGGCGCCGTCCTCGATCGGCGCCGAAGCGCTGGCCGCGGTCATGGGACCGCCCGCTACAGCGACAGCCGCTGGCTTGTCTCGGCGGTCGGAACCCCGTCCGTCGTCCAGCCGCGCAACTGGTAGTACTCCGGCAGCATCTGCTCCAGGTGGTTGACCAGGCCCTTGGCGGGACCGGTCTTCGCCGCCTCCTTCATCAGCCGCGGCGGCAGATTGTCGTCCTTGGCGGTGAAGCCGGCGTCGAGATTGTATTGCCGCTCCAGGTTCCAGATCCGCTCGCCGACCTCGAGCAGCCTCTCCGACGTCCAGCCGCCCTCGCAGGCGGCGTCGATCTGCGGCGCGATGTCATCCAGCGTCCAGGCGAAGGTGGTGAACACGCAGATGCCGGCCGAATCCACCGCCGCGGTCGCGTCCTGGAACGCCTTGACCAGACCCGCCTTGCCGGTGGTGACCAGCGGATCGGTCTTTTCGGGCACGCCGAGGATCTCGGAGGCCACCGTATAGCCGCGCAGATGGCAGGCGCCGCGGTTCGAGGTGGCATACGCGAGCCCCATGCCCTGGATGCCGCGGGAGTCGTAGGCCGGGAATTCCTGGCCCTTGACCTGCATCGCCAGTTCCGGACGCCCGTACTTGGCGCACAGGCGTTTCGAGCCGAGGCCGATCTCGGCGCCGAAGCCCTCGGCCCTGCCGGTCAGCTCGGCGAGATCGGTCAGCGCCCGGGCGCTGCCGAAGGTCAGCTCGATGCCGCCGGTCTCCTTGGTGGAGATCACGCCCTCCTCGAACAGCTCCATCGCCGCGCCGACCGTCGCCCCGAACGAGATCGGATCGATGCCCTGCTCGTTGCAGACGAAGTTGGCGAAGGTGCAGGCGTCGAGATCGGACACCCCGGTCGCCGCCCCGAGCGCCCACGCCGCCTCGTACTCGAGACCGCCCGACGCCTTCTGGTACCGGGGCCGGTCGACCACCGTGTAGTGGGTGCGCTCGATCGCCGAGACCCGCCCGCAGGCGATGGTGCAGGCGAAGCACGCCTGGTTGGTGATCAGGTTGGACTTGCCGTCGGAGGCCCGCTTCTCGTGCATCGCCTCGCCGGAGATCCGGCTCGCGCCATCGAACTGCACGTCGCGGTGGTTGCGGGTCGGCAGCGAGCCGGTCTCGTTGATGACGTTCATCAGCACCTGGGTGCCGTAGGTCGGCAGCCCCTGGCCGGTCACCGGGTTGTCGGCGAGGATCTTCTTGCCGCGGTTGGCCGCCTCCAGGAACGCCGCGAAGTCCTTGACGCTCACCCCGAGGGTACCGCGCAGGGCGACCGCCTTGAGGTTCTTGGAGCCCATCACCGCGCCCACCCCCGAGCGGCCGGCGGCCCGGTGCATGTCGTTGACGACGCAGGCGAACTTCACCCCCTTCTCGCCGGCGACGCCGATCGAGGCGACGCGGATCAGCGGATCCTGGTGGCGGGCCTTGATCAGCTCCTCGGTCTCCCAGCACGACTTGCCCCACACCTCGGCGCCCTCGATCAGCCGCGCCTCGGCGTTCTGCACCAGGAGATAGACCGGCTTCGGGGCGCGCCCCTCGAAGATGATCATGTCGTAGCCGGCGTTCTTCATCTCGTTGCCGAAGAAGCCGCCGGAGTTGGAGCACGCGATCGCGCCGGTCAGCGCGCCCTTGGTGATCACCGAATAGCGCCCCGCCGTCGATGCGCAGGTCCCGGTCAGCGGGCCGGTCGCCATGATCAGCTTGTTCTCCGGCGACAGCGGATCGACCTTGGGGTCGGTCTCCGTCACGAAATACTTGGTCGCCAGGCCGCGCTGTCCGAGATACTGCTGCGCCCACGCCATGTTGAGCGGCTCGTCCTTGCAGGTCCCCGCCGTCAGGTCGACTCGCAGAATCCTCTTTGCCCACGCCATCTTGCCATCCTCCCGTCAGTGGGTCGCGCGCGCGCCGCTGTCGGTCCGCGCCGCCCACGCCCGCATCCGCTCCAGACCCGTCCAGTTGGCGTCGACATAGGTGATCGCCTGGGTCGGACACGCCTTGGCGCACTCCGGCTCGCCGCCGCACAGATCGCACTTGATGACCTTGCCGGACTGCGCGTTGTAGTTCACGGTGCCGAACGGACAGGCGATGGTGCACACCTTGCAGCCGACGCAGAGGGCCTCCGAAACCACCTTCGCCCCGGTCGACCGGTCGAGGGAGATCGCATCGACGGGGCAGGCGTGCATGCACCACGCCTCGGCGCACTGGGTGCAGGTGTAGGGGACGAACCGGCCCTCGTCGTGGAAGGTGAACACCTTGATCCGCGACTTCGCGGGGTTGAACACCCCCTCGTTGTCGTAACTGCACGCCATCTCGCACTGCAGGCAGTTGGTGCACTTTTCCGGATCGATGTGCAGCGATTTCAGCATCGAACGCCTCCCTTCCGTCGGCGGACCACCCGCCCGTTCTCATTGCCGACAAGAGTAGCACCGGCGCGGCGGCGAACGCAATTGACAGAACCGCGACCGCGGCACTGTTTCGCCGGTCGATGACCGGGATCACCGTTCGGGCCCCGGATCGGGTCTCCGGATCGGGTCTCCGGATCGGGCCGCCGCCGACGAAAGGGGCCAAGTGGCTGAAATCAAAGGTGTCGGCAGCGAGGCCGTGATCATCGTCAAAAATCGTCAAAAGTCGTCAGAATCCATACTATCCAATTGATCCAAAGATATTTTTTGCGCGCCGCGTCGGAACGGACGTGGTCCTCGCCAACGCCTTGAGAACAAACGGGATCTTCCCGCACGGACGGCCCCGCGGCGCGACAGCGCCGGTCGGCCGATCGTCAAAAATCGTCAAAAATCGTCAAAAGTCGTCATGACAGTCGTCAAAACCGACGAAAAACCCAGTCATCATAGTATACTGGCGTTGATGGCCGGCGGCGATCGGCCCCGCGGCCCTCCCCCGCCGACGGCGCCGGGGGACGAGCGGGATCGTTCCACGATGGGCAAGAGCCTAGCTTCCGGTTCCATATCCCCGCGACGGCGTCGCGTCAAGGACTAAAATCCTTGATCGCGCGCGCCGCCGCCGCCGACAGCGCGAGGCGAGCCTCGGTGGCGATCGACAACCCGATTGCAAAGTCGGGATCGGCTGTCACAATCGCCCGCCGCACGTTGCGAACAGGAAGGGCGGAAGGGCCGACATGCTGCGCCGTGTTCTCGTCAAGGGCTACAAGTCCCTCGTCGACGTCGAGGTCCGGCTGAAGCCGCTTACTGTCCTTTTCGGCCCCAACGCCGCCGGAAAGAGCAACCTTCTCGACGCTCTCCAATTGCTGTCAAAGCTCGCGACGAGCCCGACCGTGAAAGCGGCATTCGACCCACCTTATCGAGGCAAGCCGCTGGAATCATTCAATTTAGGCCGGAATGGCCTGAAGGGGTTGCTCTCCAGCGAGCATCTCCGGTTTTCGATCGAAACCGATCTGCGGGTGTCGGACGCGGTCGTCGATGCGGTCAATCGCCAGATCCGCGACATGCGCCGGCCGAGCGTCGACATCGTTGACGACGAGCCCGGCATGCGCCCTGCGCCGGTGCGAGTGCGCGATCTCCGCTACCGCATCGAAATCGAGATGCTGCCGAAATCGGGACTCCTTCGGGTTGCAGACGAGTATTTGGCGGCATTGACCGCGACGGGTGAGCCAACCACCCGGCGCAAGCCATTCATCGAGCGGCAAGGCGAGAAGATACACTTGCGTCTGGAGGGGCAAGGTCGCCCCACCTCCTACGAACGGTACCTGCCTCACAGCATTCTGTCGATGCCGCACTACCCGCCTCACTATCCGCACCTGGTCGCGGCACGGCGGGAGCTGGAGAACTGCCTGTTCTTCTATTTCGAGCCGCGCGAGCGGATGCGCGCCGCCAACCCGGTCAGGGAGGTGCGGCACATCGGGCTGATGGGCGAGGAACTCGCCGCGTTTCTCAACACGTTGAAAGCGCTGGATCCGAGCCAGTTCCGGGCGATCGAGAAGGCGCTGCATGCGATGATGCCCAACATCGACAATATCGAGGTCGAGGTCAGCGACCTCGGGGAAGTCGAGCTTCGGCTGAAGGAGGGCGGCATCTCCATTCCCGCGCGGGTGCTGTCCGAAGGCACGCTGCGCATTCTCGGTCTCCTGTCCCTTGACGGGGTCAAAGAGCCGCCCTCACTGGTCGGCCTCGAAGAACCGGAGAACGGCGTTCATCCGCGCCGCATCCAGTTGATCGCCGAGCTTCTGAAGACGAGGGCAAGCCTGGGACGATCGCAATACATCGTCACCACGCATTCGCCGATCCTCCCCGATCTGCTGCCCGACGACGCCTTGTTCGTCGTGCGGCGGGCGGAAGGCGAGACGCGGATCGATCCCTTTTCCGCGTGGGGTCCGATGGCGCGGCGGGACGGCATCGACCGGGCGCTCGACGAAACGCACCCGGACAGACTCCCCGTATCGGAGCGTCTGCTCCGAGGGGACTTCGATGCGTGACGTCGCACTGTTCGGCGAGGACTTCGCTCACGAGAAGATCATCGGGGCGCTGGTGCGGCGCTTGGCGAACGAGGCGGGTGTCCGCGTTCGGCTCGATTGGCGCAACGCGACGGGTGGCCACGGCAGGGTGGTGCAAGAGCTGAGAACTTACCTCCGCGATCTCCGCAATCAGGTCGACCGCCGACCGGATCTCATCGTCGTTGCGACCGACGCCAACTGCAAAGGGCTGAACGATCGGGAGCGAGAAGTCCAACAAGAGGCGCCGGCGAAGATGGTGCTTGCCATTCCCGATCCGCACGTCGAGCGATGGTTGCTCCTCGATGGTGCCGCCTTCAAGGCCGTATTCGGCAGGGGTTGCGACGCGCCCGACCTCAAATGCGACCGCGATCGCTACAAGGAGCGCCTGATCCGGGCGATCTACGAGACGGACATGACACCCAGCCTCGGCGGGATCGAATTCGCCGAAGACATCGTCGAACATATGGACCTCGACCGTGTCGCGCGCGCCGACGAGTCCTTTCGGCGCTTCGTCGGCAATCTGCGGGGAAGCTTGCAGGCGTGAAGGTCGAGGAGGGCGCAAGGCGTGGCGGCGATGGTTCGAGACGGGACGGCCGGTCGGCCGGCGATCGGGGAGTGAAACGATGAGAACGCTGCTGACGGCGGTGGTCGCCGCGGGCATGCTGGCGACGACGGCGGCGCAGGCCGACGAGATCGGGTCGGTGAGCACGGTCTGGAAGATGCTGGGGCCGGACCACAGAATCGTCGTCGAGGCGTTCGACGACCCCGACATCGCCAACGTCTCGTGCTGGATCAGCAGGGCGAAGACGGGCGGCGTCAAGGGCGCGGTCGGACTGGCCGAGGATCCGTCCTACGGCTCGGTCGCCTGTCGCCAGCGGGGGCCGATCGAGCTCTCCCCCGAACTGCGCCAGCGGCTGGTGCGAGAGACGGCGGACGGCGGCGAGAAGGTGTTCAAGACGCGGACGTCGGCGATCTTCAAGACCCTCCAGGTCTCGCGCATGTTCGACGCCGGGCGCGACACCCTGATCTACCTGGTCTGGTCGGACAAGGTGATCGAAGGCAGTCCGCGGAGCGGCATCTCGGTGGTTCCGATCGCCCCGTGGGGCGAGCGACCGTGACCCGGCGCGGCGGTGCGAGCGGGAGAACGGGCGAAAGCCGCTAAAATTCGAGTCGAAGTGACCGCGGTCACAGCGGCCGAAGACACGCGGTGCGAGGGTTCGCGGAGCGGGCAGTGAGGGCGGCGGCGATGACGTCGGATCGCGACATCTACCGGGCGGCGAGCGTGCTGATCCTCCAGTTCGGCGACGCCGCGCCGATTCACGCGGAGATCTGCCGCGACCAGCTGCTGGCCGACGGCGACCTGTGCGGGGTGGTGTTCTGGAAGCGGATCGGCGGCGCCATCGCCATGCTGCTCCATTACGAGCACGACGCGGCGACGACCGTCCACTGAACGGTGGCGGCGGACCGCGACGCGGGCGTTCCGCGGGCCGGTCCGTCTCAGCCGCGATGGGCGGCGCGCTCGGGGCGCCAGCCCGCGAGCAGTTCGCCGAACGCCTCGCAGGCGAGCGGCGGGCTGAAATGGTAGCCTTGCGCGATGTCGCAGCCGCGTGCCGCGAGGAAGGCCAGCTGCTCGCGCGTCTCGACCCCCTCGGCGACCACCCGCAGGTTGAGGTGGTGGGCCATGGCGATGATCGCCTCGACCAGCGTCGCGTGCGCCCGATCGGAGAGCATGCCGTGGGTGAACGAGCGGTCGATCTTCAGGGTGTCGATCGGAAACCGGCTCAAATAGCTGAGCGACGAATAGCCGGTGCCGAAATCGTCGATGGCAAGCCGCACCCCGGCGGTGTCCAGGCTGCCGATCGCCGCCATCGTCTCGGGCAGGTCGTTCATCAGCAGCCGCTCGGTGATCTCCAGCTCGAGGCAATCGGCCGGGAGGCAGCCGTCCCGTAACGCATCGGTGACGGACTCGACCAGCGCCGCTCCGCGGAATTGGCGACTGGAGACGTTGACCGACAGCCGGAACCGTCGGCCGGCGTCCTTCTGCCAGATCCGGGCCTGGCGGCAGGCCGTGCGCAGCACCCAGTCGCCGATGGCGACGATCTGACCGGTGTCCTCGGCCAGCCGGACGAACCGGTCGGGACTGACGATCCCCAGGTCCGGGCTGTGCCAGCGCAGCAGCGACTCGGCGCCGACGATGTCGCCGCTGCGAATGTCGACCAGCGGCTGGTAGTGGAGGGTGAACTCGTTGCGGGTCAGGCCGCGACGCAGCGCCGACTCCATGCGGTTGCGCTCGATCGCCCGCGCATTGAGCTCGCGGGTGAAGAAGCGCAGCGTGTTGCGACCGCTCTCCTTGGCCTGGTACATGGCGGCGTCGGCGTTGCGCATCAGCGCCTCGGGATCGCCGCCGTCGTCGGGACAGACGGTGATGCCGATACTGGCGGAGACGAACGCCTCGTGACCGTCGAGGGAGAACGGGCGTCCGAACGCGTCCAGGATCTTGCGGGCGACGCCTTCGGCGTCTCCCCCCGACTTGAGGTCCGGCAGAATCACGGTGAACTCGTCGCCGCCGAGGCGGGCCACGGTGTCCTCCTCGCGGACGCAGGCCCTGATCCGTCGACCGGCCTCGCGGAGGAAGCGGTCGCCGAGGGCATGTCCCAGGGTATCGTTGATCTTCTTGAAATGGTCGACGTCGATGAACAGCACGCCGACCTTGCGGGAATGGCGCTTGGCGCTGGCGACGACGCTGCTCAGGCGATCGAGCGCCAGGGTCCGGTTGGGCAACTCGGTCACGGCGTCGAAGTTGGCCTGGAAGTGGAGCCGCTGCTCGTAGATCTTGCGAAGGGTGATGTCGACGACGGTCGACTGCACGGCCGTCTCGCCGTTCCAGGTGATCAGGTTGACCTGGGTGCGGATCCAGATCAGCGATCCGTCCTTCCTGATGCCCTCGAACTCGTACTCGTCGGGGGCGGACGCGCCGCGCAGGCGCTCGCGCCGGTAGCTCCTGATCCGGTCGAGATGGTCCGCCGAATACAACGGATCGAGGGACCCGAGGGCGAGGATCTCCTCGGGGCTCTCGTAGCCGAACACGACCGCGAAGGTGCGGTTGGCGAACAGCGGCTTGCCGTCGCGGTCGATGACGATCCCGAGGACGGCGCTCTCGACGAGGCAGCGGAACCGCTCCTCGCTGGCCTGCAGCCGTTCCAGGGCCAGCTTTCGGTCGGTGATGTTCTCCTGGATGCCGATGAAATGGGTCACCCGGCCGTCGCGGCCCTTGATCGGCGAGATCGAGGCGCTGGCCCAGTAGAGGCTGCCGTCCTTGCGCCGGTTGCACAGTTCGCCGCGCCACTCGCGACCCTGTTTGATGGTCGACCAGAGGGCGGCGTAGTCGTCGTGGCTCATCGAGCCCGATCTGAGGATGCGGGGATTGCGGCCGATCACGTCGTCGCGCGGATAACCGGTCATCTCGGTGAACTTCGGGTTGACGTACTCGATGGCCCCTTCGGTGTCGGTGACGATCACCGCCGCCGGGCCCTGTTCCACCGCCCGTTCGAACTTGCGCAATGCCCTTTCGGCATTCTTGAGTTCGCTGATGTCCTTGGCGACCGCCAGCACGTGCGGCTCACCGTTCCACATCATCAGGCTGGCCGACATCAGCGCCGCCCTGATCTCGCCGTCGCGGCGGCGAAACCGGCATTCGAGATTGCGGACCTGGCCCTCGCGGCGAACCCGGTCGAGCAGGCGATCGCGGTCCTCCGGGCTCAGCCAGTAGCCGATCTCGACCCCCGTCCGGCCGAGGGCCTCGTCGCGCGCACAGGCCGTCATCGCCGTATAGCCGTCATTGACGTCGACGACGCGGCCGTCGCTGAGCCGACTGATGCTCATCGCGTCGGGAGAGGTCTCGAAGGCGAGGCGGAAGCGCTGCTCGACCTCCTGGAGCGCCCGTTCGGCGAGCCGGCGCTCGGTGATGTCCTGCACGGTGCCGGTCATCCGTCGCGGCGTGCCGAAGGCATCGAAGACGACCTCGCCGTCCTGGCGGACGATCCGCTCGCAGCCGTCCGGCCGGACGATCCGATGCTCGATACCGTAGGCGGTGTTCCGGTACAGGGCGGCATCGACGGCCCGCTGAACCCGCTGACGGTCCTGCGGATGGACGATGTCGAGCAGCAGATCGTAGGTCGCCGGCAGCGCCTGGGGATCGAGCCCGAAGATCCGGTAGATCTCGTCCGACCACCAGAACTCGTTGCTGATGACGTTCAGGTCCCAGTTGCCGAGGTGGGCGATCCGCTGGGCGTTGGCGAGGCTCTCGCGGCTACGGCGGAGGTCGTGCTCCGCCTGTTTGCGGTCGGTGGCGTCGGTGCGGATGATCACCCGCCCTCCGTCGCGGGTCGGGTACTCGTGCACCTCGATCCAGCGCCCGCCGCCGGTCTCGTAGGCGCGGACGGCGCCCGGCCGTTCCCGCTCCGCGAGGCGATCGCGGATCCACGCCTCCTCCGAGCCGCGGGGCGCCGCGATCTCGCCCCGTTCGACCAGGGCGCGGAACAGGTCCTCGAAGCGGGCCCCCGGCGCGAGCAGGTCGGCGACCGCGGCCAGCGCCCGCCGGTAGTTGTCGTTGAACAGGACGAGACGGTCGGCGCCGTCGTAGAGGGCGAACCCGTCGGAGATGCTCTCGATCGCATCGCGCAGCCGTTCCTGGGCCTCGGCGACCTTGCGTTCGGCGAGGACCTCTGCGGTGACGTTGGTGCCGGTGCCGCGATAGCCGAGGAAGCCGCCGTCGTCGTCGAAGACGGGGATGCCGCTGACGCTGATCTGGACCTCCGCGCCGCGGTCGTCGCGGAGGGGATAGCGGAAGTCGCGGAACGGCCGGCGGGCCTCGAGCTCGGCGAGGTGGCGGACCCACTTCGCATCGGACAGGTCCGGCTCTCCCAGTTCGATCCGCGTCATCCCGATCAGCCGGCGCGGGCTCATCCCGGTGATGCGTTCCATCTGTTCGGAGAACCAGGTGAAGCGCAGGTCGGGACCCATCTCCCAGAACCAGTCGGAGCTCGCCGAGGCGAAGTCCTTGAACCGCCGCTCGCTGCGACGCAGCGCCTCGCCGGCGTCCTTGAGGTCGGTGACGTCGACGACCATCCCGACGATCCCGCCCGCGGAGGTGCGCTGCTCGACGATCCGCAACCAGTGCCCGGCGCCCGTCCGGCGCTCGATCGGTCGGCCCGGATGGCGATGGCGCTCGACCCGCTCGTCGATCCAGGCCTGCGGATCGACGGTCGGCGGCAGGTCGATCGCACCCCGGGCCAGGCTCTCGCGCAGGTTGTCCTCGAACCGCCGTCCCGGCACCAGGATGTCCTCCAGCCCGGGGTAGGCCTCGCGAATGCTGTCGCTGCAGGTGACCAGGCGATCGTCGGCGTCCCACAGCATGAACCCTTCGGCGAGGCCGGGCACCGCGCCACCCGACCGCCGCGGCGGCCGCGGGTCGCGATCGAGATCGCGGGCCGTGACGACGAATCCGCCCCCGTTCAGCCGGCGGCACTCGAGGTCCACGACGGTTCCGCCGCGGCGAAGATGGTGAAGCCGACAGCCGCCGGCCGCTCCGACCCGGCCGGCGCATCGGTCGAGCAGCGATCGGATCTCGCCGGCGGCGCTCTCCCCCCGTTCGCGGCCGATGCGGATCAGATCTTCGATCGTGGTCGCGCCCGGCACCGGGTCGGCGGGCAGGGCGAGCAGATCGACGAAGGGTCTGTTGAAGAACACCAGCCCGAGGGCGGTGTCGAAGACGCCGATCCCCGGCTCCGGCCCCTCGATCGGCCGGACGCCGGTCGGGTCGGTCGCCCTGCGATGCCGGCGGCGATCATCGGGTCCGAGCACGGAAACGGCGAGGCCACGATCGCGGGTCGACGGCATCTAGGCGCCATCGGAAACGGTGATGTGCACGGCAACGACCCTCTCGGCCGGCGGTGTCGAGACGCTTGCTGACGTGAAGCCCCGGGGTCGCGCGCGCCGGGCTCGGTCCCCGGGGGCCGCGCCGCCTGCTCTCCCTGCGTTACCCCATATAGGGGAGCGTCGGCCCGGTCGTTGTCAAGGGGAACACGTCCGCGGTGTTTCAATCCCCTGGTTCGCCACCCCGTCGCGGCGCGCGGGTGCCGTTGCCGAGGCGCCGCGTGGGCGGGCCTTCGGCGGTCGGGCGTCGGAACGCCGGGGATCGACGCGCAGCGCTGGCACAACCGCGTAGCCGTTAGAGTGTTGATAAACGAAACGTTTACCGAGTATCCTCTTTAATGCGCTCGCGGAATAGATTATCAGTGAGTGCCAGCATGCATGCGGCTCGTCGTTACGTCCCGGTCGCAGCGGTCAACGATGCCACCGAAAGGAGAGTTGGGACGGATCCCGTGATGTTCGAACGTTTCGTCGGTGAAGAGCGGCGACGCCACGAGCGGTTCACCGCGCCGGCCGTCACCCTGGCGTTCAACGGCGGCCGCCACACCACCGAGAGCTGGAGCCTGGGCGGGTTCGTCGTGGACGGCTATCAAGGCAGCCTGAGCGCCGGAGCGTTGCTCGTGGTCGAGGGCATCTGCGCTCCCGACGGCGTGATGACGACGGTCGAAGCCCGCGCCCGGGTGATTCGCCTCGATCGCGGCCGGGGACGGCTGGTGGTCAGCTTTCTCGGCCTCGACGGCAGCGCCTATGCGGTACTGCGCGACCTGATGGCGGCGCGGATGCGCTCGCTGGAGGAACAGCGCTTCGGTTGAGCCGGCAAACGGCACCGGGGCGCCGGCCGCGGGGGGCGATCCCTCCGCCGCGAGGATCCAGCCCGCCGGCCGACGCGGGCCGACCGCGGGTCGCCGCTTCAGGCGCCCTCAAGCGCCTTCAGGTGCGCCCGCAGACGATCTTCCCACTGCAGGTAGTTGCGGCGGGCGTCCTTGACGTAGGCCGTCTTCTTGAACAGCCACATCGCCAGGTGGCTGGCGAGCCGGCCCGCCAGACGCATCGGGCGATCGACGTCGATCAGCAGCACGACCCGCTGCTGGTCGGTGGCGTTGGTCACCTCGTGGGGGAAGGTGTCGTCGAACACGAAGGCGTGTCCTTCCTCCCAGACGCATGGGACGTCGTCGACCGTCATCAGGCACTTCTCCCGCTCCCTGGGGACGATGAGCCCGAGATGACAGCGCACGAAGGCCTTGGTGACGCCCTTGTGCGAGGGCACGTGCTTGCCGGGGGCGAGGATCGAGAAGAACGCCGTCTTCAGCCCGGGGATCCGCTCCAGACAGGCGGTGGTCTTCGGACAGAGCTGGCAGTTCAGATCGGCGCGGAAGCCGAACCCGAACAGCATGAACGTCTTCCACATGTCGTCCGGCGAGATCCGATACTGATCGGGAGAGACGTCCTGGAATCGGGGAATGACGTCGCGATAGCGAAGCACCGCATCGAGTTCGGCGCGGATGTCGCGCCAGTTGTCCTCGAGCAGGGACACCCAGGGGAACAGCTCCGAGTCGAGGACGGGGTCGTTGGGGACCAGCGATTGCGACGCCATCAGCCGATCGAACGCCCGCAGGACGGGCTTCCCGAAATTCCTCACATACTTGCGTCGAGCCGACCGAAGGTTGTCCAGTGCCGCAGTCGCAACCATGATCTTCCTCTCCCCCGTTCACCGCGAGGCTCCGGCCGCCGCGCAGAACCCACGTCACCGCGTGCGACGATCGCCGGCGCCGACCGTCACCGCCGAACTATAGGCCATGCCGGTCTTCGCGTACCAGAGCCGACGTTCGCCCGTCCTTGACGTCGTGCGTCCCGGCGGTCCGTCATCGGATGTCCTTCCCCGCCTTGCGACCACGCCCCGCCAGCATCCGCGCGTACAATCCGGCCGGCAGCAGCCGGACGATGCCGGCGGCCGCGGCAAGGCCGAACGGAAAGGCGTCGCGCCGCCGCCGGGCGACGATCGCCCGGTGAATCCTCGCCGTCGCCTCCTCCAGATCCAGCTCGCCCGGCCGGCGGCGCTTCCTCGGCTCGGAGGCCGGCTTGGTCCGCACGAACCCCGGCAGCACGATGGTGACGCCGACGCCGAAGGGGCGCAGATCGAGCATCAGGCTCTCCATCATGGCGGTGAGCGCCGCCTTGGCCGCGCAGTAGGCCGCGGCGCCGGGAAGGCCGCGATAGGCGGCGAGGCTGCTGACGGCGACGATGTGGCCGGCGCGGCGGGCGATCATTCCCGGCAGCACGGCCTCGATGCAGTTGGCGGTGCCGATCACGTTCAGCGCCAGAACCCGTTCGACGTGAGCGGCGTCGAAGGGATCGACGGACGTCCGCTCGCCCCCCCCGGCGTTCGCCACCAGCCGGTCGATGGGGCCGAGCGTCCGCTCGGTCTCGCGGACGGCGTCCCGCACCCGGCCGGGATCGGTGACGTCACACTGGATCGCCAACGCCCGCCCGCCCGCGGCTTCGATCTCGCCGACCAGCGTGTCGAGCAGCGCCCGGCGGCGCGCGACCACCGCCACCGCATGGCCCTCGGCGGCGATTCGCCTGGCCAGACTGCGCCCGATCCCGGAGGAGGCGCCGGTGACGAGGCTGACCGTCATCGGTCGCGCGGAAACGTCCGGCGCGGGGCGATCCGGCGCGGCGTCCCGCGCGGGTTCGGCGTCGCCCGTGCGCTCGCCGGCGCGGTTTCGTCCGCCGAGACGTTCGATCTCGTTGACGGCATGGGATGGATCTCATAGCAACTTCGCCGGCGACGGTCCATCGTCCTCGCCTTCGGGGACGAACGCGGCCGGCGGAGGGCCGGCATAGGGGGAGTCCCTGCACCGCACCGTGCGCAGATCCAGGATCGATCGAGACGGCGACGAACGACGGGGCGCCCGGCCCCGGCCGTGGCGGGTGGCCGTCTATGCGGCGATCGTTCTGGCCGCCTTGCTGGGCGGATACGGCGCCGGCGTGGTGTTCAGGGACGCCCGGCGGGGCTCGGAGCGGAGCGCGCCGTCGGTCGCGGAGGAACCGCCGGTCCAGCTTCCGCAGTGGGGCGCCACGGAGGACCTCCCGACGGCGATGCCGGCCATCGATCTCGAGGAAGCGCCGCCGGTCCAAGGCGAGGCGGCGGAGCCCTCGGTGGATCCGTCGGCGTCGCCGCCGTGGCGGCGCTACGCCGTCGCGTCGACCGCCGTGGACGACGGGCCGCGGGTGGTGGTGGTGCTCGACGATCTCGGCCTCGATCGCCGGCGAACCCTGCGCGCCATCGGCCTCAGGGGTCCGCTGACGCTCTCGTTCCTGCCGTATGCGGACGGCCTCGCGGAGCAGACGCGCGCCGCGCGCGAGGCGGGGCACGAGCTGCTGATGCATGTCGGCATGGAACCGGTCGGCGAAACCGCCGACCCCGGGCCCGGCGCGCTGCGCGTGGGCTCGCCGGCGGCCGAGATCCGGCGGCTCCTGGACGGCCATCTCGACCGCTTCGCCGGCTACGTCGGCATCAACAACCACATGGGGAGCCGGTTCACGGCCGACGTCGAGGGGATGACGGCGGTGATGGCGGTGCTGAAGGACCGGGGATTGCTGTTCCTCGATTCGCTCACCAGTTCCCGGTCGGTCGGGACGGCGGCCGCCCGGCGGGCGCGAGTCCCCGTGATCGAGCGCGACGTCTTTCTCGACAACATCGACGATCCCGCCGCCATCGGCGATCGCCTCGCGGCGTTGGAGGGGCTCGCCCGCCGCAAAGGCCACGCGGTGGCCATCGGTCATCCGCGCGACGCCACCCTGGAGGCGCTGAGGGGCTGGCTGGAGACCCTGAACGAGAAGGGTCTCGTCCTCGTGCCGTTGAGCGCGGTGGTCGAGGTCGAAGACGACGACGGCGGCGGCGGGCAGGCGAACCGTCCGCAGGCGGCCGAACGGCGATCGCCGCCGTGCCAACGGGACCCGGCGACCCTCCCGGCCTGCTAGGCCGGCGGCCCTAGCCGGCGCCGGGACAGAACTGCGCCGCCTCCTCGGCGGCCCGGATCAAGGCGCGCGCCTTGTTGCGGCTCTCCTGGTACTCGGCCTCGGGATCGCTGTCGGCGACGACGCCGCCGCCCGCCTGGACATACAGCACCCCGTCCTTGACGACGGCGGTCCGCAGCGCGATGCAGGTGTCCATCTCGCCGTTGGCGCCGATGTAGCCGATGCACCCGCCGTAGACGCCGCGGCGCTCGGGCTCGAGTTCGTCGATGATCTCCATCGCCCGGACCTTCGGCGCCCCGGAGACGGTCCCGGCCGGGAAGCCGGCGATCAGGGCGCTGATCGCGTCGTACTTGGGATCGAGTTCCCCCTCGACATTGGAGACGATGTGCATGACGTGCGAGTAGTGCTCGATCACCATCTGCTCGGTGACCCGGACGGTGCCGACCTTCGCCACCCGGCCGACGTCGTTGCGGCCGAGATCGAGCAGCATCAGATGTTCGGCCCGCTCCTTGGGATCGGCGAGCAGCTCCGCCGCCAGCGCCCGGTCCTCGGCGGGCGTGGCGCCGCGCGGACGGGTGCCGGCGATCGGCCGGATGGTGACCTTGCCGTCGCGCACCCTGACCATGATCTCCGGGCTCGAACCGACCACCGCGAAACCCCCGAAATCGAGGAAGAACAGGAACGGCGACGGGTTGAGCCGCCGCAGCGCGCGGTAGAGGGCGAATGGCGGCAGCTTGAACGGCACCCGGAAGCGCTGTGACGGAACGACCTGGAAGATGTCGCCCGCGTAGATGTACGCCTTGGCCTTGGCGACCATCGCGTGATAGCCGCTGCGGTCGGTGTTGGAGATCGGTGTCGGATGCGGCCCCGGCGTCGCCGCGACGCTGCGCTGGTAGGGGAGGCTGCGCCCGAAATCGGTGACGACGTCGGCGAGCCGCTTGCGGGCCTGATCGTAGGCCGCCTCGGCGTTCATCCGCGGGTCCGGCCACACCGGGCTGATCACCGTGACGTTGTCCTTGACGTTGTCGAAGACGGCGATCACCGTCGGCCGCAGGAACAGCCCGTCGGGCAATCCGAGGGCGTCCGGGTTGCGGTCCGGCAGCCGCTCCATCAGCCGCACCATGTCGTAGCCGAGATAGCCGACCAGACCGGCGGCCATCGGCGGCAGGCCGAGCGGCAGATCGATGCGGGATTCGGCGATCACCGCCCGCAGCGAGGCGAGCGCGCCGGCGCGCTCGGAGACCGGGCACGGCGCGAACGCCGCGGCATCGAAGCGGACCCGGCGATTGATTTCCGCACGATCGCCGAAGCAGCGCCAGACGAGATCCGGCTTGAGCCCGATGAACGAGTAGCGGCCGCGGATCGCCCCCCCCTCGACCGACTCCAGGAGGAAGCTGTCGGGGCGGCCATCGGCGAGCTTGAGCATCGCCGAAACCGGGGTTTCGAGGTCGGCGACCAGGCTCGTCCACACCACCTGCGGTTCGCCGCGATCGTAGGCGGCCTCGAACGGCGGGAACGCGGGTTCAACCTGCATCTGCGGTCATCCGGCGCCGATCGCGGCCATCACATCAGGTCGTCGAGCGCGCGCGTGTTCACCCGGATCGGGTGCTGCCGGCGGAGCCCGTGGGTGAGTTGGGACAGGAGATCGACGCCGAGGGCGCGCTCGAGATCCGCGCGCACCCGGTCGAGGCCCGCCGCGTCGGTCAGCGGCTCGCCGGCGACGATCGTCTTCGGCCGCGCCACGTACCAGTCCGCGGCACCGGGGACGACGACGCTCCGGCCGGGCGCGGCCCGGAACACCGCCGCGACCAGGGCGCCGTCGAGGGTCTCCGGAAAGCCCTCGCCGAAGCGGGTGAAGGGTGGCGTCGTCGACAACCTGGCGCCGGTCTCGGCGGCGACCGCGGCGGGATCGGCGCCGTCGTTCAGTCGGGCGGCGATCGTCTCGGCCACCTGCCGTCCGCGCTGCTGGCGCTGGTCGGCCCGCCACGCCTCGAGGACGTCGGTCCTGATGGCGTCGAACGGCCGCGCCGCCGCCGGCGTCACCGCATCGACCCGGACCACGAAGTAGGTGTCGTCTCCCGCCTCGAGCAGCGCGCTCTCGAAGCGCTCGGCGGTCGCGAACGCGGTGTCGACGAGCCCGGGCGGCAGGTCGTCGAGCGGCCGGCCGTCGGGGTCGAGGCCCTGCGGATCGACAGCCGCGATGCGGCGGAGGTCGAGATCGAGCCGCGCCGCCGCCTCCTCGAGGGTCGCTCCGCCCCCGAGTTCGTCCTCGAGGCGCATGGTCAGCCGGTGCAGGGCATCGAGCGCCCGCTCGCCCGCGATCTCGGCGGTCAGCTCGGCGCGGACATCGTCCAGGGTCGCTTGGCGCGCCGGCTCGATCGCCGTGACCTCCAGCAGGTGCCAGCCGAGCGCACTTTGCACCGGCTCGCTCACCGCGCCGGGCGGCAGGGCGAAGGCGACCTCCGCCAGCTCGGTCGGCAAACGGTCGCGGGTGACGGTGCCGATCTCCAGCGCATCCGCCTCGAGCCCGGCCTCCTCCTCGGCGACACGGGTGAACGCCGCCCCGCCGGCGAGCCGGGCGTGGGCGCGGACGGCGGCCTCCTCGTCGCCGAACACCATCTGGCGGATGGCCCGCGACTCGGGGCGGCTGAAATCGTCGATCCGGCCCCGGAACTCGTCCTGCAACTCCCGTTCGGAGACGGCGATCTCCCGCTGCAGCTGGCGCGCCGACACCACCACGGCGGTGAGCGCCCGGTACTCGGGCGCGGTGAAGCGGGCCTTCGTGTCCTCGTAGAACTGGCGCAACTCGGACTCGCCCGGCGCGCCGACGTCGTCGATCGCCGCCAGCGACACCTGCAGCACCTCGGCGACCCGTTGCTCGGCCCGATGCCGGTAGAGGGCCTCCGCCATCGCCGGCGGAACGGTCGAACCGGCGGCGACGCTGGCGATCAGCTGGTTGCGGCCGATGTCGCCGCGCACCCGGGCCACGAACTGCTCCTCGGTCATTCCGTTGATGTCGAGGATGCGGCGGAACAGGTCGGCATCGAAGGTGCCGAACTGGCCCCGGAACAGCGGGTCGGCCTGGATGGTCTGGCGGACGAGGGCGTCACCGACGGTGATCCCGAGATCGGCCGCCGCGACGTCGAGCAGCGTTCGATCGATCATCCGGTCGAGAACGTGACGCGAGAGGCCGAGCGCCCGCGCCTGTTCGGGATCGATGGTGCCGAGCGTGATGCCGAGGCGGCGCAGCTCGCGCCGGTACTCGTCGCTCACCTCGGCGGCCGTGATCTGCCGGTCGCCGACCGTCGCCGCCCAATCGTCGCCGCGGCTGGGGCTGTAGACGTCGGCGATCCCCCACAGCCCGAAACTGAGCACCAAGAGGACGAACAGGCCCTTGACCACGAAAGAGGCGGAGCGCTTCCGGATGGCTTCGAGCATGGCGTCCCGGGCTGGGGGAGGATCGAAACGGGCGACAATCACCTCTCCGGGGACGGATCACCCGGCGCAACGATCATAGGAGGGCCTCCGCGGGCCCGCAAGCCGGAACCGCGACCGGCCGGCGCCCGAGCAAGCTGTTTGACGCGTCGCGGGCCTATGCTAAACAGACCGCGACCAGACCTCCATTCATGGCGCAGCCGACAGCTAGACAGGGAGAGAACGATGGCCCGACGCATTCTGATCGCCGGCAACTGGAAGATGAACGGATTGCAGGCCGACGGCCTGGCGCTGGCGGGCGATCTCGCGGCGCGCCTCAAGGGCGAGCGGTCTCCCCGCTTCGACATGCTGGTGTGTCCCCCGTTCACGCTGATCTCCAAGGTCGTCGCGGCGGTCTCCGGCAGCGGCATCGCGGTCGGCGGCCAGGACTGCCACATGCAGGTGAAGGGCGCCCATACCGGGGACACCAGCGCCGCGATGCTGAAAGACATCGGCTGCGCGCATGTCATCGTCGGACATTCGGAACGGCGGACCAACCACGGCGAGACCGACGCCCAGGTCAAGGCGAAGGCGGAGGCGGCGCTGGCGGCGGGCCTGACGGCGATAGTGTGTATCGGCGAGACGCTGGAGGAACGGGACGCCGGCAAGACCCTCGACGTCAACAAGCGCCAGGTGCACGGGTCGCTGCCGCAAGGAGCGACGGCGGCGAACACCGTCATCGCCTACGAGCCGGTGTGGGCGATCGGAACCGGGCGCACCGCGACCCCCGAACAGGCGCAGGAGGTCCACCAGATGATCCGCGGCGAACTGGCCGCCATTCTCGGCACCGCCGCCGCCAACGACATGCGCATTCTCTACGGCGGGTCGATGAACCCCAAGAACGCCAAGGAGCTGCTCGCCCAGACCGATATCGACGGCGGCCTGATCGGCGGCGCCGCCCTGAAGGCCGACGATTTCTGGGCGGTGGCGCAGGGCGCTCCCTGACGCGGGGGCGACGGAAGGAGCCGAACGCCGATGATCACCGTCGTACTCGTCGTCCACCTGCTGCTGGCGATCGGGCTCGTCGGCGTGGTGCTGATCCAGCGCAGCGAGGGCGGGGCCCTGGGCATCGGCGGCGGCGGGATGAGCGGCTTCCTGACCGGACGCAGCACCGCCAACCTGCTGACCCGGACGACCGCGATTCTGGCGGCGCTGTTCATCGTCACCAGTCTCACGCTGGCGAAACTGGCGGGCGGCGGGCGCGAGGCGCGGTCGATCCTCGACCAGCCGCCGGCGGCGACGGAACAGGTTCCAGCCGTGCCGGCCGGTCCGACCGTGCCGCTGGCCCGCTGACCTTGGCGCCTCCGACGGCGGTCTCGGGCAGACCGCACGGCCCGGCGCCGCGGCCGCCCTCGCCCTGTTCGGCGGCCGCGCCGCCGATCTCGTTTGCCGACGGTCGGCGCGCTCTGGTATACACTCGAGGTCCATGACCCGGTTCATCTTCATCACCGGCGGCGTGGTCTCCTCTCTCGGCAAGGGGCTCGCATCGGCGGCCTTGGGGGCGCTGCTCCAGGCGCGCGGGTTGAAGGTTCGGCTGCGCAAGCTCGACCCGTACATCAACGTCGACCCCGGCACGATGAGCCCCTATCAGCACGGCGAGGTCTACGTCACCGACGACGGCGCCGAGACCGATCTCGATCTCGGCCACTACGAGCGGTTCACCGGCGTTCCGGCCCGCCGCAGCGACAACGTGACCACGGGGCGGATCTACTCCGACGTGATCGCCCGCGAGCGGCACGGCGACTACCTCGGGGCGACCATCCAGGTCATCCCCCACGTCACCGATCGGATCAAGGAGTTCATCCGCGACGACCTCGACGGCGAGGATTTCGTGCTGTGCGAGATCGGCGGCACCGTCGGCGACATCGAGAGCCTGCCGTTTCTGGAGGCGATCCGCCAGATGGGCAACGAGCTCGGACGGCAGCGGGTGATGTACATCCACCTGACGCTGGTCCCCTACATTCCGGCCGCGGGCGAGCTCAAGACCAAGCCGACCCAGCATTCGGTGAAGGAGCTGCTCAACGTCGGCATCCAGCCCGACTTGTTGATGTGCCGGTCGGACCGGCCGATCCCGGAGGGGGAGCGGCGCAAGATCGCGCTGTTCTGCAACGTCCGCTACGAGGCGGTGATCCCGGCGCTCGACGCCGAGACGATCTACGCGGTCCCGCTCAGCTATCACGATCAGGGCCTCGACGACCAGGTCTGCCGGCACTTCGGCCTCGACGGGCCGCCGCCGCAGCTCGACCCGTGGCGGGACATCGTCGCCCGCAGGATGAAGCCCGAGGGCGAGGTCACCATCGCCGTGGTCGGCAAGTACACCGGCCTTCTCGACGCCTACAAGTCGCTGGCCGAGGCGCTGACCCACGGCGGCATCGCCAACAACGTCCGGGTCGACGTGGACTGGATCGACTCGGAGGTCTTCGAACAGGGCGACACCCTGCACCGGCTGGAGGGCGTCAACGGCATCCTGGTGCCCGGCGGCTTCGGCGAGCGCGGGGCCGAGGGCAAGATCGAGGCGGCCCGCTTCGCCCGCGAGCGCCGCATCCCCTTCTTCGGGATCTGTTTCGGGATGCAGATGGCGGTCGTCGAGGCCGCCCGGAATCTCGCCAACATCCCGGAGGCCGGCTCGACCGAGTTCGGTCCGTGCGCGGCGCCGGTGGTCGGGCTGATGACCGAGTGGATGCGCGGCAACCGGATCGAGGTCCGGCGGACCGACGGCGATCTCGGCGGAACGATGCGGCTCGGCGCCTACGAGTGCGTGCTGCGCAAGGACAGCCGGCTGTACCGGATCTTCGGGACCGACAGGATCAGCGAGCGGCATCGCCACCGCTACGAGGTCAACGGCAACTACATCGGCCTTCTGGAACGCTGCGGGCTGGTGTTCTCCGGGATGTCGCCGGACGGCCTGCTGCCTGAGATCGTCGAGATCCCGGATCATCCGTGGTTCGTCGGCGTCCAGTTTCACCCCGAGTTGAAGTCGAAGCCGCTCGAACCCCATCCCCTGTTCACGTCGTTCGTCCGCGCGGCGATCGAGCAGTCGCGGCTGGTGTGACGGGCGGGAACGGACCGGGAGCCGCATGAACCAACGGCCGCACCAGTCGCGGCGGCGGGGATCGCCCGGCCGCGGTGCCCCGGCGCCCGAGGAGAGGAGGACACGATGACCACACCCCGCCACGTATCCATCGCCGGCCTGACGCTCGGCAACGATCGCCCGCTGGCGCTGATCGCCGGGCCGTGCGTGATGGAAAGCCGCCAGCACGCGCTGGAGACGGCCGCGGCGCTCGCCGACATGGCGCGTTCGCTCGGCGTCGGACTGATCTACAAATCCTCGTTCGATAAGGCCAACCGCACCAGTCTCGACGGCGTGCGGGGCGTCGGGATGGACGCGGCGCTGCCGATCTTCGCGGAGATCCGTGAGACGGTCGGTGTCCCGGTGATCACCGACGTCCACGAGCCCGACCAGTGCGCGCGGGTGGCGGAAGCGGTCGACGTGCTGCAAATCCCGGCGTTCCTCTGCCGTCAGACGGATCTGCTGGTGGCGGCGGCGCGGACCGGGCGGGCGCTCAACATCAAGAAGGGCCAGTTCCTGGCGCCCTGGGACATGGCCAACGTCGTCGACAAGGTGCGCCGGGCCGGAAACGACGCGGTGATGCTCTGCGAGCGCGGCGCCAGCTTCGGTTACAACACCCTGGTCAGCGACATGCGGTCGCTGCCGATCATGGCGACGACCGGCTGTCCGATCGTCTTCGATGCCACCCATTCCGTGCAGCAGCCGGGGGGGCGCGGCAGTGCGTCGGGCGGACAGCGGGAGTTCGCGCCGGTGCTCGCGCGGGCGGCAGTCGCGGTCGGGGTCGCGGCCGTGTTCATCGAGACCCACCCCGATCCGGACCACGCGCCGAGCGACGGGCCGAACATGATCCCGATGCGGCAGATGCCGGAGGTGGTCGAGACGCTGCTGGCGTTCGACCGCCTCGCCAAGACGAGACCGCTCGCGGTGTAGGCGCCCCGCTGGGGGCGTGCTTGCCAGCGGGGGGAGGTTGGCGCTATGAGTTGCCGGCGTTCGCCGGGAGGGGTCGCGAACATCCGGGGGATGCCGTTCGCCGTTCAGCCGATAGCCAATTGCCGCACTGGGGAGAGGAGCCTTCACCAATGACTGCCATCGTCGATGTCATCGCGCGCGAGATCCTGGATAGCCGTGGCAATCCCACGGTCGAAGTCGACGTTACCCTGGAGACCGGCGCGCGAGGCCGGGCCGCCGTCCCTTCGGGGGCATCGACCGGTGCGCATGAAGCCGTCGAACTGCGCGACGGCGACAAGAGCCGGTTCGGCGGCAAGGGAGTCACCAAGGCCGTCGCCGCGGTCAACGGCGAGATCTCGGATGCCGTCACCGGCATGGAGGCGATCGACCAGGTGGCGATCGACCAGACGATGATCGATCTCGACGGCACCGCCAACAAGAGCCGGCTGGGGGCGAACGCCATCCTCGGGGTCAGCATGGCGGTCGCCAAGGCGGCGGCCGAGGAGGCGGAACTGCCCCTCTATCGCTACATCGGCGGCGCCCAGGCGCGGCTTCTGCCGGTGCCGATGATGAACATCGTCAACGGCGGCGCCCACGCCGACAATCCGATCGACATCCAGGAGTTCATGATCATGCCGGTCGGCGCGCCGACGGTGGCCGACGCCATCCGCATGGGCTCGGAGGTCTTCCAGGCGTTGAAGAAGGGACTGAAGGACGCCGGCCACAACACCAATGTCGGCGACGAGGGCGGCTTCGCGCCGGCGCTCAACAGCGCCGACGAGGCGCTCGGGTTCATCATGAAGGCGATCGAGTCCGCCGGCTACAAGCCCGGCGACGACATGGTGCTCGCCCTCGACTGCGCCGCCACCGAATACTTCAAGGGCGGCAAGTATGTGCTGGCCGGCGAGAACAAGCAGCTGGATGCCGCCGGCAACGCCCGCTACCTCGCCGATCTGGTCAGCCGGTTCCCGATCGCCTCGATCGAGGACGGCATGTCCGAAGACGACTGGGACGGCTGGAAGATCCTCACCGAGGAACTCGGCCGCAAGGTGCAACTGGTCGGTGACGACCTGTTCGTCACCAACCCGACCCGCCTCGCCGACGGCATCGCCCGCTCGATCGCCAACTCGATCCTGGTCAAGGTCAACCAGATCGGCTCGCTCACCGAAACCCTGGTGGCGGTCGAGATGGCGCACAAGGCGAGCTATACCTCGGTGATCTCCCACCGCTCCGGGGAGACGGAGGACTCGACCATCGCCGACATCGCGGTGGCCACCAACGCCGGCCAGATCAAGACCGGCTCGCTCAGCCGCTCCGACCGGATCGCCAAGTACAACCAGCTGATTCGCATCGAGGAGCAACTCGGTTCGGCGGCCCGGTACGCCGGCCGCGGGGCGCTGCGCCAGCGCTGAGCCGGCGGTTCCGGTTCCGTTGTGCGGCGGGGCGGCGGCCAAAGCCGCGCCCCGCCCCGCAAAACCAGCCCGACGCCGGATCGGCGGCGGCCGCGTCCGGCATCGCGGCGCCGCGGCGAACAGCGGCGGGTCTTGGCGAACGCGAAAGCGTGCTATCGTCCCCCGCGGCAACCGCGTCGCGCTGCTGGCAGGGAGGGAGCGGCGACGACGGGGTGGCCTTCGAGGGGGTGACGGCACGATGGGTCTGATCGCCGAGTTTCGCGCCCGCGCCCGGCACGTGGTCGGGCCCGCCATCGGCGTCTGTGCCGTCAGCTACTTCGCCTACCACGTGATCCACGGCGACCGTGGTCTGATCGCATGGCGGTCGCTCGAACAGCAGGTCGCGGCGGCCGAGAGCGAACTCGCGCGCGTCCAGGCGGAACGGGAGGTGCTGGAACACCGGGTGCACCTGCTTCATCCCGACGGCCTCGATCTCGACATGCTGGACGAGTGGTCGCGGCGCCTCCTGAACTACGGCGATCCCGACGAGCTGGTGATCTTTCCCTGAGCGGCGGCGCGCGACGGTCGGGCGGCGGCGAGGGTCATCGCGGCGACCGGTCGGCGTCGTCCGGTGCGCCCAGGAACGCCTCCCGTTCCAGGTCTGGCTCGCCGCAGTGGCGGAGGATCGCCTCGCGGGCCGCGTCGCGGAGCCGGACCGCGGCCGTCCAGCGATCCCCGTCCGCCGGCGGGGGGACGGGCGGGCACACCGTCACGGTGACGCCGCCGCGGTCGGGAAACCAGGAGCCGCTGCGCAGGATCGAACGCGTTCCGCGGATGGCGATCGGCACCACCGGCAGGCCGGCGTCGGCTGCGAGGGCGAATGCGCCCATGTGGAAGGGCAAGAGGCCCGGCATGCGGCGGAACGTCCCCTCTGGAAAGAACAGCGGCGTTCGGCCGCGCCGGCAGGCGTCGGCGATCGTCCGGTAGTCCTCGATTCCCTTCCTGGCGTCGAACCGCTCGACGAAATGGGCGCCGAGGCCGCGCAGCGGCAGCCGGGTCGGCCAGCGGGCCGCCAACTCGGCCTTGGCGACGAAGCCGACCGGCCACGGCAGCACCGCGACGAGGACGAAGCCGTCGAGATAGCTCGCGTGATTGCAGACGACGACGCAAGGCCGCTCGGCCGGTGGCAGGTTCTCGAGGCCGCCGACGGCAAGCCGGGTGCCGGTGATCCGCGCCAGCAGCCGGGCGCACGCTTGCACCATCCGCCAGCGCCGGGGCGCGGACGGAACGACGACGGCGGCCAGCCAGGCGAACGGGGCCAGCAGCGCGGCGACGAGCCAGGCATAGCCGCCGAACAGCGCCGCCGCGGCCATCCGACCGGCCCGGCGCACGCGCGGGAGGGTTCCGGAGACGGCCAGCCGCACCGCCTGCAGCCACGCCGCCTCGTCGCGGCTGCCGAGGCGCCCCGACTCCCACAAAGCGCGGCAGGCGGCGCGGCGGATCTTGCCGCTCGAGGTGTGCGGAATGGTGCCCGGCGGCGCCAGCAGCACCACGTCCGTCGGGCCGCCGACCAGATCGGCGCTGAGGTTGTCGATCTCGGCCGTCAGCGCTTGGAGGTCGGCCGGCTCGCGCCTGCGGGTCTCGGCGACGACGACCAGACGTTCGGTCCCGGACCCGGGATCGGCACTGCCGAATACCGCCACCCGTCCCGGGAGGATCCCGTCGACGGCGCCGATCGCCTCCTCGAGGTCGGTCGGATGGATGTTGCGGCCGGCGCGGATGATCAGGTCCTTGGCGCGACCGGTGATGAAGACCTCTCCCTCCGCGAGATAGGCGAGGTCGCCGCTGTCCAGCCAGCCGCCGTCGAACAGTCGGCGGGTGGCGTCGGGATCGCGGAAGTAGCCGCTGGTCGACGACGGGCCGCAGAACTGCAGGCGGCCCTCGTGGCGCTCCGGACGTTCGTGGCCGAGGGGATCGACGATACGGATCTGGTGGCCCGGGAGCGGCAGGCCGCAGGAAACGATCCGCAGGGTCGGCTCGTCGCCAGCCGCCGCCGGCATCGCCCGTCCGGACGTTGCCAGGGGGTCGCGCCGGATCCGATCGATCCGGGGTTCGCGCCGCAGCGGCGGAAAGGCGAGCCCGACGCAGTTCTCCGCCAGACCGTACACCGGCAGCATCGCATCGCGACGGAGCCCGCACGCGGCGAACCGGTCGCAGAAGGCATCGATGGTCTCGGCGCGCACCGGTTCGGCGCCGTTGAAGGCGACCCGCCACGAACCGAGATCCAGGCCTTCGAGGTCGCGATCCTGGAGCCGTCGCAGGCACAGCTCGTAGGCGAAGTTGGGACCGCCGGAGATGGTGCCGCGATAGCGATGGATCGCCCTCAGCCAGCGGGCGGGCTTGGCCAGGAACGCGAGCGGCGACATGATCACCAGCGGCGTCGCATGATGCAGCGACCCGAGCCAGGCGCCGATCAGTCCCATGTCGTGATAGAGCGGCAGCCAGCTCACGAAGGTGTCGTCCGGGGTCGCCTCCAGCGCCGCCGCCATGGCGCGGATGTTGGCGAGCAGGTTGGCGTGGCTGAGCGCCACACCCTTGGGATTGCCGGTGCTGCCGGAGGTGTACTGCAGAAACGCGATGTCGTCGGGGGCGATCGCCGGAGCGCGAACGGGGGTCGCGCCGCGGGCGAGCAGGTCCGAGACGGTGGCGGTCGCCGCGAGGCTCTCGACGTGGGCGCGGAGCAGGGCGGCCACCGGCTGGGCCTCCGCAGATCCGATCAGCAGCCGGGCACGGCAGTTGTCGAGAATGCCGACATGGCGGCGGACGTGTTCGCCGATCCGGGTCGGCCGGGCGGGAGGATAGATCGGCACCGGAACGGCGCCGGCCAGCAGCACGCCGAAGAAGGCGACGAAATAGTCGCGACCGGTCGGCAGCATGAGGGCGACGGCGTCGCCGGGACCGACGTCGAAGGCGGAGAGACCGGCCGCCAGGCGGCGCGCCTCCCGCTGGAGCTGCCGGTAGGTGATGACCTCGCCGTCGTCGTCGTCGGCATAGAGTCTCACGTGCGGGCGGTCGGGATGCCGGTCGGCATGCCAGTCCAGGACCTCGGTGAGGGTGGTGGCGGTCGCCGGGACGACGTCCGCGCGGCCGCGGTCGAGGGCGGCGACGGTGGCGACCGGAGAGGCGGCGGCGTCGCGGCCGCGGGCGCCGAGCACGGCGCGCAGCAGATCGCGCGGCGACTCGGCGGTGGCCAGCACGGTGTCCGGCAGGGTGACGTCGAAGGTGGCTTCGAGGCGGGCGATCAGCTCCGCCCGGCCGAGGCTGTCGAAGCCGAGATCGCGGTCGAGGGAGCTGTCGAGGGTGACGGCCGTCAGCCGCCGCGAGGGATGCAGCTCGGCCGCGACCGCCCCCACGGCCTCGACGAGCCGATCGGCGGTTTGGGCGGCGGTATGGTCGCTCACCGTGGTCACGGGCGGCTTCCCTGGTTCCAGTTGCGGGCGCCAGCGGTGCGTCGCAGGACGGGCAAAGGCAGCGCCACCGCGACGGGTGACGCCAGTCTAGCGCGGATTGCGCGGTGCGAGAGCCCGATCCGGCGACCGACCCGCGGGGGGTCGGCTACTGAACGGCGCGGATCATCGGCAGCAGCCGTTCGATCGGCATGTGGTTGTCGTTGCTCTCGATCAGGTTGTGACCGCGGCCGACCAGCAGGATCTCCTCGGCATCGTGGCCGAGTTCGGCGGGCCGCAACCAGTCGAACTGGCGGGCGAGGACCAGTCGCGCCAGCGCCCACGACGACGAGTTGATCAGGGCGAGGGTGTCATGGGTGCCGAGAAACTGATGGTAACGGAACAGCCTTCGGGCCGTCGGGCCGAGCTCGGGGAGGTCCACCCAAGTGCCGAAGGTCACCACGTCGATGTACCGGTCGACGGTTTCGTCGGGTCCGATCCGGTCGCAGGCGTCGAGCTCGAAGGCGAGCAGGGCCGCCTGCACCGCCCAGTTGCCCTTGCTGTGGCTGACGATCAGATCGAGGTTCCACGCCGCCGGATCGCGGAGGCCGGACCGGTCGCCGGTGTCGTCGATCAGCCGGCGCTTCAGCAACTCGAACAGCGTTGCCGCTTCGGCGGTGACGCCGACGAGTTCGCGCGCCCACGACCGCGCCCAGTAGCCGGCCAACGGGTTGACCGCGGCCAGCCACTCGATCGGCCGATCGAAGGCGCGGGCGACCCTGGCGCTCGGTGCCATCAACAGGCCGCCGGAGAGCGCCTCCCACCAGCGGTCGATCGCCGTCTGGCCGGCGACGATCGCGGCGACCGGCCTGCCGATGGCATCGGCGACTGTCTTGCCGAGTGCCGCCGCCCCGAGCGGCGAGCTGCCGCACCCAGGAACCACCAGCGTTCGCGCCGCGATGTCCGGGTTGGCGTCGAGATGCCGTTCGAACCGGTCGACCACCGCGCGGGCGCGGGCCTCCCCGGCCAGCGACGGATCCGAGCACGCGAACGCCTCGAACCCGCGGCTTCGGCGTCCGGGCCGCAGCACCAGGATCGAGCCCTCGGGGGTCGTCCGTGCGGCCGCCGCCGCGTCGACCTGGGCGCGCTCGCCTTCGGTGAGCTTGGTCGTGTCGTAGAACACGGCATCGGTCTCGGCATCGGACCGGCCGAGCAGCCACATCCGGCTCGCCGCCGTTTCCAGGGGTCGGGTCAGATGGGCGATCAGCATCGTCGTTCTCCGGCCCGCACGCGGCCGAGGCCGCGCCGTCCACCGTCATAAGAAATAAATAGTAGCATGTTTTCAAGGGCCTTACAATGCAGGGGAATCGCATTTGGCCTTGAGGGATGGCGAGACGGGGGTTGCGTGGGGGCGGCGAATCGATTCGAACCATGGGATTCTGTCCTGGAGGGATCCCATGCAGGAGTTCAAGGAGTG
>JBHJOP010000023.1:0-8317 GCA_050329575.1 Rhodospirillales bacterium | reverse complement strand
GCGCCGTTGACGACACTGACGCAGACGAAGGTGTTGTCGGTTCTTTGCGCTGCGGCGCGGCGCAGAACGCCGTCGATCTCCCGGATCAACGCCCGTCGACCGAGCACCGGCAGGAACGGATCGGCGTCGGCCAGGGTCTGCAGGTGGACCTCGCGGTCCCGGCTCGACTCCAACTCGCGGCGAACGCGATCGTACTCGCCCATCACCGATTTCAGCGCCCGTTCGACGGCGGGCGTGAGCTCGTCGGCGGCAATGCCCATCACCGACGCCTCGTCCGCCGAGTCCTGGCGGGATCGCGGCGGCGGTGAGGGCGGTCCGCCAGCCGCGCCGCCCTGACGGCGCCGCTGTTGGTCGCGTGCGCCGACCTCGGCGATCGGGGCCACAGACGGGGACGGGGTTCTGAACACGTCGACCATCGCTTTTCCCTATTTGGGTAAGACTAGCATCGTGCCCATCCTCGACCAACGGAATTCATCGCCAACCCGCGGGTTGCATGCCCCCCGCGCGGTCCTGTATTGGTCGGGCGCCAGCGTTCACCGCGTCAGGGAGTCCTCGACATGACCACCAGCAACGCCGTCGTCGGCATCATCGTCGGCAGCCAGTCGGATTGGGAGACCATGCGCCATGCCGGAGAGACCCTGGACCGGCTCGGCATTCGCTGGGAGGCGCGGGTGACGTCCGCCCACCGAACGCCGCAGCGGCTGCACGACTACGCCGGCGGCGCCAAGGCCCGCGGGCTCAAGGTGATCATCGCCGGCGCCGGCATGGCGGCGGCGTTGCCCGGTGCGGCGGCGGCGATCACCCCGTTGCCGGTGCTGGGGGTCCCGATGGAGGGCCGGGTGATGGGCGGCCTCGACGCCCTCTTGTCGATGGCGCAGATGCCGGCCGGCATTCCGGTCGGGGCGCTCGCGGTCGGGCGCGCCGGTGCCGTCAACGCCGCGCTGCTGGCCGCCGCCATTCTCGCCCTGTCGGACCCGGCACTGGCGGACCGGCTGGACGCCTTCCGCGCCGCACAAACGGCCGCGGTCCCGGAGGATCCGACCGCGGCATCCTGAGGCGGGGGCTGCCGCCGCCGGCGCCCGTCGTTCAGCGCCCGGCGATGGCGAAACGCAGGAGATCGGTGACGAACCGCTGCCGACAGGCGACATGCGGGGAGTGGTCGGCGCCCTCGTAGACGAGCAGACGGGCCCCGGGAATGCTGCGCGCGACGTAGGCCGCGGTGTCGGCGCCGTAGTAGTTGCTCTCGGACCCGTAGACGAGCAGCGTCGGCACATCGATCGACGGCAGCACAGGCCGATAATCGGCCGCGCTCAGGCTCTCCCAGGCGGTGATCAGCGGCCCCGGATCGAGGCGGCCGAGGTAGGTCCGCAGCTTCTGAACGCTCGCGGCGCCGGTCTCGAAGCCCTCCCTGGCGCGACGGTTGTGGCCGAGCGCGACCAGCCGGATCACCGTCTCGACGAAGTCGGCCCGCAGGCCGGCGACGAACGCCGCATCCCGCGCCGCCGGCCAGTCCCCGTAGATGCCGAGGGTCCAGCCCGCATCGGTCACCAGACGCGGCGACTGATCGACGATACAGAGGCCGGCGAGCCGCCCGCAGCCGCGTTGGCCAACGTAGTCCCACAGCACCAGGGCGCCCATCGAATGGCCGACGACGATCGGCCGCGCCAGGTCGAAGTGATCGAACAGGAGCGCTAGGTCGCGCGCCATGCGCCCGACGGTCGGCGGATCGTCGCCGGTCGCGGGGTGACCACCGTGTCCTCGCGCATCCCAGCGGTAGACCGTGAAGCGGCCGTCGAGCCCGGCGACCAGCGGTTCCCACACGGCGTGGCCGGACGCCCACTCGTGAAGCAGGACCATCGGCGGCCCCCGGCCGGAGATCCGGACGCGGATGCGTTCGCCATCGTCGGTGACGAACTCGGCGATGCCGCCCCTCATGGGGCCGCCGCCAGGGTCTCGAAAACATCGCCCTCCGGAGGCTTCTCGAGGATGTGCCGGCGATGCCAGAGCGCGTAGACGAGGAGGGTCCAGGCCGCCCGCGCCGCCCGCTCGTCACCGCCGACCGAGGCGAACAGGCTCTCGACGGCACCGGGTCGGCAGGCCTCCCGGACCCCCGGTTCGGCCGCCACCAGCGGACCGAGGTCGCCGCCCCGTCCCGCGAGCCACTCGACCACCGGCATCGTCAGCCCCCGGCGGCGCTCGAACGGCTGCGCCGCCGGCAACCCGGTCGTCAGCCAGCGGCGCAACAACAGCTTGCCGGTGCCGCGCCGCAGCTTCAGACGATCGGGCAGCCGGAACGCGAACGCCGCCAGATGGCGGTCGATGAACGGCACCCTGCCCTCGACGCCGTGCGCCATCAGGGTGCGATCGAGGATGGTCAGCGGACCGTTCGGCAACCAGTCGGCGAAGTCCTCCGCCTGCACCGTCTGCAGCGGCGTCCGGTCGACCCCGGCGGCGGTATCCTTGGCGGCGAGGATCCCCGCTCGCCACCGGCCGCCCTCGCTGCGCAGCACGCCGGAGCGGTCGAACAGACCGGTCGCCCGCATCGGCTGTCCCCCGAGCAGACGCGGCCGCAGCGCCCGCCGGTAGCGGCCGTAGCCGCCGAACACCTCGTCGCCGCCCTCCCCGGAGAGGATGACCCTGATCCCGGCCTCTCGCGCCGCCGCCGCCAGGCAGTACGAGGGGAACGCCGCGTAGTCGATCGCCGGGTCGTCGATGCAGGCGGCGATGTCCGGCAGCAGCCGCCAGAGATCCTGTTCGCGGCACTCGACCTCGATCAACCGGGAGCCGGTCGCGCGGCTCACCGCACGGGCGAAGCCACGCTCGTTGTCGCCGGCGGCGCCGGGGAAGCAGGCGGTGAAGGCGGTCACCGGATCGGCGTTGAGCCGATCCATGATCGCCAGCAGGACCGAGGAATCGATGCCGCCGGACAGGAACATGCCGTACGGCGCGTCGGTGCGCTGGTGAACCAGGATGCTGTGGTTGAGCTGGCGGTCGAGCTCTTCGAGGGCGAGCGCTTCCGTCATCGGCTGCGGACCCTCGTCCGGGAGCCCCTGGACGCGGCACCGCTCGACGATCCGGCCCCCTTCCACCGCCAGCGTTTCACCGGGCAGCAGCCGCTCGATGCCCGCGAACAGGGTATGCCGGCCGGTGGTGAACTGCAGTTGCAGGAGCTCGTCGCGGGCCTCGGCGTCAAGGCGGGGCGCGACCAGCCCGGACGCGATCAGCGCCTGGGCCTCGGACGCGAACGCCAGTCCGGTGCGCGTCTCGGCATAGTAGAGCGGCTTGATCCCGAACGGATCGCGGCAGAGCACCAGCCGGCCGGCCCCGCCGGTGCCGACGCCGGGATCATGGATCGCCAGCGCGTACATGCCGCGCAGGTGGTCGACGAAGCCGGTTCCCTGCTTCAGATACAGATGCAGCGGCGGTTCGCAGTCGGAGCCGGTGGTGAGGACGTCGTCGCCCAGCCGCAGGCGCAGTTCGGGCGCGTTGTAGATGTCCCCGTCGGCGATCAGGGCGATCCAGCCGTCGCCGTCCGGTTCACCGTCGCCGGCGGTCTGCGCGTAGAGGGGCTGGTCGCCGTTCTCCAGGGCGACCACGGCGAGCCGCGCATGCACCATGCCGAGACTGCCCGAGAGATAGGTCCCGCGCGCGTCCGGCCCCCGATGACCGATGGCCTGCGCGAGTCCCTTCAGGGTCGCCTCGTGGGGCGACCGGCCGTCACCGGTCATCAGCCCGGCAATCCCTCCCATCAGCCGACATCCCACTCCGACGAGGCGGTTCCCCGAGAGCCGCGAGCCGTAGCATACGACCATGGCGTTGCCAAGGGCAGCGGCGGCCGGCTCCGTGGCCCCTTGCCTCCGGCCCCGGAATCACCCAACTACCGCCGGGAGGGCGCGACGGACGCCGGCGATCGGAGGGGCACAGCGGTGACGACGGTTCGATCCATCCTGCTCGAGGACCGGGGGGTGATCGGCATCGACGGTGTCGATGCCCGCGAGTTCCTGCAGGGACTGGTCTCCAACGATGTCCGAAAGGTGACGGTGGATCGGGCCGTCCATGCGGCACTGCTCTCCCCGCAGGGCAAGTATCTGCACGACTTCTTCATCGTCGCCGTCGAGGGCGGCCTGCTCGTCGACTGCGAGGCCGGGCGGCTCGACGATCTGCGCCGCCGGCTCGCCGTCTACAAGCTGCGCGCGAAGGTGGTCCTCGCCGATCGTAGCGACGCGTTCGCCGTCGCGGCGGTGTTCGGCGACGGCGCCCTCGCCGCCCTCGGCCTGCCCGCCGACACTCCGGGCGCCGCGGTGCCGTTCGCGGGCGGCGTCGCCTATGTCGATCCGCGCCTCGCGGCGATCGGCGCCCGCCTGCTGCTGCCCCGAGACGGCGCCGCCGCAGGGCTCGCAGCGACGGGCTTCGCGGCCGGCGACCGCGCCGCCTACGACACGCTTCGGATCGGCCTCGGCCTCGCCGACGGCAGCCGCGACATGGAGGTGGAGAGGGCGATCCTGCTCGAGAACGGCTTCGACGAGCTTCATGGCGTCGACTGGGACAAGGGCTGCTACATGGGCCAGGAACTGACCGCCCGCACCCGCTATCGCGGCCTGGTCAGGAAGCGGCTGGTGCCGGTGGCGGTCGACGGTCCGCTGCCGCCCCCCGGCACGCCGGTGCTGCTCGACGGCAAGGAGACGGGCGAGGTCCGCTCGGGCGTCGACGGCGCCGCCCTCGCCCTGATCCGCCTCGAGGCCCTCGAACGCGCCGCCGCCTCGGGTGCGCCACTGACCGCCGCCGGCGCCCGCCTGACCCCGAGAAAACCCGATTGGGCGAAGTTCTGAGCCGGAGCTCGGCCGACCGGCCGGCCGCTACGCGGCGGCCTTCTCCAGCCGCCTCTTGAGGCGGCGGAGCACGGCCGGCAGGGCGGCAGCGCGCGCATCGCGCAGGAACGCATCGAGCCCACCCTTGTGTTCGATCGTTCTGAGCCCGTTCATCGAGATCCGCACCCGGACCATGGTGCCCAGCGACTCGCTCATCAGCGACGTCTCCTGCAGGTTGGGCAGGAACCGGCGCCGGGTCTTGTTGTGGGCATGGCTGACGTTGTTGCCGGTCTGGACGCCCTTGCCGGTCAGGACACACCGCCTCGCCATCGCTCGCGCTCCTCCGAAAAACGAACGCGGGACCGCGGTCGGCCCCGTGAGAGAGCGGCCTTTCTAAGCGACCGCGCGCCGCCCCGTCAAGCCTGCCCTCGCCGCCGGCGGAGGTTGTCGTCGAGCCGGGCGAGGAACGCCTGGGTGGTCATCCACGGCTGGTCGGGGCCGATCAGGATCGCCAGATCCTTGGTCATGTCGCCGCTCTCCACCGTCTCAACGCACACCGCCTCGAGGTCGTCGGCGAACGTCACAACCTCCGGCGTGCCGTCGAACAGGCCGCGGTAGTGGAGCCCGCGGGTCCAGGCGAAGATCGACGCGATCGGGTTGGTGGAGGTCTCCTTGCCCTGCTGGTGCATCCGGTAGTGGCGGGTAACGGTGCCGTGCGCCGCTTCCGCCTCCACCGTGCCGCCGTCCGGGGTCATCAGCACCGAGGTCATCAGCCCGAGCGAGCCGAACCCTTGCGCGACGGTGTCCGACTGCACGTCGCCGTCGTAGTTCTTGCACGCCCAGACGAAGCCGCCCTCCCACTTCAGCGCCGAGGCGACCATGTCGTCGATCAGCCGGTGCTCGTAGGTGATCCCCTTGGCCTTGAACCGGTCGGCGAACTCGGCGTCGAAGATCTCCTGGAACAGGTCCTTGAAGCGGCCGTCGTAGGCCTTGAGGATGGTATTCTTGGTCGACAGGTAGACCGGCCAGCCGAGATCGAGGCCGTAGTTGAAGCATGCGCGCGCGAAGCCGCGGATCGACTCGTCCAGGTTGTACATCGCCATCGTGACGCCGCCGCCCGGGAACCGGAACACCTCGTGCTCGATCGCCGCCCCGCCGCCGTCGGGGACGAACCGGATGGTGAGCGCGCCGGGGCCCGGAACAACGAAGTCGGTGGCCCGGTACTGGTCGCCGAAGGCGTGGCGGCCGATGACGATCGGCTTGGTCCAGCCGGGCACCAGCCGGGGGACGTTGCGGCAGATGATCGGCTGGCGGAACACGGTGCCGCCGAGGATGTTGCGGATGGTGCCGTTCGGCGACTTCCACATCTGCTTGAGGCCGAACTCCTCGACCCGTGCCTCGTCGGGGGTGATGGTCGCGCACTTGACGCCGACCCCGTGGTGCTTGATCGCGTTGGCGGCCTCGACGGTGACCCGGTCGTCGGTCGCGTCGCGGTTCTCGATGCCGAGGTCGTAGTACTTGAGATCGATGTCGAGGTAGGGGAGGATCAGCCTGTCCTTGATGAATGCCCAGATGATCCGCGTCATCTCGTCGCCGTCGAGCTCGACGACGGGTTTTGCGACCTTGATCTTCGCCATCCGTGTGATCCTCCCTCCCGCGCGCGCCGGGCGCCGCCCCCGGTCTGCCGGCGGCACCCTAAGGAGCCGGGCCGGCTTTGGCAAGATCGCGGCCGCACCGACGGCGGGCGCCGTCCTCACAGGTGGCTGGTCAGCACCTCTTCGCGGGACTGGGGCGCGGCCTCGAGGGCCGGAAACACCGCCTCGGGGGTGGCGACGACCGTGAACAGCTGCGCGATCGCCGGATGGGCGAAGCCGCCGGCGACGACGGCGTCGACCAGCGCCTGCAGCGGCGCCCAATAGCCGGCGACGTCGAGAACGACGATCGGCGCGTCATGCAGGCGGAGCTGCTTCCAGGTGACGATCTCCAGGGTCTCGTCGAGGGTGCCGAGCCCGCCCGGCAGCACCACGAAGGCGTCCGCCATCTCGAACATCCGGCGCTTGCGGTCGTGCATGCTGCCGGTGACCACGAGGTCGGTCAGCCGCCGGTGCTCGACCTCGTAGCGCATCAGGAAATCGGGGATCACCCCGACCGCCTCGCCGCCGGCGGCCAGTACCGCCTCGGCGAGCACTCCCATCAGCCCGATCGAGCCACCGCCGTAGACGAGCCGCGCCCCGCGCGCCGCGATCAACCCGCCAAGACGGGCCGCCGCCGCCCGGTGGGCGGGATCGCTGCCGGCGCGGGAGCCGCAGAACACACAGACGGATCGGATCTCGGCCATCGCGCCACCCCCTTCGCCGGGCCCCGTCGCGGCGCCCGCGTCATCGATCTCGGCCGAACATAGGCGATCCCACCGCCGAGCGGTACCCCGTGCCGAAGGCGAGGGTTCGACGGCTGTCGCGGCGGCTTCGTCGGAAAACCGGCGCGTCATCGACGGGTGTGGCCGGCGCCGACGGGATCACCGCCGGGCCCCTCGCCGGCGTGGTCTCCCGGGCTGATGGCGTCGTTCGTTGCGGCGAGGTCTGCGGAAGCCGCCTCGTCACTCGATGAGCTTGCGGGCCACGGATAGGTATTCGCCGCCCTTGACCCTGACGCGCTCGGCGTCTCCGGTCTCCGAGGCGACGTGGACCTCTTCGAGGGTTTCGGCCAGAGCCGATGCCTCCTCGCCGATCTTTTGCAGCGCGTTTTCCAACGTATAGGAGAGTTGGTGGACGGTATCCATATCCTCCGAGGTCAGTTCTCCTTTGTCGAGTATTTCTTCAAGCTTTCGATTGTACTCGGAGAAGTTCTTGACCGCGTCGTCGAGTGTCGCAGACGGCAGTCCCTCGTAATGGTTCGCCCGCGCGTCATCCGCGCCCGCCTCGAGCACCTCGGTGGTGAGGCCCATCACCAGCACCGCACTCGTCAGCAAGCCTCTGACCCACATGTTCCGTGTCCTTCCGCAGCCAGGGTTGATCCACACCATCCGAACGGAACTGCCTGCCCGCCACTCGCTGTGAGCGTCCGCGACGCTCAGACGGCCGTGTCACCTGTTGCCCAGTGGGCGCAGCGCGCAAGAAGCGTTGCCGTGCGACAGTTCATCGGCGGTTGTTATTGCGAGTGCTTCTCATTCTCATTAACCACCCCTTCCTGTCAAACGTTATCTGCAGCCCCGGGCCGGCGGGCGGGTCCGTAACGCCCCTCCTCGGGGTGGGCGGGCAATACGGGTGTTCCAACCACGCAAGCACCGCGCGATCACGGAGGCGGGCTCTCTGCCGATGGCCGGCCAGATCGTCGACGCGACGCTGGTGGCCGCGCCCCGCCAGCGCAACACCGAGGCCGAGAAGGCGCGCATCAAGGCCGGCGAGAAGGCCGCCGACATCTGGCCCGACAAGCCCGCCAAGGCGCGCCAGAAGGACACCGATGCGCGCTGGACGATGAAGGTCTCCAAGGCGAAGCCCGCCGCCGACGGC
>JBHJOP010000132.1:0-2327 GCA_050329575.1 Rhodospirillales bacterium | reverse complement strand
CCCTCAAGGCGTATTTCGAGGCTGACGGCTCCCTCGCCGACATCGGCGGCCCGGCGTACCTGATGAAGCTCGCCGACGCGGCGGCCACCGTGATCAACGCGGGCGAGTACGGGCGAGTCGTCCACGACGTGGCGGCACGGAGGGACATCGCGGGCCTTGCCGAGCGGCTGGGCGACGCGCCGCGCGCCGATGTCTATGACGGGCTGAGCGCGCTGGCCGCCCTCTTCGCCCGCAACATCCTCATCGTCGAGACGCGCCCCGAGCAGGAAATCGCCTGGATCAAGGTAATCCAGCAGGCCAAGGCCGACCTGCCGCTGATCGTCTGCACCGTCGAGGCGACCCGCCAATGACGGATGCCCCCGCCAATTTCGATTTCAACCGCAGCTCATCGCAGCATTACACGGCAAAGCGCGGTCATACGTCGGTCCGGGAGATCGCGGCGCGCCTCAACGACCGCATCGCCGATCTTGCCCGCGAGCTGCTGGGCGAGCCGAACCGGGCGCTCTCCACGGCGAACCAACTGCGCTTCGGCACCAAGGGCAGCACCGCCGTCGAGATCGACGGACCCGATGCCGGGCGCTGGTACGATCACGAGCACGGTGTCGGCGGCGACGGGCTGGAGATGGTCCGTCACCATCACGGGCTGGCGAACGGCGCCGCCTGCGACTGGGCGCGCAATTGGCTCGGGCTCGAAATGCCCGCTACCACGATGCCGCCACCGCCGGCCGCGCCCGCACTCGCGCCGGAGGCGTCCAACGCACCGTCCGGCGGAAAGAAGAAGGAGGAACTAGCCGCCAAGGTCGCCGGAATCGTCGCCCATTGCCAGGACGTCGCCGGCACGCCGGCCGAAGCTTATCTGCGCAATCGCGGCATCACGGCAACATCCCTGCCGCCCGCCTTGCGATACCTGCCCAACGCCTATGGCCGCTACGGCGCCATGATCGCGCTCGCGACCGATACCGACGGCACCGTTCATGGCGTGCAGCAGATCTACGTCACCGAGGACGGGCGCAAGGCGCCGCTCAAGGTCCAAAAGCGCACCAACAAGGCGCACGATGGCTGGTCGGACGTGGCGGCGGTGCGCCTGCCGGGCGCCACGCCGCTCGTGCTGGCCGAAGGCGTCGAGACCGCGCTGTCGGTTTGGCAGGCGACAGGCCAGGAGACCTGGGCCTGCCTCGGCATCTCCAACATCGCTCGCGCGCCGGTGGCGGACGGGACCGCGATCATCGTCGCCCGCGACGGCGACGAGCCGGGCAGCAAGGCCGACCATCAGCTGCGGCGCGCCGTCACCATCCTGCGCGGTCAGGGCCGCGAGGTGGCTGTCGCCGAACCGCCAGTCGGGCAGGATTTCAACGACGTGCTGCGCGGCGATGGCGAGCAGGCCATCCGCGATCTGATCGCCGGATCGCTCGCCGCCGACGCCTACTCCGCCGCATGGCGGCAGGAATTGCTGATCAACAACGAGGGCGAGCCGCGCCCGGTGCTGGCCAACGCCATCCACGCCCTGCGCCATGCGCCCGAATGGGAGGGCGTGCTCTGGCACAACGAGTTCGCCACCGCCACCATCGCCCGCAAGCCGTCGCCCTGGATCGCCGACCGCACAAACTGGCAGGACACGCCCTGGTCGGATCGTGACGACCTGTTGGTCGCAGACTGGATGCAGCGCCACGACATCATGGTTCCGGCCTCCATCGCCGGACAGGCGGTCGAGGCCGTCGCCCGCGACCGTCTGTTCCATCCCGTCCGCGAGTATCTCGATGGCCTCAGCTGGGACGGCGTGCCGCGCATCGACGCCTGGCTCTCCGTCCATCTCGGCGCGGCGGACACGCCCTACATCCGCGCCGTCGGTCCGCGCTGGCTGATCTCAGCCGTCGCCCGCATCTACATCCCCGGCGTCCAGGCCGACTGCGCGCTGATTCTCGAAGGCCCGCAGGGAATCCGGAAATCGAGCGCGCTGCGCATTCTGAGCCAGCCCTGGTTCACCGACCGGCTCTCCGATCTCGGCAGCAAGGACGCCGCGATGGAGACGAAGGGCGTCTGGATCATCGAGATCGCCGAGCTCGACACCATGTCGCGCGCCGAGGTCGGCACCATCAAGGCCTTCATCAGCCGCACCTGCGACCGCTTCCGCCCGCCCTATGGCAAACGGCTGGTCGACCTGCCCCGCCAGTGCGTGTTCGCCGGCAGCGTCAATCCCGAGGGCGGATATCTGAAGGACGCCACCGGCGGCAGGCGCTTCTGGCCGGTGGTCTGCGGCGCGATCGACATGGCCGCCCTGGAACGCGACCGCGACCAGCTCTGGGCCGAGGCCCGCGAGCGCTTCCGCG
>JBHJOP010000136.1:0-2062 GCA_050329575.1 Rhodospirillales bacterium | reverse complement strand
CGGGTACGGGCGTCGTCGAGCCAGCCGGCGGCGGCCGCCGCCGCCGGCGGCGGCAGCGGATCCAGCGCCCGGATCGCCGCCGCGAGGTCGCCAGCGGCCAGCGCCTTTTCGGCGCCGGCGAGCGCACCGTCGACACCGCCACCGGCAATGGCGCTGTCGCCGATCCGGCGCACCGACACCAGCCCGCTCAGGCGGTTGACCGCGCGGTCGAGCCAGTCCTCGCCCGGCGACGCGATGGCGGCCCGGTTGGCCGCGTCGGCGACCGCCGGGAATCGCGCCCGCAACTCGGCGACCGTCGGCACCCCGGCGGATGCGCGCGGCTCCAGGGCCGCGATCGCCGCCGCCATCTCGGGGTCGTCCTTCGCCAGCCACCGGACGGCGTTCAGCTCCGCCGCGAACGGGCCGCTTCCCTTCAGCGCCTGGGCGAGCTGACCGGTGGCCAGCGCCGCCGCCGCGGCGCCGGACGTTCCTTCGTCCACCGCCACCACCTGCGCCTCGACGGCGTCGATGCGCCGCTCCAGATCGGCGACCATGCGCCCGCTCCGTTCCCCGAGGCGCGCCAGGGCACCCTCGAGCTCGTCGATCTTGACGCCGAGCGCCGCCAGCGCCTGGCCGGCGTCGCCGTCCTCGACGCCCTTGACGAGTTCGGCCATCTTGCCCAGCGACGCGATCGCCTGCCTGAGCGACTGCACCTCGTTGAGGGCGCTGTCCAGCCGTTCGTTGGTCTGCTGGCGGGCCGCCTGGAGCGACCGGATGGCCTCGATCTCCGGTCGCGGCGCCGCGAGCTGCCGTTCGACGTCGCCGAGCCGCGCTTCCAGGTCGGCCACCCGGGCGTCGTCCGCCGTGGTCTTCGGCAGATACGCCTCGATGGCCGGGGACCACCACGGCCAGGTGAAGTAGCCGCCGGCGACGACCGCGGCCGACACCGCGATCAGCCACAGGATCGCCGTCAGGCAGCCCCCCCTGCGGGTCTTCTTCGGCGGCGCGGCGGGCGGACGACGACCCTCGGCCGGTTTCGCGGCCGTCCCGCCCGCCGGTGACGACGGTTCCGGCTTGGTCCCGGCGCCGGCCGGCGGCACCGAGGTCTTCGGCTGCTTGCCGGGCTCGCCGGCGGCGCTTCGGGCCGCGGCCGGCTTCGCGGCCTCCTTGCCGGCTTCGCCCGGCGTCCCCGGCGGCGGCTCGGGCAGGCCCCCGCCGGCTTGCGGTCCGGGCTTGTCGGCACCGCCCTCGTTCGGCTTGTCGGCCGATCCTTCGGACTTCGCGTCCTTTTTGGCGTCCTCTGCCATTCCCCCGATTCCCTCTTTTCGCCGGAGCGTTACCGACCTCCGCTCCCCAACATTACTGTCAAAGCCGTCGGCTTGGGAGAAAAAATCCGGGCCCGGCGGGATTTGTGCTACCGTGAGCTGTCGCGGTCCGTCTCGGCCAGGGCCGCCTCGATCAGGACCGCCTCGATCAGCGCCGCCTGGTCGGGACGGCGGGCGACGACCGTGCGCGCCCAGCCGATTGCGCCCGCAGCCGCCGCCACGGCATCGCTGAGGCAGAAGCAGGCGAGGCGGCGACAGCCGTCGGCCACGTCGGCGGCGGTGGCCAGCGCGGCAAAAACGGCGGCCGTCCGCGGCGAGAACAGGAC
This sequence comes from Rhodospirillales bacterium, assembly GCA_050329575.1. Classification (GTDB taxonomy): domain Bacteria; phylum Pseudomonadota; class Alphaproteobacteria; order Rhodospirillales; family Defluviicoccaceae; genus JAUXFS01. Next base: position 432 of record JBHJOP010000136.1, on the reverse strand, counting down.
GACGCCGGCGACGGTCGCGTCGCGGATCGCCGCCGCCGCCGCGGGCGACAGCCGGTCGGCCGTCCGCGCCCGGTAGAGGACGATACGACGGTACGTGAAGCCCGCCGCCCGCAGCCCGCCGCCGAGGTCGCCGGCGAGCGCGCTGCCGGCGGCATGCAGCAGAGCCCCGCCGGCGGGGTCGAGCCGCCGCCGGACCAGCGCGGCGAGGGAGTCGACGTCGCCGCCGGCGCTTTCCACCGCCGCGAAGCCGGCCGCGGCGGCGGTGCGGGCCGTCGCGTCGCCGACCGCGTAGACGGGCAGGTCGCGGCGGTGCTCGCGGGCGGCGAAGCCGCGCACGCCGTTGGCGCTGGTCGCCAGCAGCGCCTGCACGCCGCCGAGATCGAGTGGCGGTCCCGTCAGCGGCTCGATCGTCAGCAACGGCTCGATCAGCGC
>JBHJOP010000022.1:0-20970 GCA_050329575.1 Rhodospirillales bacterium | reverse complement strand
CGCTTCAACCGCCGCCGAACCCGCCATGCCGCCTTCCGCTCCCTCCTCGGCATCGGCACCCGAACCAACCCCGTCACCTACAAGATGTTGATCATGCCGGAAGCAAAGGGATAAGCCTTACTCCCCTAAGGTGCCGACTGCGTGTTTGCCGCAGAAAGAGGCACCGGAGCGTAAAGGCTTATCGCGTTGTCCCAGGTATGGCTGGATTCGGGTCGGTCATCCGGTCATGATCCGACCCCGTGGCCACGAAGCAACCCACTCTCCTCGGATTTCAGCAGCGATTTCCGGACGAAGCGGCGTGCGCGGGGCACCTGTTCACGACGCGGTGGCCGGGCGGCTTCGTTTGCCCCGCGTGCGGAGGGGCGCGGTCCTGCCTGCTGAAAAGTCGAGCTTATACCTATGAGTGTGTCGCGTGCGGCCGGCAGACCTCGGTAACGGCCGGGACGGTGATGCACCGGACCAAGTTGTCGCTGACGATATGGTTCTGGGCAGCCCACCTCATGGCCACCCATTCCAACGGCATGTCGGCGCAGCAGTTGAAGGGGCAACTCGGGCTTTCCTACAGCACGGCCTGGCTGCTTGCGCAAAAGCTGCGGCGGTCGATGGTCGATCCCAATCGCGACCCGCTGGAGGGCGTGGTCGAGGTGGACCAGACCGAAATGCCGTTGCGTACCGACGACGGTCCCTACAGCCCGCTCAAGACCGGTAAGATCATCGTCATCGGCGCCGTCGAGGTCATCGACCGGACCACCGGAAAGGCGCAAAGACCCAAGGCTCTTGGCCGAAAATACCTCGACACCCTGTCCGGACGCCTCCGGCTCGCCGCCATTCCCAGCAACCATGCCGACCCCATCCACGCCTTCATCAAAGCGAACGTCGCGCCGGGCGCGACGCTGATCACGGACGGGCATGCCTCCTATCTCGGGCTCGCCGAATACCGCCACGATCCTCGCATTGTCGGCAACATGGCGGCGCACATTCCCCTCAAGTGGATTCATCGGGTGTTCGCGCTCCTGAAGCGCTGAAGCCTCGGGACGTATCATGGGCTTCGCCGCCAGCACCTCGACACCTATCTCAACGAGTTTGTTTTCCGCTACAACCGTCGCTTCTACCGCCACGTGTCCTTCGAAACGATCCTCGGTCTGGCGACAAACCACGCGCCAGTCTCTTACTGGAGCATCACCGGCCAGCAAAACCCGCGCAAGCACGCCCCTACACCACGACGCAACTCTCGGCGGCGCAAGACCGCCGAAGGCATGCGCCAGAACGGTGACCCCTCCAACCATCATGCCGATCCAGGGCAACCTGGGACAACACGATAAGCCTTGTGCATCGCCTCCCACAGTTCGCTGCGGCGCTGGACGTTGAGCCAGAAATCGGGGCTGTTGCCGAACACGCGGGCGAGGATTAGCGCGGTCGCGGCGGTGATGTTCCGGCGATTGTTGCACAGCTCGTTGACGTGCTTGCGCTGCACGCCCATCGCCTCAGCGAGCGCGCCCTGGGTGAGGCCGAGGGGCTCCATGAACTCCTCGGTCAGAATCTCGCCGACCGTCGCCGGCTTTCGCTTGGTCATCAGCATGGTTTTTCTCCTTCCCGGCCTTTGCGTCATCTGTAGCCGTGGTCGTCGAGGTAGACGCCCGTCGCTTCGCCGCGACCGCCATCCCAGCTGCATCCGGCTTAAGAGCCGAGATCAGGTACGCCGTGCACTCTTCCGCGCTCATCGAAGGGTCGTTCGGCTGCGCTGAGGCAGCATGCGAACCGTCGCGGCGCATGTCGCCCCTCCGAAACGCGAGGGCGACGAGACGTCCCGGATCATCTGTTCGCAATTGGCAAAAGGTCAACGACCTTTGAGCGTGCAGCGGTTCGACCGATGCGGGCGCAAGGGTGACGCCGAACCCGGCCTCGACGAGCCTCACCATCGTCATGCGATGAAACGGTCGCGCAACGACTTTCGGCGCGCAGTTCGCCGCACGAAGCAGCGCCTCGGCCCGCGCGACCCAGCCATGTCATATCCTCGCATCCGGACAACGGCATCCCTCCGCTCCGCCTGGAAGTTTCTGGCGAAACCCAGAAGAGCAGAGCGCCGTTGTCCGCTCAACCCACCCCGCTTCCCGGCGATGAACCAAAAAAAAGGGCCGCGCACGCACGGCCCAAGTTTTGGGAGGAAACGTCCAAGAAGTGCGGGCAACCCGAAGACGATCGCCTTGCGTGCTGCGCCGCACAAGCGAGATGTAGCGGTTGTCGAGAGCGATTTCAAACAAAGATTCTGCGCCGGCTACCCCATTTGAGTCCTTTCCGCCTCGGGGCTCGAATCGTATCCCTTAATCCTATGAAGTAGCGTCGATAAATTTGCAACAGCCGGCACCGAAAAATCGTGTTGAGCGGCCGACGGCGGCATCGGCGACCATCGCCGCGAGGCGGGCGCCGCCGAAGTCCGCGGCCCCCGCGACCGGAAAGAATGACGCAATGCGGAAAACCGCCGCCGCCGTGTCCGGCGCGATCGGCGTCGGTCAGATCACCCCGGCGGTGCGCAGACGGGCGATCTCGCCCTCGCCGAGCCCCAGCAGGCCGCGGTAGATCTCGTCGTTGGCGTTGCCGAGCGGCGGCCCGAGGCCCCTGATCGCGCCCGGGGTCGCCGACAGCCGCGGGATCACCGCCGGCACCACCACGGGCCCGAGGTCGCGATCGTCGACGGTCTGCAGATCGCCGCGGGCGCGAAAATGGGGATCGGCGAAGATGTCCGCGATGGTGTTGAGCGGGCCGGCGGGAACCTCCGCCACGAGGCAGCGGCGCATCAGTTCGTCGCGATCGAGGCTCCCGGTCCACGCCGCCACCAGGGCGACGACCTGGTCGCGGGCGGCGAGCCGCGCTTGCTGGCGGCCGTAGTGGTCGTCGGCCGCCAGCTCCGGTCGCCCCATCGCCTCCGCGAGGCGCGCGAACATCTTGTCGGTGGTGCAGGCGATCGCCACCCACTTGTCGTCGCGGGTCGGGAAGTGGCCGTGCGGACAGGCATTGACGGTGCCGGCCCCTTCGCGCTCGCGGACGATGCCGGCCCGCGCGTAGGCCGGCGCCAGTTCGTCGAGCACCCGGAACACCGCCTCGTAGAGGCCGATGTCGATATACTGGCCGCCGCCGCCGTTGTTGCGGTGGATCAGCCCGATCAGCACCCCGACCGCCCCGTAGAGCCCGGACAGGTAGTCCCCGAGCGACGTCGAGCCCGGCGTCACCGGCGTCTCTCCGGGCATCCCCGCGAGGTTGGCGAGGCCGCCGACGGCGTGCGCGATGCGCGCGAAGCCGGGACGGTCCCGGTACGGGCCGGTCTGGCCATAGCCGCTGATGCGCAGCATGATGAGATCGGGGTTGACCGCCTTGAGGTCGTCCCAGCCGAGCCCCCACGACTCGAGGGTGCCGGGGCGGAAGTTCTCGCAGACCACGTGCGAGACGGCGACCAGCCGCTTGAACAGCGCCGCCCCCTCGGCGGCACGCAGATCGAGGGTGATCGACTTCTTGTTGCGGGCCTCCGACAGCCAGGCGAGGGTCGAATCGGGACGCTCGGTCGACGTGCCGAAGCGGCGGAACGGATCGCCGCTTCCCGGCTGCTCGACCTTGATCACCTCGGCGCCGAACTCGCCGAGGACGGTGGCACAGAACGGTGCAGCGATGAAGGTGGCGGCATCGAGGACGCGGAGGCCGGCGAGCGGCGCGGGGGAGCCGGACATGCCGTGGTCTTAACGGTGCCAGACCGCATCGACAACGGCTTTGTGGCGGCCGATGCCGAACAAGTAGGCGCTGTTGGCGAGCGACCACAGCTCGATCAGGCAGGCCTCGCACCCCTTGCGGCGCGACCAGCCGGTGAGCTCGCGCACCGGATCGCCGGTCGCCCGCAGCCCCAGCCGGCGGAACACGTAGAGGGCACGCGGCATGTGGAACCAGTCGGTGACGAGGACCACGGCGCGCCAGCCGCGGTCGCGGACGATCCGCCCGGTGTAGACGGCGTTCTCGAAGGTGTTGCGGGCGCGATCCTCGACCAGGATTCGTGCAGCCGGCACCCCGCGCTCGACGGCGATCGAGCGCATGACGTCCGCCTCCGCCGGCGGGTGGCGGGTCACGCCGCCGGAAACCACCAGGTACGGCAGCCCGCGGGCGTTCAGCACCCGGACGCCGTGCTCGATCCTCCGCTTCAGCGCGGGACCGGGCGTCCCGGCCGCACTCAGCGCCGCACCGAGAACGACGACGGCATCGGCGGTCATCGGGGGAACGCCCTGCGGACCGCCGCGGTGTGTTCGCCGAGGGCCGGCACCGGACGCAGGTCCGGGGACGCGTCGTCGCGGCGGACCGGCGGCGCCGGCATGGCGACCGGCCCGGTCGGCGTGGCGACGGTCCAGCGCTGCAGCGCCGGGTGGGTGGACAGGCCCGCCACCGTGTTGACGAAGCCATAGGCGATCTGCGCCCGCCGCAGCCGTTCGACCAGCTCGGCGGCGGTGTGGCGGCCGAACACGGCGCCGATCTCGGCCGCCAGCCGGTCGCGGTTGGCGGCGCGCGACGGGTTGTCGCGGTACGGCCCCGCCTCGGCCCACTCCGGATGGCCGAGGATCTCTCCGGCGAAGCGCGCCCATTCCCGCTCGTTCTGGATCGAGATCAGGATCCGGCGGCCGTCGGCCGTGGCGAACGCCTCGTAGGGGGCGATCGAGGGATGGCGCAGGCCCACCCGCTCCGGCTCCCGGCCGCCGTAGTCGAAATGGAGCAGCGGCACCGTCATCCAGTCGGCCATCGCCGCGAACAGCGACACCGACAGCGCCGCGCCTTGGCCGCTGCGGTCGCGGGCGATCAGCGCCTCCAGGATCGCGGCATGGGCGTGCATGCCGGCGGCGATGTCGCAGACCGAGACGCCGACCCGGGAGGGGTGCTCAGGCGGGCCGGTCAGCGAGCACAGTCCGCTCTCGGCCTGGACCAGCAGGTCGTAGGCCTTCATCTCCCGATACGGCCCCTCGTCGCCGTAGCCGGTGATCGAACACGTGATCAGCCGCGGGTGGCGGCGGCGGAGATCGGCGGCGCCGCAGCCGGCCCGTTCGGCGGCGCCGGGGGCGAGGTTCTGGACGAACACGTCGGCGGCGGCGATCAGCCGCGCGAGGAGGGCCGCGTCGGTTGCGTCCTTGATGTCGAGCACCACCGACTCCTTGCCGCGGTTGAGCCAGGCGAAGTAGGCGCTCTGGCCGCTCGCGACACGGTCGTAGCCGCGGGCGAAATCGCCCTCGGGCCGCTCGATCTTGATCACCCGGGCGCCGCCGTCGGCCAGCCGCGAGGTGGCGTAGGGCGCCGCCACCGCCTGCTCGAGCGCGACCACCAGCAGGCCGTCGAGCGCGCCTCGGGTCATCTGCCCACCCGCCCCGTCGCCGTCAATAGGAACGCGGCAGGCCGAGCACGTGCTCGGCGAGGTAGGAGAGGATCAGGTTGGTGGAGATCGGCGCCACCTGGTAGAGCCTGGTCTCGCGGAACTTGCGCTCGACGTCGTATTCCTCGGCGAAGCCGAAGCCGCCGTGGGTCTGCAGGCACATGTCGGCGGCCTGCCAGGAGGCATCGGCGGCCAGCAGCTTCGCCATGTTGGCCTCCGGCCCGCATGCCCGGCCGGCCTCGAACAGTCCGGCCGCCTTGTCGACCATCAGCCGCGCGGCCTCGGTCGCCGCGAAGGCGCGGGCGATCGGGAACTGGATGCCCTGGTTCTGGCCGATCGGACGGCCGAACACCACTCGTTCGCCGGCGTAGGCGGTCGCCTTGGCGATGAACCAGCGGGCGTCGCCGATGCATTCGGCGGCGATCAGGATGCGCTCGGCGTTCATGCCGTCGAGGATGTAGCGGAAGCCCTTGCCCTCCTCGCCGATCAGGCCGGATGCGGGGATCCGCAGGTTGTCGAAGAACACCTCGGTGGTGGCGTGGTTGAGCATCGTCCGGATCGGCCGGACGGTCAGGCCGTGGTCGCGCGCCGCGCGGATGTCGACCAGGAACACCGACATCCCGTCGTGCGGCCGCGCCACCTGATCGCGGGGCGTGGTGCGGGCGAGCAGCAGCATCAGATCCGAGTGCTCGACCCGCGACGTCCACACCTTCTGGCCGTTGACGACGTAAGCGTCGCCGTCGCGGACCGCGGTGGTGCGGATGCGGCTGGTATCGGTGCCGCTGGTCGGCTCGGTGACGCCGAACGCCTGCAGCCGCAGCGCACCGGACGCGATGCGCGGCAGGTACTCGGCCTTCTGGGCATCGCTGCCGTGGCGCAGCACGGTGCCCATGGTGTACATCTGGGCATGACAGGCGGCGCCGTTGCAGCCGCTGTTGTGGATCTCCTCGAGAATGGCGGCGGCGGCGGCGAGGCCGAGGCCGCTGCCGCCGTCGTCCTGCGGGATCAGCGCCGCCAGGAACCCGGCCTCGGTCAGCGCGCGAACGAACGCCTCCGGATAGGCGCGTTCGGCATCGAGGCGACGCCAGTAGGCGCCCGGGAATCCGGCGCACAGCTGGGCGACCGAGGCGCGAATGTCGGCGAACGCTTCCGTCACAATCCGATTCCTGCGATAAGCGAGGTCCAAGGCGATCGTGGCCGGGGCGGTCCCGCACCGGCCGCAGGGATGATAAGGCCAGAAATGGAAAAACGCACCAACCGCGAGGTGCTCGAGGAGATCCTCGACCCCGCCGGCAAGACCGTCATCGACATCGGTTGCGGCGACGGCTCGCTCGTCCGATTGCTCACCCGGCTCGGCGCCCGCGTCGTCGGCATCGAGGCGAGCCCCAAACAGCTGTCGCTCGCCCGCGCCGCCGAATCGGTCGGCGACGAGCGCTACCTGCAGGGTCATGCCCAGGAGCTGCCGGCCGACAACCGCTCGGTGGATATCGTCATCTTCCTCAACAGCCTCCACCATGTGAATGTCGACGACCAGATTCCGGCCCTCAAGGAGGCGGCGCGGGTGCTCAGGCACGGCGGCATGCTCTATGTCTCGGAGCCGCTCGCCGAGGGACCCTACTTCGAGCTGATGCGACCGGTCCACGACGAGACCGAAGTCCGCCGGCGCGCCTACGAGGTGCTGGGGCAGGCACACCTGTTCGGTTTCGTGGCGGTGCGCGAGCTGGTCCACGTCAATCCGGTCCTGATCAAGGATTTCAAGGCGTTCGAGCGCCGGATCACCCTCGTCAACCCGGACGTTCGGATTCGGTTCGACGAGCAGCTGGAGGACCTCCGTCAGGCCTTCGAGCGGCTCGGCGAGCGGACCGCCGACGGCCGGGTGTTCGACCAGCCGATGCGGGTCAACGTCTACACCAGGCGGTAGCGCGGCGCGCCGAAAATGCACAGCGATCCGGCGGTCGGGCCGCTTCCGCTGTTTCCGTCTCCGCGCAAATCCGCTAAGAAGGCCGTGGTGGCCGGTGCGTCCGGGTCGGTGAGCCGCCGCCAGGGGAAGCGTCCGATCGGCAATGGAAAAGCGAAGCAGCACTGACGTCATCGAGGAACTCCTCGATCTCCGAAACGCCGTGGTCGTCGACGTCGGCTGCGGCGACGGCTGGCTCACCCGCTGGCTGACCGCCAAGGGGGCGCACGCCACCGGCATCGAGGTCAGCCCGCGACAACTGGCGAAGGCGCGGGCGGTCAAGGCGGTCGCCGACGAGACCTATCTGACCGGGCTCGCCGAGGATCTGCCGGTGCGCAGCCGCTGGGCGGACGTGGTCGTCTTCTACAACAGCCTCCACCATGTCGACGCGGTCGGTCTGCCGAAGGCGCTGAAGGAGGCGGCCCGCGTGCTCAAGCACGGCGGCATCCTGTACGTCTCGGAGCCGCTGCCGGAGGGGGCCTACTTCCAATTGATGAAGCCGGCCCACGACGAAACGCAGGCACGTCGCCGCACCCAGCAGGTGTTGAAGACGGCACCCGAGTACGGGCTGTTGCTGGAACGGCAGTTGACCCACCTCGACGCCGTCGTGTTCGCCGACTTCCAGGCCTTCCACGACCGCATCACCTCGATCAATCCCGAGACCCGCGCCCGTTTCGACGAATTGGAGGCCTCGTTCCGTGCCCGGTTCGAGAGCCTGGGCGAGAAGGTCGACAACGGCTGGCGCTTCGACCAGCCGATGCGGGTCGCCCTGCTGCGGCGGAGCTGAGCGGCCGACACCCCCGGCCGTCGCTGCCGCAGCGGCGGATCGCGCGATCGACCGGGAGGCCGTCGCCGGCCATCCTTTCGGGGCGGGCTATCCGCGACATCGGATGGAAGGGCAGCAAGAGACGGCTCCGACGAGTGTTCAGCCGATGGTCGGAATGCCCAGATCCCGGCAGATCTTGCGGGCCAGGGCATCGCCGATCTCGCTGTGCCGCGGAACTGCGGAGCGGGTGTTCAGGGTCGGGTTCATCCACCAGGAGTGCCGGCGGCCCTCCCGTTTCAGGACGCAGCCACGGGCTTGCAGGTGAGAAACCAATACTCTGAGTTTCATGCTCCGACGGCTCCCGCGGCCACCACCTGACGGGCCCGCGACGCTGAAACCGTCAATCCGCCGCCGCACGTCATGACGACGGTATCAACCTGGCGTCCGAGGCCTCAATATTTTGTGAGTCTCCGCCTGATCAATGCTACAGCTTGTTGAAATGATCACTGGGCCGATCGTGGGGAAAAGGTCCGAAGGCGATGGCGATCCCTGGATGGCGCGGATGAGCCCGCTGTGGATAACGTTCTCGCCATTGATGAAGAGCAGCGGGCCATGCTCTTCGGCGACTCGCGCGCCAACTGCCCGTCGCGGCTGGGAATCCCGCGAATCGGATGACGATGGGATCAGGTCCCGTCGCTTCAGATCAGAACGGGTTCCTCCTGAAACCCGCTCCCGGCGGCGGCGAGGGCGTCGGCGCGGTTCATCTCCAACGCTTCCTTCAGAGTCACCCGCAGACTTTCCATCAGCTCCTCCTTGGTGGTCTCCTGACAGTTGACCCCGGGGACCTCCTCGATCCAGCCGATCCACCACCGTCCGTCGCGTCTGATCACTGCCGTATAGAGCCGGTTCATGGCGCGTTCTCCCTCCCGCGTTCGGGACAGGCCCGTCATCGCCGGATGATCATACCGGATGATCATAGCGGAAATCGACGGCGCAAGCCGCAACCATAGAGGCAGCCGAGAGGACCTCGGCCGCCTTCGACGGCACCGCGATCCACCGCCGGGCCGGCGACCGCACGTCGTCCCCTCGGCATCCGGCCGGCGATCGCCGTCGATGGCCTCGGTCGAAAGAGAACGGGCGCGGGATGAACCGCGCCCGAAGTTTTGGACAGGTCGCTGTCCGCTCGGAAGAGTAGGCCGGATGACCCTCCGGACGACCGCAACGGGCGATCATCCGGTGAAACGGGAGACAAACTCGATGGTGACACACTACCCGACGGCGGCGGTGATGGCCAATCACGGCGGTTCAAGTCTGCGCGATCGCGCCGTGACCGGCGGCGCGACGCGGCGTGAGCCGTCCAGAGGGCATGCATGACATCGCCGGCCGTCGAGGCCGGACGCAGACATCCTCGGCCATCGACGGGGAACGGGACGGGGGCGGGCGCAGGGGCGGGGCCGGTGCGGGAACGGTGCCGCCGTGGCGACGCTGGCGTCCCCTAGGGGATTCGAACCCCTGTTGCCGCCGTGAGAGGGCGGTGTCCTAGGCCTCTAGACGAAGGGGACGCGGCCGAGAACGTTTACAGGGACTCGGTGCCGAGGATCAAGGGCCTTGCCCGCCGCCGCCGGCGGGGCCCTTGCGATCGGAGCGCTCCGCCCCCGAGAGCGGCGCGAACGCCGCCGCGTCGCTTTCCTGGCGGCGGACGGCCGGATTGTATTTGAGGCAGTTGGGGACGCAGTCGCATTCGAAGGCGATCTTCATCAGCGCGATCCGGCCCCCGTTCTTGAGCTGGAACAGTCGCGGCACCACCTTGTCGCGCAGCGTCTCGGGGTCGATGGTGTTGACGTAGATCTTGGTGCCGCCCTCGAAGCCGGCCGGGGTCGTCAACCGCCACTTGATCAGCACCCGCCACGGCATCGCGACGTCGGCGTCGGGCGGCTTGTAGTACCACTCCTCGTTGCAGGGGATCGCCGGTCCCATCGCCGCGTGGCAGGCGTGGACGATGTCGGACATCCCGCGCAGCTCCTCGGGCGAGTGGTTCCACGGCTGCGAGCGCTCGCTCTTCGAGAACACCTCCAGGGTCGGGTAGCGGTGGCCGAAGCCGGCGTAGGCGATGGCGTGGTCGTTCTCGGCGAACACCAGGTTGCGATAGCCGGCGAAGTTGACGGCGGCGTCGTTGTAGATGTTGGGATTGGCGCGCGCGAGGCGCACCTCGGCCTCGTTCTGGACGCCGCGCTCGTCGATGGCGACCAGCTGCTTGTGGAGATGGTCGAACGACGCGCCGGCCGGCTTCAGCCAGTTCTGGAACACCGCCACGTAGCGGACGTAGCGGTTGGTGAGGTAGATGTCGCGCACCGCGTCGATGGTGAAGCGCATGTACTGGAAGTGCTCCTCGGGCGTGAAGGTGCCCGACGAGGCGAGCTCGGCGTCGGTCCGGGCGCCGTCGACGAAGTGGCGCCGGGCGATGATCAGCTCGTGACCGCCGCCGAAGAACGCCGCCGCCGTCTTCAGCTTGTCGGCGTCCGGGATCGCCGCGATCGCCGCCGGATCGCTGCCCGACAGCCGCATCCGCGCATGCAGGATATCGAGGAGGTGGCGGCGGCCGGCCTCGGTCGCGAGGTAGTCGTCCATCCGCGCCCTGACCGCGTCGGGCAGCCGGTAGCCGAAGTTCTTCTGCCAGTAGTCGAAGGAGACGATCTCGAACAGGTTGGCGACCCGCCGGAACTCGGCGACGGTGTCGAACAGGCGGTCGGCGCCGACGTCGTAGATCGTCCGGTAGCCGTCGCCTGTGCGCACCAGCCGCGCCTTCTCCGGCGGCGTCTCGCGGTACCTCGCGGCGCAGAACGCGCAGTGGGCGTCGGCCTTCGCCGGGTCGAGCGGCCGGCCCTCCGCGGCGTCGACGCCGAGCGGCCGGTTGCCGCGGCCGGGCACCGTCCACACCTCGGTGCCGGTGAACGGGTTGATCTGCTTGATGGTGCCGTCCGCCATCCGCAGCAGGTAGTTGGACTCGGGGATCAGTTCGGGGAACATCGAATGGGCATTCGCCGTCGTGGGGTCGCGGCGATCATATACCGGCGGCGGCGAAAATGGGACAGCAACGCGAACCGCCCGCCGAACCGGCCGCCTCAATCGGTGATGGCGAGCGCGATCGCGCGGAACCGACCGCCGGCGGGGTCGACCCGGTGGGCGGTGGTCTCGGTGGCGCGGCCGTCGACCACCGCGGTGATCAGCCAGACGAGATCGGGCTCCCATGCCATGTCGAGATCACGCTGCGATGGTCGTGCCGGCTGGTCGGGGTGGGAATGGTAGTGGCCGACGACGCGCTCGGCGCCGTCCGCCAGCGCGCGCATCAGATCGAACCGCAGCTTCGGGTCGATCTCGAAGCGATCGCGGCGCGGCGCCGGTGCGACGTTGGCGCTGGCGACGACCCGACCGACGACGACGGTGGACCCCGGAGCGCCGGTGCCGACCAGGAGCCCGCAACACTCCTCCGGGTAGGCGCGTTCGGCGGCGGCGGCGATGTCGGCGAGCAGCCGGGCGGGGATGCGGATCACGGCCTGGCGACGAGGGTGCCGAGCACCTCGCCGGTGACCGAATCGACCGCCAGCACCCGCTCGCAGAGACCGGCGGGGCCGGTCCGCAGGTACAGCCGATCGCCGTCGGGCCGCATCTCGACCAGGGTGCATCCCTCCGGTAGCACGATCCGGACCTCGCCGAATCCGCGACCGCCCGTGGCCGCCGGCTGCTCGGGGCCGGCCGCCGCCCGGTCGCCGCGCTCCGCGAACACCCTGAACTCGGGATCGGTGACGCGCGCATAGAAGCCGTAGATCAGCAGCATGAAGCCGACCACGATCAGAACCCCGAGCCCGATCACCAGGCCCTTGAGCGCATGCATGGTTTCCGTTCACTCTCGGTGGCGATGACCGCTACCACTTACACCGTGACGGTGGCCGAGGACAAGGCCGGCGCCCGCCTCGACCGGCTGCTCGCCGACGCCCTGCCGGCGATGTCGCGCACCCGCCTCAAGGCCTTGATCGAGGCGGGCGCCGTCGAGGCGGTCGGCGGCGGCGCGGCCGACGATCCCGCCCGCCGGGTGCAGGGCGGCGAGACCTTCGCGGTCACCGTTCCGTCGGCAGCCCCGCAGTTGCCGCAGCCGCAGCCGCTGCCGCTCGCGGTCGTCTACGAGGACGCATCGCTGATCGTCGTCGACAAGCCGGCCGGGCTGGTGGTCCATCCCGGCGCCGGCCATCCCGACCGGACGCTGGTCAACGCCCTGCTCGCCCGCTGCCCCGGCGGCCTCGCCGGCGCCGGCGGCGTCCAGCGACCGGGAATCGTCCACCGCCTCGACAAGGGCACCAGCGGGCTGATGGTGGTCGCCAAGACCGACGCCGCGCATCTCGATCTCGCCCGCCAGTTCGCCGCCCACAGCGTCGAGCGGGGCTATTTCGCGGTGGTGCGGGGCGTTCCCAGCCCGCCGCAGGGGCGAATCAGCGGCGCCGTCGGCCGCAGCGCCGCCGATCGCACGAAAATGGCGGTGGTGGCGCGCGGCGGCAAGCCGGCGGCGACCCGCTACCGGGTGCTGCAGACGTTCGCCGCCGCCGCCAGCCTGGTCGAGTGCCGGCCCGAGACAGGCCGGACCCATCAGATCCGGGTCCACATGGCGGCGCTCGGCCACCCGTTGCTGGGCGATCCCCAGTACCGGCGGGGGCGAATGGACGGCCAGCCGCTGCCTGAGCCGGTGCGCCGCGCGGCGGCCGCCCTCGGTCGTCAGGCCCTTCACGCCTATTTGATAGGGTTTAGCCACCCAGAAAGCGGCGAGCGGCTGCGGTTCGAATCGACTTTGCCGAAAGATATCAGAACGTTGATCGACCTTCTGGAAGGGCGATCGATTTGACCTATACTGGAGCGCGTTCCTGGGATACTATGGCAGCCAAAGCCAGAAACGAAACAGGGGAGCGCTTGGGCGGAACGCCCGCAAACGAGAGGGTCATCATGTCGGGAATGGTGTTCGAGCTGGACATATCGCCCGATCGCAACCTGTCCCGGTATCTGCAGCGGATCCGCAAGTATCCGATGCTGGAGCCCGAAGAGGAGTATGCGCTCGCCCGGCGATGGGCGGACGAGGGCGACCTCGCGGCCGCGCATACCATGGTCACCAGCCATCTTCGCCTGGTCGCCAAGATCGCCATGGGCTACCGGGGCTACGGGCTGCCACTGGGGGAGCTGATCTCCGAGGGCAACGTCGGGATGATGCAGGCGGTGATGCGGTTCGACCCCTACCGCGGGTTCCGCCTCTCCACCTACGCGATGTGGTGGATCCGCGCCGCCATCCAGGAGTACATCCTGCACTCCTGGTCGCTGGTCAAGATGGGCACCACCGCCGCCCAGAAGAAGCTGTTCTTCAACCTGCGCAAGCTGAAGGGACAGATGCAGGCGATCGACGAAGGCGACCTCTCGCCGGAGCACGTCAGCAGCATCGCCACGCGGCTGAACGTGTCCGAGAGCGACGTCGCCAGCATGAACCGGCGGATCTCCAGCCCGGACGCGTCCCTCAACGCGCCGGTGCGCGAGGACGGCGACGGCGAATGGCAGGACTGGCTGGTCGACCCGCACGAGAGTCAGGAAACGCAGCTTGCGAGCGACCAGGAGTTCGGCAACCGCAGGCGGCTGCTCGCCGGCGCGCTCAAGGGATTGTCCGACCGGGAGCGGCAGATCCTCTCGGAACGGCGGTTGCGTGAGAGCCCGACGACCCTCGAGCACCTGAGCCGGCGCTTCGGGATTTCCCGCGAGCGGGTCCGCCAGATCGAAGTGCGCGCCTTCGAGAAATTGCAGAAGTCGGTCCGCAACGCCCTGATCCAGCAACGCATCGCCTGCTGACGACGGCCGGAGCGGCCGCCGCGGTCGCGCCAGCGAGTCGGGGGCCGGAGCGGCCGCTAGGAGGGGAGCGCGAACCCCACACGGGCGTTGCCGTAGGTGCGCTCGTCGGCGAGCGCGAAACCGGGGGGCAGGATCAGCGGCTCTCGTGCGGCGACTTCGACGACGCAGACGGCGCCGGCGGTGATCCAGCCACGGGCCGCGAGGCCCTGCAGCGCCGGCGTCGCCAGCCCGGTCTCGTACGGAGGATCGAGGAAGGCGAGCAGAGCCGGCGTGCCGGCGGTGCGGGGCGGCGGCGGCAGCCGGGTGGCGTCGAGTTCGAGGAGCGTGATCGATCGCGCCTCGCCCAGCGCCGTGGCGTTGCGCCGGATGCCGAGCAGGGCGGTGCCGTCATGGTCGACGAAGGTTGCCCGGCGGCAGCCGCGGGACAGCGCTTCCAGGCCACATGCGCCGCTGCCGGCGAACACGTCGAGCACGGTCGCACCCTCGAAGCCGGCCCAGGCGAGGCCATGCTCGAGGATGTTGAACACGGCTTCGCGCACCCGGTCCGCGGTCGGGCGGACGTGGGTCCCGGCGGCGACGCGGAGCGGGCGGCCGCGCAGCCGGCCGGCGACGATCCTCACCGCGCCAGCTCCTTGCCGAGCTGCTCGCGCAGCACCTTCGCCGGCACCTCGGCGACCTCGCCGCGGCCGAGCGTGCCCAACTGGAACGGCCCGAAGGAGATGCGGATCAAGCGGTTGACGGTCAGACCCAGGTGCTCGAGCACCTTGCGGACCTCCCGGTTCCTGCCCTCGCGCAAGGTGAGGGTCAGCCACGAGTTGGGCCCTTGGCCGCGGTCGAGGCGGGCGGTGATCGAACCGTAGCGGACATCGTCGACGGTGACGCCCCGTTGCAGCCCCTCCAGCGCCTCCTCGTCGACGAGGCCGAACACCCGCACCCGGTAACGCCGCGCCCAGCCGGTCCCCGGCAGCTCGAGGTGGCGGGCGAGCGCGCCGTCGTTGGTGAGCAGCAACAACCCCTCGGAGCTGACGTCGAGGCGGCCGACCGAGATCACCCGGCCGAGCTGTACCGGCAGCCGATCGAACACCGTCGGCCGCCCTTCCGGATCGCGGTGGGTGGTGATCAGCCCCGGCGGCTTGTGGTAGCGCCACAGCCGAGCCGTCGTCCTTGGCGGCAACGGCTGGCCGTCGACGACGACCGCGTCGGTCTCGGTGACGACCACCGCCGGCGAGGTCAGCGTCCGTCCGTTGACCGCCACCCGGCCGTCGGCGATCCACTGCTCGGCGGTGCGTCGCGAACAGAGCCCGGCGCGGGCGATCACCTTGGCGATCCGCTCGCCGCCGTCGGCAGCCGGCGCGGCGGTCGTCACGGCTGCCGGGCGGCGTCGACGAAGGCCGCGAACAGGCGCGCGTCGCCGTCGCCGAGCGCGAACTCGGGGTGCCACTGGACGCCGAGGCAGAATCGTCGCCCCGGCACCTCGATGCCTTCGATCACCCTGTCGGGGGCGACGGCATCGACGACGACACCCGGCGGCACGTCCTTCGCCGCCTGGTGGTGGGCGCTGTTGACCGCGAGTTCGGCGACGCCGACGATCGCCCGCAGCCGGGTGCCGTCGACCACGTGAACGGTATGTCCGGGCTGGTCGCGCGGGTTCGGCTGCTCGTGGGCGAGCGCTCCCGGAACCTCGTCGGGGATGTGCTGGATCAGGGTGCCGCCGAGCACGACGTGCAACAGCTGCTGGCCGCCGCAGATGCCGAGCACGGCGAGGTCGCGGGCGAGCGCGCCGCGCACGATCGCCAGCTCGAAGGCGGTGCGCCGGTCCTTGGTCCGCACCGTCGGGTGGCGGCTTTCGGCGCCGAACACCGCCGGATCGACGTCGAAGTTGCCGCCGGAGACGAGGAGGCCGTCGATCCGCTCCAGGTAGGCCTCGGCCTGGTCCGGCTCGGGGGGGAGCAGTACCGGCAGGCCGCCGGCGTCGACCACCGCCCGGCAATAGTTCTGGCGCAGGGCCAGCCACGGGAACTTGGAGTAGCCGCCGGGCTCCTCGGAATCCACGGTGATGCCGATCACGGGTCGGGACATGGCGCCGGACTGTAGGCATCCCGCGATCGCGGCGCAACGGCCTTGACCGGCCGCGCTGCGGCGCCCAAAGGTGGCGGCGATGGTCGGTCGGTCGTTCATGGATCTCGCCCTCGCCGAGGCGAAGGCGGCGGCACGCCGCGGCGAGGTGCCTGTCGGCGCGGTGCTGGTCGACGCCCGCGGGGCCGTGCTCGCCGCCGCCGGCAACCGGGTCGAGGAACTGGGCGACCCGACCGCCCATGCCGAGATGCTGGTGATCCGCGAGGCGGCGGCGTCGGCGGGGGCCCCGCGGCTCGTCGACTGCGACCTCCATGTCACCCTGGAGCCGTGCGCCATGTGCGCGGCGGCGATCTCGTTCGCCCGCCTGCGGCGGCTCTACTTCGGTGCCTACGATCCGAAGGGCGGCGGCGTCGAGCACGGCGCCCGCGTGTTCGCGCAACCCACCTGCCACCACCGGCCCGAGGTCTACGGCGGCATTCGCGAGCGCGAGGGCCGTGTCCTGCTGCGCGCCTTCTTCGCGCAGCGCCGCCGCTGACCGCCACGGCCGCGGATGCGGCGCCCGGCGGCCGGTCAGTGGCCGCTGATGGCGGCGTGCAGCGGCTTGGTCTCCTCGAACAGCCGCTGCTGCTCGGGCGAGGCCTCCTTCTGGTAGCGGGCCTTCCATTCGTCGAACGGCATGCCGTAGACGATCTCGCGGGCCTCGTCGTAGGACATCGCGATGACGCGCTCGTCGGCCGCCGCCCGATACCACTTCGACAGGCAGTTGCGACAGAAGCCGGCGAGGTTCATCAGGTCGATGTTCTGGACGTCGGTGCGGCGCCGCAGGTGCTCGACGAGACCGCGGAACGCGGCCGCTTCGAGCTCGATACGGGTGCGTTCGTCCATGTCTCCCTCTCTCCCGGTTCAGGCCGACCGCGCGATCGCCCGCCAGCCGATGTCGTGGCGGCAGAACCCCTGCGGCCAGTCGATCAGGTCGACCGCCCGGTAGGCCAGCGCCTGCGCCGCGGCGATCGTCGGGGCGCGGGCGGTGACCCCGAGGACACGGCCGCCGTTGGCGACGATCCATCCGTCGTCCGCCTTGGTGCCGGCGTGAAACACCTCGACGCCGTCGACCGCGCCGGCGCGGTCGAGGCCGGCGATCCGCGACCCCCTGGGATAGGGCCCGGGATAGCCGCGGGTCGCCATGACTACGGTCAGCGCCGCATCCGGGTGCCATTCGAGCCGGACGTCGTCCATCCGCCCCTCGGCGCAGGCGACCAGCGCCACGAGCAGGTCCGACTTCAGCCGCATGATCAACGGCTGGCATTCCGGGTCGCCGAAGCGGGCGTTGAATTCCAGCACCTTGGGGCCGTCGGCGGCGATCATCAGCCCGGCGTACAGCACGCCCGTGAACGGGCGGTTCTCGGCGGCCAGCGCCTCGACGGTCGGCACCACGATCTCCGCGAGGATGGTCTCGGCCATCGCCTCGGTGACCACCGGTGCCGGCGAATACGCCCCCATGCCGCCGGTGTTGGGGCCCTGGTCGCCGTCGTGGGCGGCCTTGTGGTCCTGGGCGGAGGCGAGCGGGATCACCCTGGTGCCGTTGACCAGGGCGAAGAAGCTGGCCTCCTCGCCGGTCAGGTAGTCCTCGATGATCACCTCCGCGCCGGCGGCGCCGAAGGCGCGTTCGGTCATGATGTGGTCGATCGCCGCGAACGCCTCGTTCTCGTTGCGGCAGAGGATCACCCCCTTGCCGGCGGCGAGCCCGTCGGCCTTGACGACGATCGGCGCGCCCCGGCGGTGGATGAACTCCTTGGCCTCGTCGGGTTCGTCGAAGCGGCCGTAGGCGGCGGTCGGAATGCCGTAGCGCGCGCACAGGTCCTTCATGAACGTCTTCGATCCCTCGATCGCGGCGGCGCGGGCGTCGGGGCCGAACGCCTTGATGCCGGCCGCTGCGAGGCGATCGACGAGGCCGGCCACCAGCGGCACCTCGGGGCCGACGACGACGAAGTCGATCCGTCGGTCGGCGGCGAAGGCGACCAGACCGTCGAGATCCTCGGCGGCGATGTCGATGCAGGCGGCGAGCGCCGCGATTCCGGCGTTGCCCGGCGCGCAGTAGAGGGCGTCGCACAGCGGCGAGCGGGCAATCGCCCAGCAGAGGGCGTGCTCCCGTCCGCCCGATCCGACGACCAGTACCCTCATCCTGCGTCCCCCGATTCCCGCAGTCGCTTGGCTCCGCTCCCGCGATTGCGCCATACTCGCGCCGATGGCCGACCATCCTAGCACCGACGCGCCCGATCACAACCTTCCCATCCGAACGGTGGGGGAAATCTCGCAGCAGCTCAAGCGCCATGTCGAAGGCGCTTTCGGTCTGGTCCGGGTGCGCGGCGAGCTGACCGGGTTCAAGCGGGCGGCGTCCGGGCACCTCTACTTCTCGCTCAAGGACGAGACCGCGGTGCTCGACGGCGTCTGTTGGCGCAACGCCGCCGTCCGCCTCGCCGTCCGCCCCGCCGACGGGATGGAGGTGGTGGCCACCGGCCGGCTGACCACCTATCCCGGCCGCTCCAAGTACCAGATGATCGTCGAGGCGATGGAGATGGCCGGGGAGGGGGCGCTGCTCAAGCTGCTCGAGGATCGCCGCCGGGCTCTGGCCGCCGAGGGGCTGTTCGACGAGGCGCGAAAGAAGCGACTGCCGTTCTTGCCGGAGGTCATCGGCGTGGTGACCTCGCCGACCGGCGCGGTGATCCGCGACATCCTGCACCGGCTCGGCGATCGCTTCCCGCGCCGGGTGCTCCTGTGGCCGGTGCTGGTGCAGGGGCAGGGCGCGGCCGAGCAGGTGGCGGCGGCGATCGCCGGCTTCAACCGGCTGCCGGCGGGCGGCACCCCGCCCCGCCCCGACCTGCTGATCGTCGCCCGCGGCGGCGGCAGCCTCGAGGACCTGTGGGCGTTCAACGAGGAGATCGTCGTCCGCGCCGCCGCCGCGAGCGACATCCCGCTGATCTCGGCGGTCGGCCACGAGACCGACACCACGCTGATCGATTTCGCGGCCGACAGGCGCGCCCCGACCCCGACGGCGGCCGCCGAGATGGCGGTCCCGGTCCGCATCGAGCTGCTCGCCCAGGTCCTCGACGCCGGCACCCGGCTGCTCGGCGCGATCACCCGCACGATCGGCGACCGCCGCCAACGCCTGGAGGCGCTCGTCCGCGGGCTGCCGAAGCCGGCGCGGCTGATTGGGGAGGCGCGCCAGCGGCTCGACGACTGGAGCGAGCGCCTCGCCAACGGCCTCGCCGTCGGCCTCGATCGTCGCCGCACCCGGTTGCGGGAGCTGGCCGGACGGCTGGTCAACCCGGCCCAGCGCATCGCCCTCGAGCGCAACCGGGTGGGCTCCGAGGCGCGCGCCCTCGACGCGGCGGTCAAGGTGCTGCTGCGCGATCGCCGGCGCGGCCTCGACCATCTCACCCGGCTGCTCGCCGGGTTCTCCTATCAACGGGTGCTGGAGCGTGGATTCGTGCTCGTCCACGACCGCACTGGCCGCGCCGTGCTCTCGGTCGGCGCCCTGAAACCGGGCATGGGTCTGGGTCTGCGCTTCCACGACGGCGAGGCGGCGGTGACGGTCGACGACGGGATGCAGCCGCGCAAGCGCCACCCGTCACGGCCGCCGGCGACCGACGACGGGCAGGGAACCCTGCTCTGACGGCAACGCCGGATCGGGCTAGCGGCCGGCGAGCGTCATGCCGTCGATCCGCAGGGTCGGCGCGTCGGTGGCGTAGCGGAAGTGGAGATCGTCGGCGGCCGTGAGGTTGGCGAACATCCCGAGCAGGTTGCCGGCGATGGTGATCTCGCTCACCGGATAGGCGAGCCGCCCGTCCTCGATCCAGAACCCGCTGGCGCCGCGGCTGTAGTCGCCGGTGACGCCGTTGACGCCGAACCCGATCAGTTCCGTGACGTAGAAGCCGCGGGCGACGCCGGCGATCAGCGCCGCGCGGCCGACCGTCCCCGGCGCCATGTAGAGATTGCTGATCGACGGCGACGGCGGCGACGAGATCCCCCGCGCCGCGTGGCCGGTCGACTCCATCCCGAGCTGGCGGGCGGAGCGGAGATCGAGAATCCAGCTCGCGAGCGTTCCGCCGTCGACGATCTTCAGCGGCCGGGTGGCGATTCCTTCGGCGTCGAACGGGCGCGAGCGCAGGCCGCGCCGGCGCAGCGGGTCGTCAATGATCTCGATCGCGGCCGGGAACACCGCCGTCCCCAGCCTGTCCTTGAGGAAGGTGGTGCCGCGGGCGATGGCGGTGCCGTTGACGGCCGCGGCGAGGTGGCCGAGCAGGCTGCCCGCGACCCTCGGATCGTAGACCACCGGGACCTGCGCCGAGCTGATCTTGCGCGGACCGAGCCGCGCCACCGCGCGTTCGCCGGCCGACCGGCCGATCGCGGCGGGATCGCGGAGATCCTCGCCGTGAACGGCGGTGGTGTAGTCGTAGTCCCGCTCCATCGCGGTGCCTTCGCCGGCGAGCACCGAGACCGTCAGGCCGTGCCGCGAGCGCGCATAGGCCCGAGCGAAGCCGTTGGTGGCGGCGACGGCATTGTAGCCGAAACTCCAGGTCGCCTCCGCACCCTCGGAGTTGGTGACTCCGGCGACCGCGCGCGCCGCCTCTTCGGCGCAAGCCGCGCGCGCCAGCAGGGCCTCCGGTGTCGGCTCGGCGGCATCGCAGCCGTCGACGTCGACGGGCTCGCCGGCGAGTTCGGACGGCGCGGCGAGCCCGCAATAGGGATCCCCTGGAACCGCCCGCGCCATCGCCACCGCGCGCTCGACCATCCCGCGCAGGCCGTCCGCCGACAGATCCGAGGACGACACCACCGCTTGGCGCAGGCCGATCAACACCCTGAGCCCGACATCGGTGCTCTCCGAACGCTCCAGCCGTTCCTGCC
>JBHJOP010000095.1:0-23704 GCA_050329575.1 Rhodospirillales bacterium | reverse complement strand
GTTCGTCCGGGTTCTCCTCGGAGATGTCGGGCAGGTCGTAGAGCAGCGGATCGAGCGAGTCCGGTGCGATGCGGCCCTGATGGATCTCCGTGCGCCGGTGCTGGCGGTAGAGGCTGCGGATCGACGCGTAGAGATCGAGCGAGGTTTTCTCCAGTTCGTCCAGTTCCTCGTAGAGCCTGGCGCGGGCCCCGACCGCGGTCACGCCGGCGCGGGTGTATCCGATCCACGTCCGGCTGTCGGTGTCGGCGCGGATCCACCACGCGATCGGATCGATGAGCAGGCTGTCGACCAAAAGACCCACGGCATCGCGCGGATTCGACGGGCCGATGATCGGAAGCATCAGGAACGGTCCTTCCGGCAGACCCCAGACGGCGAGCGTCTGGCCGAAATCCTCGTCGTGGTTCTGCCAGCCCAGGTCGCTGGCGGGGTCGTCGAGCCCGCCGACCCCGAGGGTGGTGTTGATCAGGAAGCGGGCGATCGTCGCTCCCGCCCGCTCCATCTCGCCCTGCAGCAGGTCGTTGGCGAGGACCACCGGCGTCCGCAGATTGCTGAGGAAGTTGTGGATGCCGCGCTGGAACGGCGGCGGCAGGAACTCCCGGAACATGATGGCCGCCGGCCGCAGGAACATGACATCGAGTGCACGGTTGGCCTCGAAGATCCCTCGGTTCAGCGGTTCCAGGGGGTCGTTGACCTCCCGAAATTCGGCGTAGGCCTCGGTGTCCGACCGGTCGGGCACCGATGCGCAGCCGGTGGCGAGAACGATCATCGCGGCCAGCGCCAAGCCCTGCAGTGGCCGGAACGGCAGCCCGCGAGAGCCCATCGTCACCATCCGATTGTCGTGTCCTTTCGTCGCTATGCCCCGCCCACCGCTTCGGGAACCGCGCCCCCGGGGTCCGCTGGATGCCGGCGACCGACGATTGTCTCCCTTCCGCCGCCGACAACCGGGTCCACTATCACAACCGCCGTGCAATGGAAAGGCGCGGCCCTCGCCCCGCAGGGCTCCGAACTCATCTGACGGGTGACCGGCGGGAGATGCTCTGAATCCATGCGGCGGCCCAAACCTCGGAGCCGCCGATGATCCCACAGATCGAACCTCCCCGCCCCGAAAAGCGGGTGCGGCACCGCGTCCCGACGACGCGATCGACGAACCGAGGGAATGGCGTGGCGCCGGACGCAAGAACGGCGCGGATCCCGGAGGGCGCCGTGACCCGGCCTGAACACCGCGTTTTGCTCAGCCCTTGATCCGATGTCCGGGTCGCGCCGAACGTGGCCGCCCCCGTCACGCCCCCGTCAGCAGCGCGTTGCGGCCGGGGACGATGCGGCGGTAGGTCAGCGCCTCGGCGACGTGGAGGCGGGCGACGCCGTCCGCGCCGTCGAGGTCGGCCAGCGTCCGGGCGACGCGCAGCACCCGATGATAGCCCCGCGCGGTCAGGCGCATGCGGTCGACCGCCTCGGCGAGCAGCTTGCGCCCCGCCGCGTCGGGTGTCGCCACCTGGTCGAGGACGGTGCCGTCGGCCTCGGCGTTGGTGCGCACGCGCGGTGCCGCGGCGACCCTGCGGTAGCGCTCCCGCTGGACGGCGCGGGCGGCGGCGACCCGAGCGGCGACATCGGCGGTGCTCTCCGCCGGTGGCGGCAGCGCGAGATCGGCGGGGGTCACCGCCGGCACCTCGACGTGCAGGTCGATGCGGTCGAACAGCGGCCCGGAGATCTTCGCCTGGTAGTCGACGGCGCAGCGTGGCGCCCGGTTGCAGGCGCGCCCGGCGTCGTCGAGGTAGCCGCAGCGGCAGGGATTCATCGCCGCCACCAGCTGCACCCGGGCGGGATAGGTGACATGGACGTTGGCGCGCGCGACGCTCGCCCGCCCCGTTTCCAGCGGCTGGCGCAACGCCTCGAGGGCGGCGCGCTGGAACTCGGGCAGCTCGTCGAGGAACAGCACCCCGAGATGGGCGAGCGACACCTCGCCTGGACGGGCCCGGGCGCCGCCACCGATCAGCGCCGCCACCGAGGCCGAATGGTGCGGGTCGCGAAACGGGCGGCGGCGAATCAACCCGCCCCCCTTGAGTTCGCCGGCGACGCTGTGGATCATGCTGACCTCCAACGCCTCCGCCGCATCCAGCGGCGGCAGCAGCCCGGGCAGGCGCGCGGCCAGCATCGACTTGCCGGATCCCGGCGGGCCGACCATCAGCAGGTTGTGGCCGCCGCCGGCGGCGATCTCGATCGCCCGCTTGGCGCTCTCCTGGCCCTTGACGTCGCCGAGATCGGGATAGGCGGTGTGATCGATGCCGAGCCGCGGCTGAGGCGCCCGCAACACCTGGACACCCTTGAAATGGTTGATCAGCGCCAGCAGCGACGGCGGCGCGAGCACCGCGATTCCCGCCGCCCACGCCGCCTCGCCGCCCTGCGCCTGCGGACAGATCAGCCCCATGCCGCCGGCGCTGGCGTGAATCGCCGCCGCCAGCACGCCGGCGACCGATGCCAGCGCGCCGTCGAGACCGAGTTCGCCCAGCGCCGCGAACCCCGCGAGGGCGTCTCCCGGCACCACCCCCATCGCCTGAAGCAGTCCGAGGGCGATCGGCAAATCGAAGTGGCTCCCCTCCTTGAGCAGATCGGCGGGAGCGAGGTTGACGGTGATCCGCTTCGGCGGCAGCGCCAAACCCATCGCGCTCAGCGCGGCGCGCACCCGTTCCCGGCTCTCCGCCACTGCCTTGTCGGGCAACCCGACGGTGGTGAACGCCGGCAGCCCCTCGGCCATCTGCACCTGGACGTCGACATCGAGGACGTCGATGCCCTGGAAGGCGACCGTCCTGATCCGCGCAACCATCGGCCCACGCTCGCGACCCGTTACCCCCGCCGGACTTTACGCGCGGGAGTGGCCCGATGACGACCCCTGTTTGAGTAAAATTGTGCGAATCAACCTCTGCTGGCAGAAAAGCGCGCCTCGAAGGCATCCCACAGGTCGGCTTCCAAGGCGACGCCGTCGAAGCGGCCGATCTCCTGGATACCGGTCGGCGAGGTGACGTTGATCTCGGTGAGGTAGCCGCCGATGACGTCGATGCCGACGAAGATCAGCCCGCGGCGGCTGAGCTCGGGGCCGATCGCGGCGCAGATCTCGAGATCGCGGGGGCCGAGCGCCGCCTGTTCGGCGCGCGCGCCGACGTGCAGATTGGCTCGCGCCTCGCGCGCCTTCGGTACCCGCCTGACCGCGCCCGCCGCCTTGCCGTCGATGAGGATGATCCGGGTGTCGCCCTCGCGCACGGCCGGCAGGTAGGCCTGGACGACGATCGGCTCCCGGTAGAGGCCGGTGAACATCTCCAGCAGCGCATTCAGGTTGTCGTCCTCCGGGTCGACGTGGAACACGCCGGCCCCGCCGTTGCCGAACAGCGGCTTGACGATGATGTCCTTGTGCTCGTCACGGAAGGCGGCGATGCGGGTGCGGTCGGAGGTGATCAGGGTCGGCGGCATCAGTTCGGCGAAGTGGGTGACGAACAGCTTCTCGGGCGCGTTGCGCACCTCGACCGGGTCGTTGACGACAAGGGTCCTCGGGTGGATGTGCTGAAGCAGGTGGGTGGCGGTGATGTAGGCCATGTCGAATGGCGGGGCCTGGCGCATCAGCACCATGTCGACGTCCGCCAGGTCGAGGATCTCCGGAGCGCCGAGGGTGAAATGGTCGCCCTGCCGCCGCCGGACCGCGAGCGGGCGGGCGCTGGCGGTCACCCGGCCGCGGTAGAACGACAGTTGTTGCGGCAAATAGTGATAGAGCTCATGGCCGCGCCGCTGCGCCTCCAGGGCGAGCGCGAAGGTGCTGTCGGCGTCGATGTCCACCGATTCGATCGGGTCCATCTGGATGGCGACCCGCAGGCCCATGGCACCCGCCTCCTCTTGCAACCGCTGCCCCGGAGCGCACCATTACCCGCCGCGGGCTCGACGAATCAAGGCCGCCGGTCAGCCGTCGGCGGTCCAGGCGTTGGTGAGGTGGCGGGGCCGGCGGCGGCGGCCGACGACCATCAGATCGAAGCGCAGGTCGAGGCCGGCATAGGCCGGCCGTGCCTTCAGAAACGCCTCCGCCGCGCGCACGATCCGCCGCCGCTGCGAAGGCGTCAGGGCGTCCCAGGCGCCGTCGCCGGTACGCGCCTTGACCTCCACGAACGCGAGGGTGCGGCCGCGGCGGGCGACGATGTCGATCTCGCCCGCCGGAACCCGGAAGCCGCGGGCGACGATGCGGTAGCCCTTCAGCCGCAGCCACCATGCGCAGGCGCTCTCCGCCAGCCGCCCGAATCGCCAGGCGCCCCGCCGCTCCGCCGTCCCGCCGCGGTCCCGCCTCATGCGGGGTCCTTGCGCAGCGCCAGGGCGCGGGCATAGAGCCGCCGCCGCGGCAATCCGGTCGCGGCCGCCACCGCTTCCGCCGCGGCGCGCACCGAACCTTCGATGAGCGCCGCGGCGAGGCGGCGGTCGATCTCGGCGTCGGTGGCGGCCGCCGGGGCGGCGGGCGGCGCCACCACCACCGTCACCTCGCCCTTGGGCGCCGGGACGTCGCGGTAGAGGTGTGCGAGGTCGGAGAGGGAGCCGCGGCGGGTCTCCTCGAACAGCTTGGTCAACTCGCGGGCGACGACCGCCTCCCGCGGCCCGAGCACGGCCGCCATGTCGGCGAGCGAGGCCGCCAGCCGGCGGGGCGATTCCAGCAGCACGAGGCTCGCCGGCAGCGGTGCGAGCTCGGCGAGAAAGCGCCGCCGGGCGGAGGCGCGGACCGGCGGAAAGCCGGCAAACAGGAAACGGTCGGTGGGCAGTCCGGAGATGCACAGCGCCGCCATCACCGCCGACGGTCCGGGGACCGGGATCACGGCGATGCCCGCCTCGGCGCAGGCGCGGACCAGCCGGTAGCCGGGATCGGAGACCAGGGGCGTGCCGGCGTCGGCGACGAGGGCGATCCGTTCGCCCCGCTGCAGGCGGCGGAGCAGCGCCGGGCCGGCGGTGGCCGCGTTGTGGTCGTGGTAGGACGAGAGCGGCGTGGCAATGCCGTGGATGGCGAGCAGCTTGGCGGTGACGCGGGTATCCTCGCAGGCGATGACGTCGACCGCAGCGAGCACGCGCAGCGCCCGTAGGGTGATGTCGCCGGCGTTGCCGATCGGTGTCGCGACCACGTAGAGACCGGGGTCCGGCACCTCGGCGCCGCTTTCGCGAGCGGACGGTTTACTCGGCCCCGGGCGGCCGCTAGGCTGCGCAGGCGGTGGGTATCCCCGCCCCGAGAAAGGCTCACGACCGACCGATGACCGCTTGGCCCTGCCGCTGCCGGCTGCATGATGTCGTGCCATGGCTGGCGATCGCCGCTCTGGTGATGTCCGCGTGCGATACTTTGCCATCGCGACGCGCCGCGCAACCCCCTCTGCCGCCGCCCGCCGCTCCCGAACCGCCGGCAGACGCCGTGCGACCGCAGCCGCCGGCCGCGATCGTGCTCGACACGCTGCCGCCGCCGTCCGAGACCGACGCTGTCGATCCGCTGGTTGCCCTGACGCCACCGGCGCTGCCGCCGCCGTCGCTCGGAACGGTCCGGGTGGCGCTGATGGTGCCGCTCAGCGGACGCCATGCCGAACTCGGCGAAGCGATGCTGAACGCGGCGCAGCTGGCGCTGTTCGATGTCGCCGACCGCCGCTTCGAGCTGCTGCCCTACGATACCGGCGGCAGCCCCGAGGGCGCCGCTCAGGCGATCCGGTCCGCCGTCGGCGACGGCGCGACGCTGGTTCTCGGGCCGCTGCTCGCCGCATCTGTGCGGGCGGCGGCCCCGGCGGCTTGGGCCGCCGGTGTGCCGGTGATCGCCTTTTCCAGCGATCGCTCGGTGGCCGGTGACGGTGTCTACGTCATGGGTTTCGCGCCGCAGATCGAGATCGAACGGGTCGTCGCCTATGCCGTCGCCCAGGGCGCGTTCCGGCTCGCGCTGCTGGCCCCCGACGACGCTTACGGCGCCGCCGCGATCACCGCCCTGGAGGAGGTTGCCGCCGTTCGTGGCGCCGTCGTTACCCGGGCCGAGTTCTACGATCCGGCGGCAGGGGACTTCAACGAGGTGGTCCGGCGACTGGTCGACCCGACGCAGCCGGATCGTGGCCCGATCGGCGCCGCCGCACCGCTCGCGACAAGCGGTCCGGGCGGCGGCGTCACTCTGGCGCGCGCCGGGACGGGGCAGCGCCAGGCCTGGTTGCCGTTCGACGCCGTGCTGGTCGCCGACGGCGGTCGCCGGCTGCAGGCGGTCGCCGCCCACCTTCCGGTCCATGGCATCGACCCCGGCACGGTGCGGGTGCTCGGCACCGGCGCCTGGGACGAGCCGGGGCTGGGGGCCGAGCCGGCGCTGCTCGGCGGCTGGTTCGCCGCACCGCAGCCGGATTTTCGCGCCGGCTTCGAGGAACAGTATGTCGCCGCCTATGGCCGCGCGCCGGCCCGGCTCGCGACG
This sequence comes from Rhodospirillales bacterium, assembly GCA_050329575.1. Classification (GTDB taxonomy): domain Bacteria; phylum Pseudomonadota; class Alphaproteobacteria; order Rhodospirillales; family Defluviicoccaceae; genus JAUXFS01. The sequence continues at coordinate 17,265 of JBHJOP010000095.1, read as the reverse complement.
CTCGCCTATGACGCCACCGCGCTGGCGGCGCTGCTGGCGCAATCCCCGGCCGACGGCGGCTTCGACGAGCAGGCCCTGACCGACCCCCGGGGGTTCGCCGGCCGAGACGGCATCTTCCGGTTTCGGGCCGACGGCGCCGCCGAGCGGGGTCTGGCGGTGCTCGAGGTCGAGCGTCGCGGGGCCCGCGTCGTCAGCGAGGCGCCGACCAGCTTCGAGCGGCAATAGCCGGCGGGCCGTCCGCGGCGCTACGCCAGCAGTTGCGCCAGCACCGCGTTCAGCCGCTGGCGGCCGGCCGCGGTGGCGCGGATGCCGGCGTCGTCGCGGACCAGGAAGCCGCCCTCGACCATCCGGGCGAGCCCGGCCGCCGCCAGCACGGCCTCCGGCTCGCAGGCGGCCAGGCGCCGGAACCGCCGTCGATCGATTCCCTCGCGGAGACGGAGCGCGGTGAGAACCAGCTCCTCGCGTCGCTCGTGCGCCTCGAGCGCGATCCGGGTGGCGGTGCCGTGACCGCGGCGTTCCACCGCCGCCAGCCACTTCTCCGGCGCGCGCAGCTGCCGGATCGCCGCGGTCGTGCCGTCGAGGGTCAGTCGGCCGTGGGCCCCGGGGCCGATGCCGAGATAGTCGCCGCCCCGCCAGATCGACAGGTTGTGGCGACAGGCGCCGCCGGGCCGGGCGTGGTTGGACACCTCGTAGGCGGGCAGGCCGGCGGCGGCAAGCACCGCGCCGGTGGCTTCGTAGAGATCGGCGGCGGACTCGGCGTCGATCTCGGCGACGCGCCGGCGGTGGAACAGGGTGCCCGGCGCCACCGTCAGCTGGTAGGCCGACAGGTGATCGCCGGCGAGCGCCGCCGCCTCGGCGAGCTGCCGCCGCCAGTCGGTCGGCGACTGTCCGGGCAGCCCGTAGATCAGGTCGAAGGAGAACCGCGGGAACCGCGCCGCCGCCATCGCCACCGCCGCTCTCGCCTCCGCCGCCGAGTGGGTGCGGCCGAGAAAGCCGAGCGCGCGGTCGTCCCAGGCCTGCACGCCGATCGACAGGCGGCCGACGCCGGCGGCGCGAAGGGCGGCGAAGCGGGCCGCCTCGGCCGATGTCGGGTTGGCCTCAAGAGTGATCTCGACGTCGGCGGCGACCGGCCAATGCCCGGCGACGGCGTCGATCACCGCGGCGACCGTCGCCGGTTCCATCAGCGACGGGGTGCCGCCGCCGAAGAACAGGCTGGAGACGGTCCGGCCGCGGGTCTCGGCGGCGAAGCACGCGAGCTCGCCGAGCAGCGCCGCCCGCCAGCGTCCCTCGTCGACGCCCTCGCCGACGTGGCTGTTGAAGTCGCAGTAGGGGCACTTGGAGCGGCAGAAGGGCCAGTGGACGTAGACGGCGAGCGTGCCCGGCCCCGGGTCGGGCACCGCCGTCGCCGGCGGATCACCCGCCGGCAAAGCAGGCGGCGACCAGCTTGCGAAAGGCGTCGGCACGGTGGCTGATCCGGTGCTTGAGCGCGGGCTCCATCTCGCCGAAGGTGAGGTCGTAGCCGTCGGCGACGAACATCGGATCGTAACCGAAGCCGCGCGTTCCGCGTGGCGGCCAGACGAGGCGGCCGCGAACGATCCCCGTGAACACCTCGCAGTCGCCGTCCGGCCAGCACAACGCGAGGGCGCAGGCGAAGTGCGCCCGCCGATCGGCATGGCCGGCGAGCGCGTCCTCGACCTTGCGCATCGCCTCCCCGAAGTCCTTGCCCGGTCCCGCCCAGCGGGCCGAGAGGACGCCGGGGGCGCCGCCGAGGGCGCCGACCACGAGACCGGAATCGTCGGACAGCGCCGGCAGCCCCGATGCCGTCGCGGCGGCGCGTGCCTTGAGTTCGGCGTTGGCGGCGAAGGTGGTTCCCGTCTCCTCCGGCTCGGCGAGGGCGAGCTCGCCCGCCGATCGGACGGCGACGCCGAACGGGCCGAGCAGGTCGCCGATCTCCCGCACCTTGCCGGGGTTGTGGCTGGCGATCACCAGGATGTCGCTGTCGAACCGTCGCGCCATCTCCCACCTCTCACCCGAGATCCCGCCGCGGGAGGCGGTCAGGCAAGGCCCAAGACCGTTCGCTGCACGGTCACGAGCTCGCCGATGCCGCGGCGGGCGAGCGCGAACAGGTCCATGAACGCGCGCTCGGAGAACGGCTTGTGTTCCGCCGTTCCCTGCACCTCGACGATGGCGCCGGCGCCGGTGAGCACGAAGTTGGCGTCCGCCTCGGCCTCCCGGTCCTCCTCGTAGTCGAGATCGAGAACCGGGCTGCCCCGGTAGAGCCCGCAGGAGACCGCCGCCAGCTGGTCGGTCAGCGGTACCGCGTCCAAGAGGCCGAGGTCGATCAGCCGCGTGAACGCCAGGTGCAGGGCGACATAGGCGCCGGTGATCGCGGCGGTGCGGGTGCCGCCGTCGGCCTGGAGGACGTCGCAGTCGACACGGACCTGGAGGTTCTCGATCGCCTGGAGGTCGGTCACCGCGCGAAGGCTGCGCCCGATCAGCCGCTGGATCTCGGAGGTCCGCCCCGTCTGGCGACCGCGGGCCGCTTCGCGGTCGGTGCGCTCGGCGGTCGCCCGCGGCAGCATCCCGTACTCGGCGGTGACCCATCCGCGGCCGCTGTCGCGCATCCAGCCCGGCACTCGCTGCTCGACCGACGCCGTGCACAGCACGTGCGTGTCCCCGAAGCGGGCGAGACAGGACCCCTCGGCGTACTTGCTGATGCCGATCTCCAAGCTGATCGGGCGCATGCGGTCGTTGGCGCGGCCTGAGGGTCTCATCGAAACTCCCCCGAAAGACGAGCGACGGGACGGCCAAGCTAGACCGGTCGCCTTCGCCGGTAAAGGCCGGCCGCGTTGACGGGTCCCGGTCGTGCCACTAGATTCCCGACGCGCATCGCACTCCCGTTCGGGCGAAGACCATGTCGGTTAGCGAATTGAACCAGAGATCGAGGGACATCCTGCGCCGGGTGGTCGACGCCTATCTGGAGACCGGCGAGCCGATCGGCTCGCGCACCCTGTCCAAGCGACTGGCGGTGAACCTGTCACCGGCGACGATCCGCAACGTCATGGCCGACCTCGAGGACGCCGGACTGCTGTTCGCCCCCCACACCTCGGCGGGTCGGATGCCGACCGAGGCCGGCCTCAGACTGTTCGTCGACGGGTTGCTCGAGGTCGGCAATCTCACCGACGGCGAGCGCCGGAGCCTGGAACAGCAGTGTGCGGGCGTCGACACCAGTGTCGAGGGGTTGCTCGAGCGGGCGACCGCGGCGTTGTCGGGTCTGTCCGGCTGCGCCAGCCTGGTGATGGCGCCGAAGACCGACAAGCCGCTGCGCCACATCGAACTCGTCAACCTCAGCCGCGGCCGGGCGCTGGTGGTGCTGGTCAGCGAAACGGGACTTGTCGAGAACCGGATCATCGACACGCCGATCGGAACCCACCCCTCGGCGCTCGTCGAGGCCTCCAACTATCTCAGCGCCCGGCTGGTCGGTCGCACCATCGCAGAGGCCCGCGAACAGATCCTCGGCGAACTGGAGGCGCACGAGGCGCGGTTGGACGAGCTCACCAGCCGGGTGGTGGAGTCCGGACTCGCCAGCTGGGCAGGCGGCGACAAGGGCGGGTCGCTGATCGTCCGCGGCCAGGCCAACCTGCTGGACGACGTTCAGGCGATCGGCGACCTGGAGCATATTCGCACCCTCTTCGCGGCCCTCGAGACCAAGGAGATGATCCTCAAGATCCTCTCCCTGGTTGATCGAGCCGAGGGGGTGCAGATATTTATCGGCGCCAGCAACGAGTTGTTCAGGCTTTCCGGGTGCTCGATGATCGTCAGCTCCTATCGGGACAGCCGGGAGCAGATCATCGGTGCGGTCGGGGTCATCGGCCCGACGCGCATCAACTATGCGCGAATCATCCCGATGGTCGACTACACCGCGAAGCTGGTCGGCCGCCTGATCGGATAGGAAACGAGGATCTTGACATGAGCGGACACGCCGACACCGACCCGCGGGACAAGCGGGCCGCCGAGGAGACGGGGGACGCCGCCGGACCGATCGCCACCGAGGGCGACGCGGCGGTCGAGCCGCCGGCCGCGGCCGCGGCCGGTGGCCCGGGGGAAGTCCCTGCCGCCGACGCGGCCGCGATGGCCGACCGCCTCGCCGCCGCCGAGGCGGAACTCGCCCAGCTCAAGGACGAACGGTTGCGGGCGTTGGCCGAGGTCGAGAACGTGCGGCGTCGCGCGGCCAGGGACCGGGCGGACGCCAGCAAGTACGCGATCGCCGGCTTCGCCCGCGATCTGTTGTCGGTCGCCGACAACCTGCAACGGGCGCTCGGCAGTGTCGATCCGGCGGCGCGCGACGCCGATCCGGCATTGCAGGCGCTGGTGGCGGGGGTCGAGATGACCGAGAAGGAACTGCTCACCGTCCTCGAGCGGAACGGCATCACGGCGATGGAGGCCCTCGGCCGGCCGTTCGATCCGCACGTTCACGAAGCCCTGTTCGAGATCCCCGACGACAGCGTGCCCGCCGGCACCGTCGCGCAGGTGGTTGAGCCGGGTTACATGATCTACGACCGTCCGCTGCGCGCCGCCCGCGTCGGGGTCGCGCGCGGCGGACCGAAGCGCCCGCCGACCGACGGGCCGGCGGCCGGCGCCGACGACGGTGGAGAGGAGAGCCGAGACGAGCCGACCGCGGCGAGGGGGTCGGCGGCGGCCTACGAGCGGCAGGGCGATCCGCGCGGCGAGGCATCCGGCGTCCAGCTCGACGAGAAGTTCTGATCCGGCGGGCGCGGCAAGGCCCCTTCGACACACGCGGGGGCGGGCGTGGAGCGGGGGGGAATCAGCGACGGGCCGGCGGGGTCGTGGCGCTCCAGCCGGTCCTTGGCGGCGGCACGGCCGTTGACCGCGTAGCAGTAGGCGCAGCCCTGGATGCAGCTGTCGTAGTCGCCGATGTCCCGGGACGCCCAGCAGCCGCACGTCTTGCGGTGCGGCCGTCGCAGCGCGCCGATCGGGCGTCCGGCGACCCGGCTCAGCCGCTCGGCGTCGATGCAGCGAGCGTCGCCGACGCCGGGGACCAGCAGCTCCCGCTGACCGCAGAGGGTGATGGCCAGACCGCACTCGGCGGCGATCGCGGCGAGATCGGTGAGCAGCGCACGCTTCTGGTCGGAGGGCGGATCCCACCAGTGAAAGCCGAAGGCGCGCGCCGCCGCATTCATGTTGCGGGCGGTCTTGCGGTAGATCTGGGCGAAGGACACCACCACCTCGTCGACCGCTCCCCGCAGCGACCGGGCGAGGGAGTGGAAGGTGCCCGCGTGCCAGGCGGGCGGGGTCAGCGAGGTGAAGACGATCGGGTCGTAGCGCCAGACCGCGGCCGCCGCGCCGTATCTGGAGGCCAGCCGCTGCAACCAATCGCAGCCGCGGCGCGGGTCGGGAGTGGCGGCATCGAGGGGTTTCGGATAGCCGGTGATGGTGTACTGGACGACGAACGGGAACGGCACCGCACCGACCGCCTCGAGCGCCGGCAGGAACGGCCCCGCGTTGCGGGTCCAGAAGACGAAGCCGTCGACCGTCTCGCGGGTCAACGGCAGATGCGCGGGCTTGCCGCCGTAGGGGCTCGCCGTGCGGACCCAGCCGGCGTGCAGGCGCTCGAGGAACCAGGCGCCATAGAAGGCGGGAATATCGGTGCGATAGCTGGCCGAGACGATCATCCTGGCGCCAGTCTGCCACGGTCTCGCCGGCGCGCAAGGGCGCACGCCGCGTCTTGACGTGATAGGAAATAAGGCCTATAAGCGGGCGCGATCGCCGGCGGCCGCGCCGGCACGTCCATCCGCGCGCGGAACGACCCCGGAGTGGTCGCGGCGAATACGGGGGCGGCGGTTGCGCCGCCGGGGCGGCTCGCATATATAACGCGCGTCGCTCGAACTCAGGGGCGCTTCTTTGGATTCTTCAGGGGAATTCGCGCGGCGCCGCTCAGGGCCGTCGAGTTCCGCCAGACACGAGGTGAGAGATGAGCAAGGTTATCGGCATCGACCTTGGGACCACCAACTCCTGCGTCGCCATCATGGAAGGCAAGGACGCACGGGTGATCGAGAACACCGAGGGGACGCGAACCACGCCCTCGATGGTGGCGTTCTCGGACTCCGGTGAGCGATTGGTGGGCCAGCCGGCCAAGCGCCAGGCGGTGACCAATCCGGAGAATACGCTGTTCGCGATCAAGCGGCTGATCGGCCGCCGTTACAACGACCCGATCACCGCCAAGGACAAGGACTTGGTTCCCTACAGGATCGTCGAGGGACCAAACGGGGACGCCTGGGTCGAGGCCCAGGGGAAGAAGTACAGCCCGAGTCAGGTCAGCGCCTTCATCCTGCAGAAGATGAAGGAGACCGCCGAGAACTACCTCGGCGAAGAGGTCAAGCAGGCGGTGATCACCGTACCCGCCTATTTCAACGACTCGCAGCGGCAGGCCACCAAGGACGCCGGCAAGATCGCGGGTCTCGAGGTGCTGCGGATCATCAACGAGCCGACCGCGGCGGCGCTCGCCTACGGTCTCGAGAAGAAAGGCACGGGAACCATCGCTGTCTACGACCTCGGCGGCGGCACCTTCGACATCTCCGTCCTCGAGATCGGCGAGGGCGTGTTCGAGGTGAAGTCGACCAACGGCGACACGTTCCTCGGCGGCGAGGACTTCGACAAGCGGATCCTCGATTACCTGGCCGACGAGTTCAAGAAGGAACAGGGCATCGACCTGCGCAAGGATCGGCTGGCGCTGCAACGGCTCAAGGAGGCGGCGGAGAAGGCGAAGATCGAGCTGTCGAGCACCGTGCAGACGGAGGTCAACCTGCCGTTCATCACCGCCGACGCGGCGGGACCGAAACACCTCAACATCAAGCTGACCCGGGCCAAGCTGGAGGCGCTGGTCGGCGACCTCGTGGAGAAGACGGTCGGCCCCTGCCGGGCGGCGCTCAAGGACGCCGGTCTCTCGGCCGGCGAGATCGACGAGGTGATCCTGGTCGGCGGCATGACCCGGATGCCGAAGGTGATCGAGACGGTGAAGAGCTTCTTCGGCCGGGAACCGCACAAGGGAGTCAATCCGGACGAGGTGGTGGCGGTCGGTGCCGCAATCCAAGGCGGTGTGCTGAAGGGAGAGGTCAAGGACGTTCTGCTGCTCGACGTGACGCCGCTGTCGCTTGGTATCGAGACCCTCGGCGGCGTGTTCACGCGTCTGATCGATCGCAACACGACGATCCCGACCCGCAAGAGCCAGGTGTTCTCGACCGCCGAGGACAACCAGACGGCGGTGACCATCCGGGTGTTCCAGGGCGAGCGAGAGATGGCCGCCGACAACAAGCTGCTCGGTCAGTTCGACCTGGTCGGCATTCCGCCGTCGCCGCGCGGCATGCCGCAGATCGAGGTCACCTTCGACATCGACGCCAACGGCATCGTCAACGTCTCGGCCAAGGACAAGGCCACCAGCAAGGAACAGCAGATCCGCATCCAGGCCTCCGGCGGCCTCAACGACGCCGATATCCAGCGCATGGTCAAGGAGGCCGAGGCCCACGCCCAGGAGGACAAGAAGCGCCGGGAGAAGGTGGAAGCCCGCAATCACGCCGACGCCCTGATCCACGACACCGAGAAGAACCTCAGGGAGTACGGCGACAAGGTTCCGCCCGCCGACAAGCAGGCGATCGAACAGGCGGTCACCCATCTCCGGGGCGTGATGGACGGCGACGACGCGGATGCCATCAAGGCCAAGACCGACGCCCTCGCCCAGGCGGCGATGAAACTCGGCGAGGCGATGTACAAGGCGAACCAGGCGGAAACGGGAGCCGCGACGGGTGGCGGCGATCAGCCGGCCCCCGGCCCATCGGATGAGAAGGTGGTCGACGCCGAGTTCGAGGAAGTGGATCCCGACAAGGACAAGAAGACCGGTTAATCGGGTCCTTTCCCGTGCAGCCAGTTGCGGACCAGAGACGGCCGGCGGTCCCCTCGGGGGCCGTCGCCGCTCTCCGTTGCGGTTGGTGAGCGCCGATGGTGAAGGAAGACTACTACAAGACCCTGGGTGTCGACCGGGACGCCTCCAAGGACCAACTCAAGAAGGCCTACCGCAAGCTGGCGATGCAGTATCACCCGGATCGCAATCCGGGCGACAAGGACGCGGAGCAGCGCTTCAAGGACCTGAGCGAGGCCTACGAGGTCCTCAAGGACGACCAGAAGCGCGCCGCCTACGACCGTTTCGGCCATGCCGCCTTCGAGCACGGCGGCGATGCCGGCTTCGGTGGCGGTGGCGGCGCCGGGTTCGCCGACATCTTCGAGGAGATGTTCGGCGACTTCATGGCCGGCGGCCGGCGAGGGTCGCGCCCGACCGGCCGGGGTTCGGATCTGCGCTACAACATGCAGGTCACGCTCGAGGAGGCGTTCAACGGATGCAAGAACACGATCCGGGTCGCCACCGCGGCGGCCTGCGAGGTCTGCGGCGGTAGCGGCAGTGCCAAGGGTTCCGGTCCGGTCTCGTGTCCGACCTGCCGCGGCGCCGGCCGCGTCCGCTCCCAGTCCGGCTTCTTTACCGTCGAACGCACCTGTCCCACCTGCGGCGGCAGCGGCCAGGTGATCAAGGATCCGTGCCGCGCCTGCGGCGGCAGCGGCCGGGTGCAGAAGGAGAAGTCCCTGCAGGTGACCATCCCCGCCGGCGTCGAGGACGGCACCCGCATCCGCCTCGCCGGCGAAGGCGAAGCCGGGATGCGCGGCGGCCCGCCGGGCGACCTCTACATCTTCGTCTCGGTCGCCCCCCACCGCTTCTTCCAGCGGGACGGCGCCAATATCTACTGCCGGATGCCGCTGGCGATGACCACCGCGGCGCTTGGCGGGCAGGTCGACGTCCCCACCCTCGACGGGGCACGGGCGCGGATCACCCTGCCGGCCGGCACCCAGACCGGCGCCCAGTTCCGGCTGCGCGGCAAGGGCATGACGGTGCTCCGTTCCCCCGCCCGCGGCGACATGATCGTCGAGGCGGTGGTGGAGACGCCGCGCGATCTCACCGACGAGCAGAAGCGGTTGCTGCGCGAGTTCGAAGCGGCGGGCAGCGGCGAACGCCACAGCCCCGAGTCCCACGGTTTCTTCGCCAAGGTCAAGGAACTGTGGGAGGACCTCAAGGAATAGGCGCCGGGCGCGCCGGCGCGGGAGGGGTGATGAGGATCGGGATCGTCGGCTGTGCCGGCCGCATGGGTCGGATCCTGGTGCGCGAGGTGCTGGCGACCGGCGGGGCGACGCTCTCCGGCGGCATCGAAGCGGCGGGGCACGAAAGCGTCGGCACGGACGTGGGCGCGCTCGCGGGTTGCCCGCCCTGCGGGCTCACGGTCGGCGATGTCGCCGCCCGGCTGTTCGCGGCGTCCGACGCGGTGATCGATTTCACCGCTCCCGCCACCGTCGCCGCCCACGCCCGGCTGGCGGCCGAGCACGGCGCCGCCCTGATCGTCGGGACCACCGGGTTGCAGCAGGTCGATCACGCGGCACTGGCCGCCGCCGGCGAACGGGTGGCGGTGGTCCAGGCCGCCAACATGAGCATCGGCGTCAATTTGCTGCTCGGTCTCACCCGCCAGTTGGCGGCGATCCTCGGCCGCGACTTCGACATCGAGATCGTCGAGATGCATCATCGTCACAAGGTCGACGCGCCTTCGGGGACGGCGCTGGCACTCGGCGAGGCCGCCGCCGCCGGGCGCGGCGTCGCCCTCACCGACGTCGCCCGCCGCAGCCGCGACGGCCAGATCGGCCCGCGGCCGGCGGGGGAGATCGGCTTCGCGACCCTGCGCGGCGGCGACGTCGTCGGCGAACATGCGGTGATCTTCGCCGGCGAGGCGGAACGCGTCGAACTGGTGCACAAGGCCTCGTCACGGGCCGTGTTCGCCCGCGGGGCGGTCCGGGCGGCGCTATGGACGGCCGGGCGTCCGCCGGGCGTGTACGCGATGCGCCAGGTTCTCGGACTCGAGTAGCGTCAGGCCGGACGCCTCGGCCGGGTGATGCGAAACAGCTCGCGCCGCAGCGCGCGCGCCAGTTCCAGCCGCTCGTGCGGCAGCAGGAAGGTGCCGATGTGGAGCGATCGGCCATGGGACCGCAGTTCCACCGGGCTGCGCGGGGTCGGCGGATCGTCGATGTTGACCTGCAGCCATTGCGGCGGGAACGAATAGTGGGTCTGCCGGCCCCAGTGGTCAACGCGCCGCACCGACAGCGTCCGTTCGGTCAGGTTGACCGCCTCATAGGCGTTGCCGGCCTTCTGGTTGAGCCTGAGGGCGCCGTAGAGCAGCAGCACCTCGAGCCCGAGGAACGGCAACACCGGCCACGCTCCGGCGGCGGCGAATCCCGCCCCCACCACCAGCCAGGGGATCGCCACCAGCCAGATCACCGAGCGGATCGCGCGGCGGCCGGCGCTGCGGTGGGGTCGCAGGACGACGCTGTAGAGAACGGGGTCTGCCGCCGACCGGATCATGGCCACCCGGGAGCCGATCGAGAATGCGAATCATTATGAGCGGAATGCCGCCGCCGACAAGCCCGAAAACAACCGGTTTCACGGCGCCGGCGGTTCCGGCTAAGGTCGATCCGCCGCGAACGGGGCGACCGACATGAAACGGGCCGACATCGAGGAGTTCTACCGCCGTCTCGCCGCCGCCAATCCGGAACCGCGGAGCGAGCTGCGGTTCGCCGATCCCTACACGCTGCTGGTGGCGGTGGTGCTGTCGGCGCAGGCGACCGACGCCGGCGTCAACAAGGCGACGGCGCGCCTGTTCGAGGTCGCCGATACGCCGGCGAAGATGGTCGCCCTCGGCGAGGCGCGACTGCGCGAGGCGATCAAGACCATCGGTCTCTTCAACACCAAGGCCAAGAATATCATCGCCCTCAGCCGCGTGCTGGTCGATCGCCACGGCGGTCGGGTGCCCCGGGACCGTGCGGCGCTGGAGGCGTTGCCGGGGGTCGGCCGCAAGACCGCCAACGTTGTCCTCAACGTCGCCTTCGGCGAGCCGACGATCGCGGTCGACACCCATGTGTTCCGGGTTGCCAACCGCACCGGCCTGGCGCCGGGCAAGACGCCGCTCGAGGTCGAGGCGAAACTCGAGAAGCGGACCCCGGGGCACTGGCGGCGACATGCCCACCATTGGCTGATCCTGCATGGCCGATACGTGTGCAAGGCACGCGCCCCGCGCTGCCCGGCGTGCGGGGTCCGCGATCTCTGCGCCTACCGCGCCAAAGCCGAGGCGTGACGTCAGCCGGCTTCGCGTTTCCGCGTCCGCCGCAGGCTGCGCAGGCAGTCGTCGTTCGGCACCGGCCGCATCTCGCGGTCGCGGGTCTCCATGTGTTCGACCCGCAACGATCCTGCCGGCGGGCCAGGGTAGAGGAACAGGTCGAGAATGCAGCTCGCGCCGCGGTACTGCAGCATCTCCGTCGGCCCGTCCCGGCGGGCGAAGTCGGCCGGCCCCAGGAGTCGCATCACGTCGTCGCGGTCGAGGCCGGTCAGCCGATCGGGGGCCGGTTGCGGCGGTGCCGTGCCGCCGGGCGGCCTCTCCAGGTCCGGGTCCGGGTCCGTCGCCGGCGGCACGGCGGCGCCGGAACCGGGCGGCGGCGGCGGCGTCTCGCACGCCGTGGTCGCCAGGACGAACAGCACCGCCAGCGCCGCCGGCCCCGATCGGCGGGATCGCGTGGTCAACCCCGCGAAACGTCCGGCCGCCCCTCACCATCGTCCGGTGTCGGGTGCGGACCGCGGCCGATCGTGTCCGCCGACGCCCTCGCCGGTCCGTCGCCGACGACGGTCAACGGCTGGTCGGACCGCAGCGGTTCGACCTCGCCGGCGATCGTCCCCCCCGCCTCGACGGCGAGGGTGCCGTAGCGGATGCGGCCGTCGATCCGGCCGCCGGCGCGCACCGTCAGCCGATCCCGTGCGGTGAGCTGGCCCTCGAAACGCCCGGCGATGACCGCCTCGGCGACCTCCGCCCCGCCGCGGAACACCCCCGTCGCCCCGACCTCCAGACGCCGGACGCCGGTCAGCGACACCTCGATCTGTCCCTCGACGATCACCTGTTCGCAGGCGGCGATCTCCCCCTTGAGGCGGATGTCGCGGCCGACGACCAGCGTGCGGCCATCGATCCCGTCGGCGCGCGGATCGTCCGGCGGCGAGGAGGCGTCCTGCGCTCGCCGCGGCACGTCGGGATGAAAGCCGGCGCCGCCGGCGGGCTCGGCCGGCATCCTGAACGACCGGCGCGGCGGCCGTTTCAACAGCGCCGCTTCGCCGTTCGGCGGCCGCGGATCGCCGGGCTGCGCCGTGGCATCATCCTCTCCCTGGTTTCTTCTCATCCTGAACATCGCTGACGGCTCCCTTCTCGTCCATTCCGGGTCCGCAGCCCAGGGCCACTGTCGGCGCGGCGGTCAGGCGCGGGCTCGCCACCTCTCGAACAGGTGAACCATCGCCGCGGTGCCGATGATCGGTGCCGCCAGGTTGACCACCGGCACGGTGAGCAGCACCGCCGTCACCACCCCGGCGAGAAACATCCGGCCGCGAAACCGACCCCGCAACGTCTCGACCTCGGCCGCATCGACCCGTCGGAGCGCCACCAGTTCGAAGTACTCCCTGCCGAGAAGATATCCGTTCACGGCATAGAAGACAAAAGGGAAAACCGGCGGGAACGGCAGGAACAGCAGGATCACCAGGTTGAGGCCGACCATCACCGCGAGGAATTTGGCGGTGGTGGCGACGACCTCGGCGATCGGCGCCTGCCGCGCCGGCGGCAACGTGGGATAGTGCCGCCGCTCGACCGCCCCGGCGACCCGGTCGAGCAGCAGCCCGACGGTGCCGCTGACGACGGCCGGGAAGAACAGCCAGGTGAGGATCGCGGTGGCGAGCCCGCCCAGCACGTCGACGGCCGTGTCCAGCCAGCCGATCGAGAACAGCGCGGTGCTGGTCAGCAGGTAGCCGGCGACGCCCCACAGCGAGACGAACACGGCGAGCGAGGCGCCGATGCCGATCCACAGCACGCCACGGATCGCCGGGTCGCCGAACTGCCCGATCGCCTTCGCGAATGCGCCGATCACCGGTGTCCTCCGCGCCCCGACCCGCAGCCGTCGGTGGCGCCCCTGTTTACCGAGGCCGGGGTCGAACCGCAACCGGCTCGCCCGCCGACGGCGGCGCTTGTCCCCCCGGCCGCCGCGGCTATACTTCCGCCGCCCTGCACCCGCTGGACGGAAGGATCGCCGCCGTGGAAGCGCCCTACGATGTCGTCGGCATCGGCAATGCCATCGTCGACGTGATCGCCCATGCCGACGACGCCTTCATCGCCGAGCACGGCCTCGAGCGGGGAACGATGACCCTGATCGACGCCGCGACCGCCGAGCGTCTCTACGAGCGGATGGGGCCGGGGATCGAGACGTCGGGCGGATCGGCGGCCAACACCATCGCCGCGCTCGCCTCGCTGGGCGGCAAGGGGGCGTTCATCGGCAAGGTGCGCGACGACCAGCTGGGCGGCATCTTCCGCCACGACATCCGCTCGCTCGGCATCGCCTTCGACACCGCACCGGCCACCGCCGGCCTGCCGACCGCCCGCTGCCTGATCCTGGTCACCCCGGACGCCCACCGCACCATGCAGACGTTCCTCGGCGTCAGCGGCGAGCTCGGACCGGAGGACGTCGACGAACGGCTGATCGCCGCCTCCAGGATCACCTATCTCGAGGGCTACCTGTGGGACCGGCCGCGGGCCAAGGCCGCCTTCGTCAAGGCCGGCCGGGTGGCCCGGAAGGCCGGCCGCACGGTGGCGCTGAGCCTGTCGGACCCGTTCTGCGTCGATCGCCACCGCGCCGATTTCCTCGACCTGGTCGACGACCACGTCGACGTGCTGTTCGCCAACGAGGACGAGATCGTCTCGCTCTATCGGGAGCACTCGTTCGACGGCGCCCTGCAGCGGGTGCGCGGCCACTGCCGGGTGGCGGTGCTGACCCGCTCCGAGAAGGGGTCGGTGGTGGTCTCCGGCGACGAGGTGCACGTGATCGACGCCGAGCCGGTCGCCGCGGTGGTCGACACCACCGGCGCCGGCGACGCCTATGCGGCCGGCTTCCTCTACGGGCTGACCCACGGCTACGCCCTCGCCGACTGCGCCCGCCTCGCCGCCGTCACCGCGGCCGAGGTGATCGGCCACGTCGGCGCCCGCCCGGAGGTCTCGCTCGCCCGGTGGCGCGACCAGAGGGTCCGCTAGGCGAACGGCGGAGCCGCGATCATCGCCCCCCCGCCGGCGCCGGGACGCGAAGCCGCCGCCGGCGACGGCTGGGCGAGGGCCGCCCGCGTCTACGCCGACCGCCGGGTGCTGTCGATGCTGTTCCTGGGGTTTTCCAGCGGCCTGCCGTTCGGCGTCCTGGCCGAGCCGCTGAGCGCCTGGCTGACCGACAGCGGCGTCAGCAAGACCGGGATCGGCCTGTTCGCCCTGGTCAGCCTGCCGTATTCGCTGAAGGTGCTGTGGGCGCCGTGGGTCGACCGGCTGCCGCTGCCGCTGCTCACCCGCGCCTTCGGCCGCCGCCGGGGCTGGGCGCTGCTGGCGCAGGTGCTGCTCCTCGTCGCCATCGTCGCCATGGGCGCCAGCGATCCCGCCGTGGCGATCACCGTCACCGCCGCGTTCGCCCTCGCCGTCGCCTTCGCGTCTGCCACCCAGGACGTGGTCATCGACGCCTACCGGGTGGAGATCCTGGAGGAGCGCCAGCTCGCGGCCGGCGCGGCGACCGCCGTGTTCGGCTGGCGTCTGGGCCAGCTCGGCGCCGGCGCCGGCGGCCTGATCCTCGCCGACGCCCTCGCCTGGCCGGCGGTGTTCGCGCTGATGGCGGCGCTGGTCGGGGTCGGCATCGTCGCCATCCTGGTCAATCCGGAGCCGGCGCGACAGATCACCCGCGAATCCCGGGCGATGGAGGCGCGCGCCGAGGCGTTCCTGGAGCGCAAGGAGCATCTGCCGCGGCGGCTCGCGGAGGCCCTGGCCTGGCTCTACGCCGCCGCCGTCTGTCCGCTGGTCGAGTTCGTCGGCCGCCGCGGCTGGCTGCCGATCCTCCTGTTCATCATGCTCTACAAGTTCGGCGACGCGGTGCTGGCGGTGATGAAGATCCCGTTCTTCCTGGAGATCGGCTTCTCCAAGACCGAGATCGCCGAGGTGGTCAAGGTGCTGGGCTTCGGCGCCACCATCGCCGGCGCCTTCCTCGGCGGGCTGCTGCTGGCCCGGATCGGCATCCTCCGCGGTCTCCTGGTCTGCGGCGTGCTGATGGCGGCCTCCAACCTGGTGTTCGTCGTCCAGGCCTGGGTCGGTCCCGACGTCGCCATGCTGGCGGTGACCATCGCGGTCGAGAACGTCACCACCGGCATGGGAACGGCGGCGTTCGTCGCCTACCTCTCCAGCCTCTGCAACGTCGCCTACACCGCCACCCAGTACGCGCTCCTGACCTCGCTGATGGCGTTCTCGCGCACCGTGCTGTCGTCCGGCGCCGGCTGGCTCGCCGACCAGACCACCTGGCCCGCCTTCTTCGTCCTCACCACCCTGGCGGCGCTGCCCGGCCTCGCCCTCCTGCTGTGGATGATCCGCCGCTTCCCGCCACGCCCGGCCGCCTAGCGCGCCCGATCCCCGAGCGCGCCGCGGGGTCTTTCTTGACGATCGCGAGTCCCGCATCGGCGGCCAAGTCCCTGAAAGCCAACGATTCGGCCCGCGCGTCGAAGCGATCGTCAAAGATCGTCAAACGTCGTCAGAACCGACCCTAACCCGTTGATTTTCCACGCCAACCGAAAACCCTTCGTTTCGCTCCCGAACCGTCCCGCAACCCCTTGAATCGCCACGACTCCGTTCCCCGCCGCGACCCGCGCCCGCCGCGCCCCGATCGTCAAAAGTCGTCAAAAGTCGTCAAAAGTCGTCAGAACACGAACAACCCTTCTTGACACCGAGTCGACAAGACACTCTGCCGCGCCGCGCCGCGCTGCGCCACCGCGAGCGGGTTCCGTGTCGCCACCGACGATGGCCAGGAGCCTTTTGTTGCTTTTATATCCCACATCCGCGGCCACATCAAGGAAAATAGTCCGCTCCGCCGCCGAGCACCGCCGCCGCCTCGGCGATCTGCTCGCTGCCTGCTCGGTGAAGCCCCCGATTCGGCGGCCGATCTCGGCGCCCGCCGTCCGAGGCGGCCCGGGTCGGGTCTTGCGTTCGTGTCCGAACGCGGTGCGTTCTCCCGCTGGTAGCGACGGACGGCGCGGCCGCCGTCATCGTCGGAGCGCGTCTCCTATCGTCCGAACCTCGTCATTCGGCCTGTTCGCGACCCGATTCCGCTCTCGATGCGACACGCCCGACCGGCTCACGGCAGACAGATTTCTGCCGTCGCTCCGCAACGGAACAGACAAACAACAGGCGCCGAAACGGCCGCAAAGTCAAGGAACATTCTCCTTCCTCCCGCTCCCTGACACCCCGCCCCCCGGCGCTCCGCGTGGCATGGGGTCAGGCCTTGCAAGGCTGCATACCGTCCCTCGTGTCAGGTCCCGTCCCGAGGCCCGACCGTGCCACGCTCTTGCGTCTGTTGCGGCCTTGCGCGATTGCAAGACCCGACCTTTTGCACAGGAAGAAGGCGGGAAAAGAGGGTGCTTCCCCTTTTTCCGGATCCCCACCTCATGGCTGTCGACGAGGGTTTCGGTCATTCATCCTCCATTGTTCTTCCCGGCGCGCCGCGCTATACTGGTGTCAGCTAGTGGTGGTGGGGCCGCATCCCGAGGGCCGACATCAGCGACGCGGCTCCGTGCGGGGGGTCGTAGTCTCCCGACCACTCCGATAGATCCGCAGTCCCGAGCGAAGCTGGTCGAGTCCAGACACCCGCCCTCGGAAGAAGGTGGTCCCGATCCACTGCTCGCCGGCGACGTCGGCGACCAGGCCGACGACCACCCCCTTTTCGACGCGAAACAACTGCACGTAGCGCCGGCGCAGCGACACCCGGCCCGAGACCCGGCTGGCGGCGAAGCCGACCCAGATCTCCGCCGGGACCCGATCCGATCCGATCAACTCGCGTGAAAAAGGGGACGCAACCCTTTCTTGGCGCGGTGCGGACGGTCTGTCGCCATGCCTCGACGCGCGCGGACGGTGGTTGCGGGGATTCCCCATCACGTCACCCAGCGCGGCAATCGCCGCGAACCGGTATTCTTCACCGACGACGACCGTCGCTGCGACCTGCGCTGGCTGGCGGCGGACGGTCGCCGGCACGGGGTCGACATCATCGCCTCCTGCCTGATGGCCAATCACGTCC
>JBHJOP010000108.1:0-2732 GCA_050329575.1 Rhodospirillales bacterium | reverse complement strand
AGCTTCAGCCACGCCCCGCCGAAGGCCGGACGGCTGGCGTTCGTCGCGCAGTCCGGGGCGATGGTGACCTCGGTTCTCGACTGGGCGACCGCACGCGGGATCGGGTTCTCCCATTTCGTTTCGCTGGGCGACATGAGCGACGTCGATTTCGGCGACATGCTCGACTACCTGACCGGCGAGCCGGAGGTGCGCGGCATTCTGCTGTACATCGAAGCCGTGACCCACGCCCGCAAGTTCATGTCGGCGGCGCGCGCCGCATCGCGGCTCAAACCGGTGATCGTCATCAAGGCCGGACGCCACGCGGCCACCGCCCGCGCCGTGGCGTCCCACACCGGCGCGATGGCCGGCAGCGACATGGTCTACGATGCCGCCTTCCGCCGCGCCGGCATGCTCCGCGTCGACGACATCGGCGCATTGTTCGGAGCGGTCGAAACGCTGGCGATGGCCGAGCGGCCGGCGGGCGACCGGCTCGCCATCCTCACCAACGGCGGCGGGGTCGGAGTCATGGCCGCCGACGCCCTGCTCGACGCCGGCGGCCGGCTGGCCGACCTGTCGGATGCGACGCTGTCATCCCTCGACGCGATCCTGCCCGCGGCCTGGTCCAAGGGCAATCCGGTCGATATCGTCGGCGACGCGCGGCCTGAGCGCTATGCGAAGGCGCTCGCGATCCTGCTCGACGACGATGCGGCGGATGCCATCCTGGTGCTCAACTGCCCGACCGCCATCACTTCCGGCGAAGCCGTGGCCCGGGCGGTCGTCGACACCGTCGCCGGCCGCAAGCGTTGCGTGTTCACCAGCTGGCTCGGCGAGAACGCCGCCCGCGAGGCGAGGAGCCTGTTCGCCGACAACCGCATTCCCACCTACTACACCCCGGAGCGGGCGGTCCGGGCCTTCATGGACATGGTCAGCTACCGGCGCAACCAGGAGACGCTGACCGAGACGCCGCCGTCGGTGCCGGAGGAGTTCAGGCCGAACCCCGAGGCCGCGCGCGCGCTGATCGCAGCGGCTCTCGCCGAGGGCCGTGAGTGGTTGACGGAGCCCGAGGCCAAGGCGGTGTTGGAGGCGTACGGCATACCCGTCGTTCCCACTCACGTCGCGAAGGATGTCCACGCGGCCGCGGTGCAGGCGGCGAAGCTGGGGGTGCCGGTCGCGCTGAAGATCCTTTCGCGCGACATCACGCACAAGTCCGACGTCGGTGGCGTCGCTCTCGACCTGCATTCGGCTGCGGCGGTGCGCGACGCGGCGGAGGCGATGGCGGAGCGCGTGCGGGCCGCGCGGCCCGAGGCCCGCCTCGACGGCTTCACCCTCTCGCCGATGGTCGAGCGGCCGGATGCGTTCGAGTTGATCATCGGCATCACCGAGGATGCGCAGTTCGGCCCGGTGGTTCTGTTCGGCCATGGCGGCACCGCCGTCGAGATCCTCGCCGACACGACGCTCGCCCTCGCGCCGCTGAACCTGCATCTCGCGCACGAGGCGATGATGCGCACCCGCGTCTATCAGATGCTGCAGGGCTTTCGCGGCCGGCCGGCGGCCGCGATCGACGAGGTCGCGCTCACGCTCGTCAAGGTGTCGCAGCTCGTCGTCGACTTCGCCGAGATCGTCGAGCTGGACGTCAATCCGCTGCTGGCCGACGAGTTCGGCGTCATGGCGCTCGACGCACGCATGAAGGTGCGGGCGAGCGACAAGCCGCCCTCGGCGCGGCTCGCCATTCGCCCCTATCCGAAGGAACTGGAGGAGACGTTGACGCTGGCCGACGGCCGCACCTTCCTGCTGCGTCCCGTGAAGCCCGAGGACGAACCGGCGCTGCACGAGATGTTCACGCACATGAAGCCGGAAGACATCCGCATGCGGTTCTTCGCGCCGAAGAAGTCGCTCAGCCACTCCCTCGCGGCGCGGCTGACCCAGATCGATTACGACCGGGAGATGGACCTGGTGATCGCCGAGCCGGGGGTTCCGGGCAAGAGCAAGGTGTTCGGCGGCGTCCGCATTGCCGCCGATCCGGACGGCGAGAGGGCGGAATACGCGATCATGGTCCGCAGCGACATGGCGGGCATGGGGCTCGGCCAGGAACTGATGCGGCGGATCATCGCCTACGGCCGGTCGCGCGGGATCAAGGAGATCTTCGGCGAGGTCCTGCGCGAAAACAAACCGATGCTCAAGGTCTGCGAGCTGTTCGAGTTCACGCGCACTCCCAACCTCGACGAACCGGGCGTGGTCGAGGTCCGCCTGAAGCTGTGAGGCCGCGCCGAAGCGGTGGCGGTCGATCGGCAGAGCCGTGCACGCGGTGACGAAGCGCCGCAGTATCGCAAAGAAACGATTGCCGCCGTTCCGACGTCGACCGTGACTGCGGACGCGGATGTTTCGGGCTTTCTCGATTTCCCGCCCGTCGCGTGTTTGCGCGCGTGGTCGGCTCCGGCCGCTGGTCCGAACCGTCGACCGATCATGCGCGGCCGCTACGTCGGCGTTGTGCGATTGCGAACAAGCGCGATCGCGCCGCGTCGCGGCAGACACCGGCTGCAGGGCAGGATTTGCTTTGACTCGACCTCACAGGAGGCTTAATTTCGGCGCTCTTGCGGGGGTAGAACTTTCCCTGGAGACGAAAGGCCGCGGTAAGGTCACCGCCGATCGTTGCGCTTGTGCAGCGCGTCAACAGGCGACATCGTGACCATCGCGCCATGAAACCGTCGACGGTTCGACCACCGTCGACCCGGTGGGGACCGTGAAGCAGGGCG
>JBHJOP010000029.1:0-38613 GCA_050329575.1 Rhodospirillales bacterium | reverse complement strand
CCGGCGGGCGGCATGATCTTCGATCATCTCGGCCTCGTGGTGAGCGATCTGGCGACCGGGAGGGATCGACTGTCGCGCCTGCTGCCGATCGACGATTGGGGCGAGGAGATCGCCGATCCAGGCATCGGCGTTTGGGTGCAGTTCGGTCACGATCCGTCCGGGTTCCGCTACGAACTGGTGGCCCCTCTCGCCTCCCCGTCGCCGGTCTGCGAGGCGCTCAGGAGCGGCCGGAACATCCTCAACCATGTCGCCTACCGTGTCGACAATCTCGAGTGCGCCGCCGTCCGCTTGCGCGGGGAGGGCGCGGTTCCACTCGGTCCCGCCAAGCGGGCGGTGGCGTTCGCGGGCGCACCCGTCATGTTCTTCCTGACGCCGTTGAGATTCATCTGCGAGCTGATCGAAACGGACGACATGAATGTCTGGGAAGACCGGAACCCATGAACCCGTCCAGTTAGGGATCGAACAATGCTCAACGTGATCGAGAACTCCTCTAGTATGGAGAAAAATGGTCGCGATACGCTTCTTGAGGCGTTGACCTCAAGGCGCATTCCGGATGCCGAATTGCTTGAGAATCTGGGCCTGTTCGTCAAGCGGCAAAGCTGGTGTCGCTATCTGTTCATGCTGGAGATCTATCGGCAGATTCTCGACGTGCACGGCGGCGTGATGGAATTCGGGGTTCGGTGGGGACAGAATATGGCCCTGTTCGCGGCCTTTCGAGGGATCTTCGAGCCCTACAACTACAACCGCAAGGTCATCGGTTTCGATACCTTCGCCGGCTTCCCCGATGTCCACGCCAAAGACGGCACAGCATCGGTTATCCGGCCTGGCGGCTACGCCGTTGCTGAAGGTTACGAACAGACCTTGGAGACCATGCTGTCCGCTCACGAATCGCAGAGCCCGATCCCCCATATCCGCAAGTTCGAGATCCTCAAGGGCGACGTCACGGAAACTCTGGACGCCTATCTGGATCGACATCCCGAGACGATCATCGCCCTCACCTACTTCGACCTCGACCTCTACCGGCCGACCCGGCATTGCCTGGAAAGGATCATGCCGCTGGTGCCGAAAGGCGGCGTCATCGCCTTCGACGAACTGAACTGTGCCGATTTTCCGGGCGAAAGTCTGGCCTTGAAGGAGGTTGCGGAGATCTCGAAACTGCGGATCCGCCGGCTCCCGTATTCGCCTCTGACCTCGTACATCGTTGTTGAATGAGGCGCCGACGATGCCGTGGGACGATTGTCGGGACGAGGGCGACGATCAGGCACAGTGTGGCGCCGCGATGTATCGGTGGGCGTGCGATCTCTTTCCCATCTGTCGCAGCATCACCGGCCCGGGCGTCCGGGAGACGCTCGCTTACCTCGCGCGACTGCTGCCGGGGCTCGAGATCCACGCGGTACCGTCGGGCTCGCAGGCCTTCGACTGGACGGTGCCGGACGAGTGGATCGTCCGCGAGGCCTATCTTGAAGACGAACAGGGTCGGCGAATCGTCGACTTCCGCCACCACAACCTGCATGTGGTCGGTTACTCGGAACCGGTCGACCGGTGGCTGACGCTGGACGAACTGCAGCCTCATCTGCACTCGCTCCCCGATCAACCCGACGCGATTCCCTACGTCACCTCCTATTACACCCGTCGATGGGGGTTCTGTCTCACCGAGGACCAGCGGCGGTCGTTGGCGCCCGGCCGCTACCATGCGGTGATCGATTCCGCTCTTGCGCCCGGCGTGCTGAACTACGGGGAGCTGATCCTGCCGGGACGTGAGCGGTCCGAGGTCCTGCTGTCCACCTATGTGTGCCATCCGTCGATGGCCAACAACGAGTTGTCCGGACCCGTGGTGACGACCGCGCTCGCCCGCTGGCTGGCCGAGCGCCCCCGCCGCCACACCTACCGCATCGTCTTCGTTCCGGAGACGATCGGGTCGATCGTCTATCTCAGCCGCAATCTGCCGCGGATGAGGGAGCGGACGATTGCCGGTTTCGTCGTGACCTGTGTCGGCGACGATCGCGCCTGGTCGTTCCTGCCGTCGCGGCGAGGCGACAGCCTCGCGGACAGGGTGGCGCGCCACGTGCTGCGGCGCATGCATCCCGACTACGTCGAATACTCCTTCCTGGAGCGCGGCAGCGACGAGCGCCAGTACTGCAGCCCGAACGTGGACCTTCCGGTCGCATCGATCATGCGCTCGAAGTACGCCACCTATCCGGAGTACCACACTTCCCTCGACGATCTGTCGGTGATCGGCCCGGCGGGGCTCGAAGGAGCGTTCCACGCCTATCGCCGGTGTCTGGAGATCATCGAGGCGAACCGGACGGTGCGGGCGACGATGCCCTGCGAGCCGCAACTGGGCAAGCGCGGCCTCTATCCGACGCTGAGCACCCGCGACAGCGGCCGGAAGGTGCGTGCCATGATGAACGTCCTCGCCTACGCCGACGGTGAACACGACCTCCTCGACATCGCCGCGCGGATCGACGTCGACGTCCTCGATTGCGCCGCGATCGCAGAAACGCTGGATAAGGCCGGGATTGTCGTCACCGCCGCCGATCGCTGACGAACGAAGCCCGGTCGCATCGCCCCGTTGCAATTCGCCGCCGGCGCTCCATATCTGCGGTGTTGATCCGGACATACTTGTGCCCGGCGGGGTGCCTCTCGGGGGCCCATCGGCGTCTACTCGCTCACGGTTGGAGGAGGACGTGCACATGTCACGCTTGCCCGCATTCGGAAGCCCTCTCCTGCTCGGCTTCGACCATCTTGAACGGATGCTCGATCACGTCTCGAAGGCATCCGCGGAAGGCTATCCCCCGTACAACATCGAGCAGGTGGGCGAGAACGCCCTCAAGATCAGCCTCGCCGTGGCCGGCTTTTCGATCACCGATCTGGACGTCGTGCTGGAGGACAATCAACTGGTGATCCGCGGCCGCAAGAGCGACGACGACAGCGAGCGGGTGTTCCTCCACCGGGGGATCGCCGCCCGCCAGTTCCAGCGCATGTTCGTGCTCGCGGACGGCATCGAAGTGACGGGGGCCACCCTCGACAATGGCCTCCTGCACATAGACCTTGTCAGGCGCCTGCCCGAACCGGAAGTTCGAACCGTCAAGATCGTCGAACGGTCTCCGACGACCAGAGGCAGCGCGACGACCGCTCAGAACGTCGATATCGGGTCGCAATGAACCCCAGCCATCGTGATCGCTGGGCTTTTCGAGGACTTCGGACATGAGCTACGAAAACGAGAATGATCGGCACGCGAGCGGAGGGGTCAATCCCCGCTCGATCTCCCGTGACGATCTCGCCGCCTTCGGAAATGGAGAGATCGCCTACATCCGCCCGGTCAACGTCGACGGACGGCAAGGCTTCTCGATCCATTCAGCGGACGGGGCGAGGCTGGCGGTGATCTCCGGCCGTGAGCGGGCGATCGCCATGATTCGCCAGAATGCGCTGGAGCCTGTCAGTCTCCACTGAGGAAGCCGGCCGCGCCGCCGGAACCCAGGGTGGCGGCGAGAGAAGGCGGGTCTATGCAGCCCAACTCGCCGTCGAATCGACGAGCAGCGCGTAGAGAGCTTCGGCATCGTCGGTTGCTCGCAGCTTCTCGCAAGCGCTCTTGTCGCGCAACAGCCGCGACACCCGCGCCAGCGCCTTCAGATGGTCGGCGCCCGACGCTTCGGGGGCGAGCAACAGGAAGATCAGGTCGACCGGACGATCGTCGATGGCGTCGAAGTCGATCGGGTGCTCGAGACGGGCGAACAGCCCGTAAATGGTGTCGAGCGTCGGGAGCTTGCCGTGCGGAATGGCGATTCCGTTCCCGACGCCGGTGGTTCCCAAGCGCTCTCGTTTCATCAGCACCGAGAAAACGGCGCGTTCGGACTGCCCGGTGATCTCGGCGGCGCGGCGGGCAAGTTCCTGCAGCGCCTGTTTCTTACTGGTCGCTCGCAACTTGGCGACCACGTGATCGGGCTTGATCAGATCGGCAATGTCCATGGCTTCCGGAGGTCCTCAGGCGGGTCCCGTGTTATGCGGGTCGATCCACCCGATGTTGCCGTCGGTGCGGCGGTAGACGACGTTGAGCGTGCCATTGGCACGGTTGCGGAACATTAGCGCCGAAACGTCGGCCAAGTCCATGCGCATCACCGCCTCGCTGACGGTCAGCGTGGCGATCTCGGTCGGCATTTCGGCGATGATCGCCGGCTGCCCGTGCTCCGGCAGTTCCTCTTCCTCCGCTTCCGCGGCGATGATGTATTGCTGCGCCGGGGTGGTCTCGTCGCCGCCACGACCCTTGTGGTGATCGTTGAGTCGGCGTTTGTAGCGGCGGAGCTGCTTGGCGATCCGCTCTGCTGCGGCATCGAACGCGGCGTAGGCGTCGGCGGCGGTGGCATGGCCTTTGGCGAGCACGCCCCGGATGGGATGCACCGAAATGTCGGCGCGAAACAGGTGCGCTTCCCGGGAGATCGTCACGGTTGCGTCGTGCGCCCTTGAAAAGTACTTGGCGACCGTACTGGCGAGGCTGTCTTCGACGTGTTTGCGCAGCACGTCGCCGACATCGAGTCGTTTACCGTTGATCGAAATGTCCATGCGGTTGACTTCCTGACGCGGGGGCAGCCAAGGGGTTACGGTAAGAGAGGCCGGCTCTTGCGGCAACGGGAGCATGGCGATCGATCGCAAGGCGCCATTCTTTAGATTCCGCCGCTCGCGGAGGTCGGGACCTTAGTTTGCCGAAAAATTCGTGTCAAGTATACGACCCGAGCCCGGCAAGGGGCTCTCGCTCTTTCTCCGGCGCCGTTCCACCGAGGACGGGATGCCCATGGCTTCTCGATACTTCGCGATCGTTCGTCGCGCAATGTCGACCCCCTGCTTGCGCAGCATCTCCGCGATCGCGTCGTCCGACAGAGGGGTCGCCGCCGTTTCCGCATCGATCAGCGACTTGATGCGATGACGCACCGACTCGGCCGAGTGGGTTTCGCCGCCGAGCGAGCTGCCGATGGCGTTGGTGAAAAAATACTTGAGTTCATAGATTCCGCGTGGGGTCGCCATGTATTTGTTGGACGTGACGCGGCTCACGGTGCTCTCGTGCATGTCGATCGCTTGCGCGACATCGCGCAGGATCAACGGGCGCAGGCCGCTGATTCCGGAGACGAAGAACCCCTCCTGCAGGCGGACGATCTCGGTGGCCACCTTGAGAATGGTGGTCGCCCGCTGATGCAGGGATCTGACCAACCAGCCCGCGGACTGCAGGCACTCGTTGACATACTGCCTGTCCTGCTTGTCGCGGACCGACTTGCTGATCTGCGCGTGGTACTGATGCCTCACCAGCACCCGCGGCAGGGTCTCGTTGTTGAGCTCGACGATCCATCCGCCAGCCGCCCGCGGCCGCATGAAGATGTCGGGAACGATCGGCTGGGCGATATGGTGATCGAACACCAGCGCCGGCTTCGGGTTCAGGGACCGAAGCGCGGCCACCATCTCGGAGAGCCTCTCCGCGGTGACGTCGCACGCTCGCATCAGCGCCGTCCAGTCACGCCGAGCCACCAGCTCCAGATTGGCGAGCAAGGCCTGCATCGGCTCATCCACGCAGCCGCGGTCACGAAGCTGCAAGGTCAGGCACTCGGCCAGACTCCGGGCGAAGATGCCGGCCGGGTCAAACTGTTGCAGGCGCCGCAGGGTCGCTTCGATCCGCTCGACGCTGCAACCGAGCGACGCGGCGAGCGGCGCGAGGTCCGGGGTGAGGTACCCAGCGTCGTCGAGCAGATCGATGAGGTGGGTGCCGATGATCCTGTCGACGGGGTCGCCGATATCGATCGCCAGTTGGCTAGCGAGGTGATCGCGCAGCGTCGGCCGGCCGGCGATGGCGTTCTCAAGTCCGATTTCCGGGTCCTCGAAGCGCCGGCCCCGCTCCTGCCAGCCGCTTTGACCGTCGATCCCGGGACCGTGTTCGCCACCGGTGGTGCCGTCTACAGGCTCGGACTCGTAGAGGTTGCCACGGTCGTCCAAATCCAGATCAGCGGCGGGATCGAACGCGGACTCGTCGGCGACTGCGCGATCGACGGACTGCGGATCGCCGGTCGGATGGAGTTCGGCATCGCCGGAGTCGAGCGGGTCGGTCTCGCCGCCCGCGCCCTCGGCTCCGGTTTCGTCGCGTTCGAGGAGTGGATTCTGCTCGAGTTGTTCCTCCACGTACGCCGCCAACTCGATGTTGGAGTACTGCAGGAGCTTGATCGCCTGCCGCAACTGGGGGGTCATCACCAGCGCCTGGGTCTGGCGCAGGTCGAGGCGGGGCGTCAATGACATGCCGGTCGTCGTTTAGAGGCTGAACCGATCGCCCAGGTACACGCGGCGTACGTCCTCGTTACCGACGATGTCGGAGGGCGTGCCTTCCGTCAGCACCATCCCGTCGTGAATGATGTAGGCTCGGTCTATCACGTCCAGGGTTTCGCGAACGTTATGATCGGTGATCAGGACGCCGATGCCACGATCCTTGAGGTGGACGACGAGATCGCGGATGTCGCCGAGGGCGATCGGATCGATGCCCGCGAACGGCTCGTCGAGAAAGATGAAATGGGGGTGGGTCGCGAGCGCCCGGGCGATCTCCACCCGTCGCCGTTCGCCGCCGGAAAGGGCCAACGAGGGGCTTCGCCGGAGGTGGGCGATCGAGAACTCGGCGAGCAGGGACTCGAGGATCGCTTCCTGCCGCTCCCGGCTTTTCTCGACCCGTTCGAGCACGGCCCGGATGTTATTCTCCACCGTCAGTCCGCGGAAGATCGACGGCTCCTGAGGCAGATAGCTTATGCCTAGGCGGGCCCGCCGGTACATGGGTACCCGGGTGACGTCCTCGCCGTTGAGGACGATCGTCCCCTGGTCGGGCGCCACCAGCCCGGTGATCATGTAGAAGCAGGTGGTCTTGCCGGCACCGTTCGGTCCGAGCAGACCGACCACCTCGCCCCGTTGCAGCGAAAGGGTGACGCCGCGGACGACCGGCCTCTTGCCGTAGCGCTTGCCGAGATTGATCGCGAACAGTCCCCGATCTCCCGCCACCAGCCGGGGCTTCTGGCGGAGGGCAGCGGGACGGTCGCTGTCAAGGGCGGTTACGTCGGATGTCACATCGATGGTCCGGAACAGCAATCCGCGTGCTTGGCTCAGTTCTTGGGGACCGCCTCGGGTTGGATCAATCCGCGGACCCGCCGGCCGCCGTCCTCCCCGGGGCCGCAACCGAAGATCTTGCTTCGACCCGCGTTCATGTCGATCTCCGCCCTGCACCCGTTCAACTGGTTCTCTCCGCGCGTGATTCTAACCGATCCAAGCAGTGAGGCGATACCGGTTTCGAGGTCGTAGACGCCGCGATCCGCCCTGAGCACCTCGTTCGGGGTCGTCAGATGGACGTCTCCAGCAGCCTCGACCCGCTTCAGGCGCGATCCTTCGCCCGTTTCGCGGCTGAAATGCGCGGTCAGCGTTTCCGCCTTGAGCCGACTGTCGCCCTTGACCGCGATGGCGTTGCCCTGTGCGACGAGCGTCTGGGTCTCCGGTCGGAACTCGATCTGCCGATCGGCGGTGACCTCCGCCTCGGCGGTGACCAGTCGGACGGGCGTCGCACCGCTCAAGACGACCACCGCGGAGTCGAGGTCGTAGACACCCTTGTCGGCGTAGGCGGTCTCCGAGGGGGTGGTGATGCGCACATTGCCGTCCCCGACAACGCGCCAGACCTCGGTATTGCCGTCGGCTCGCTCGCGATAGTGCGCGCTGAGCACATCGGCGCGGACCTCGAGGTCGCCGCGGAGGGCCCGGACGTCACCGATCGCCCTGATGATTCTTTCGCCTCGCAGCCACTCGATCCCCCTCTCGGCGCGGACATCGATCGGGGGTGCCGATGGTCCGCTGCCGATGCTGAGGGTTTGAGCCGCGGAGGAGAAGGGCACAAGGACGACCGCTGCGGCCAGGACGAGCAACAGGGTGACGGATCTGGACATGGGTCAGGGCTCGCCGGAGGATGCGCCTGCAGGGAGGCGCAGAGTCGCCGGACCGTGGAAGAAGATGGTACGACCGGCATCTTCGGCCCGGAATCCCGCGGCGGAGAGTTCGCCGAACGGCCCGTGGGCTTCGACCGGCTGCGCGCCGGCAGCGGTCTTGGCCTCGAGATCGATGGTCGCTGCGGAGGTGCGGAACTGGACGCCCTGGTCGTGAAACACGATGACGTTGCCGGCGAGGTCCAGGCTGCCACCGTGCCGATCGTAGACGCCGCTGTCCGCCGTCAGCGTCAGCCATTCGCCCGTTTCGAGGGTGATGTCCGCCTTCGGCATCTGCAGCCGCATGCGGGCTCCTTCCGGATCCAGGTAGGAGACGGTCTCGGCGGTCACCGAGAACGGCCGGCCCTTGTCGTCGAGGCCGACGTAGCGCGCATGGATCATCTTATCACCTCGGTCATCGGTCGTGTCCGGCGACGAGGTGCCGATCAGCAGCCGGTCGCCGCCCGGTCGCCATTGCGACCACACGACGAGAAGCGCGACGATGGCGGTTGCGGTCAACGGCAGAGCGACCTTCAGGACGCCGACGATTCGGGCATGATAGCGGGAGCGGGCACGTGGTGGCCCGGAATAGATGTCCATCCATGTCCTTTGCGCCGATGGTGCCGGGGAGAATGGCTGCACCGTGCGCGCGCTACTCGACTCCGGGCCTCCTCGGAGTCGGGATCTCAGGAATTTCCGCCGTCAGGCCACACCCGCCCGCAAGCAGTCGTGAATGTGGACGATACCGACCGGACGCCGATTATCGACGACAAACAAGGTGGTGATGCTGCGGTCGTTCATGAAGCCGAGCGCCTCGCTGGCCAGCGTCTCCGGACGAACGCTGAGAGGATTGGCGGTCATCACTTGGCGCGTCGAGAGGGACAGCAGGTCACTGCTCATATGTCGGCGCAGGTCGCCGTCGGTGATGATCCCGATGAGGCGGCCTTGGTCGTCGGTGATGCCGACGCAGCCGAAGCTCTTCGACGTCATCGTCAGCAGCGCATCCGCCATGGAACGATCGGTGCCGATCAACGGCACCTCTTCGCCGGCGTGCATCAGGCTGGAGACGCGGAGCAGAAGACGCCCCAGTTTGCCGCCCGGGTGCAGAACGCGGAAGTCGTCGGCCGAGAACTCCTTGCGCTCCAGCATCGCCACCGCGAGCGCGTCTCCGAGGGCGAGCATCACGGTCGTCGACGTGGTCGGCGCCAACCCCATCGGGCAGGCCTCCGGCGTGTTGGGCAGCACCAGCGCGACGTCCGCGGCCTGGGCGAGGGTGCTGTTGGCGCGCCCGGTGATGGCGATCAACGGGATCTTGAACCGTCGGGTGTAGGTGACCAGATCGGCCAGTTCCGAGGTCTCCCCGGAGTTCGAAAGCGCGATGACGACATCGTCGTCGGTGATCATGCCGAGATCGCCGTGGCTGGCCTCCGCCGGGTGGACGAACATCGCCGGTGTTCCGGTCGAGGCGAGGGTGGCGGCGATCTTGTTGGCGACATGGCCGCTCTTGCCCATGCCGGTGACGATCACCCGATCGGTCATCTTCTCCATCAGGTCGAGGGCCCGGGTAAACGAGTCGTCGAGACTGTCGGAGAGCGCCTTGATGCCCGTCGCTTCCAGCGCCAGGACCCGCCTCGCCGTGGTCAAGCCGCCTCGGGTCTCCTCGGCGAGCGCCGCCGCCATGGCTGTCATCGACCTGTTGTTCCTTATCCGAACGAACGGCGGGTTCTCCGCCATCCTACCGTTGGCTGTCCAGCTTGTCCCGGTCCTCAACCCTGATCAAGCGCGAAATGGGGCCGCGTCCGGCCTTGCGGAGGCAGGGGCCCGCCCTCTCTCAGTGGGCGAAGATATCCTCGCTCTCCCAGCCCTCCAGATCGAGCCTGACGCGTTCGGGCAGAAAGCGGAAGCATGCCTCGGCGAGTTCGATGCGCCCCTCCCGCATCAGCATCTCGTTGAGTTTGTCGCGCAGCCGGTGGAGATGGATGACATCTCCGGCGGCGTATTTCAGCTGCTCGCCGGTCAGCGTCGGCGCGCCCCAGTCGGAGCTCTGTTGCTCCTTGGCCAGCGAAATGCCGAGCAGTTCACCGCACAGGTCCTTGAGACCATGGCGGTCGGTGTAGGTCCGGACCAGTTTCGAGGCGATCTTGGTACAGTAGACGGGGCGGCAGGTGACGCCCAAGTGACGGCGCAGCATGGCGACGTCGAAGCGAGCATAGTGGAAAAGCTTCGTCACGCGTTCGTCGGCGAGCAGCGCGCGCAGGTTGGGGGCCGCGTAGCGGTCGCGACCGCCGGTCGCGCCGGGTTCGAGCGGGAACTGAACCAGATGGCAAACGCCGTCGCCGGCCGTCGTCTGCACCAGACACAAGCGATCGCGACGGAGGTCGAGTCCCATGGTTTCGGTGTCCATGGCCACGCAATCGCCGAAGCCAACGTCGTCCGGAAGGTCGCCGCTGTGGAGCTCGATGGAGACCCCGTTCGATTTCACGCCCGCTCGCCTCGATTCGTTGTCGCGAAGCGGCCGACTGGTGCCCAGGAGAAGACTCGAACTTCCACGACCTTTCGGCCACAGGTACCTGAAACCTGCGCGTCTACCAATTCCGCCACCTGGGCAATCGCGAACGGGATGGCGCCGCACCTCGACGCATGCGACACTGGTAGAACTCCCGGCCCCGCGCTGTCAACCGGGTATCGGCTTCTCCGCGGTCGGCTTCGCCGCCGCGGTTGACGGCACGCGGCGGGTACGATAAGCGCGGCGGTCGGAGACCGGTGGCGAACCGGTTGTTCGCGCAACGGCAGTGCGAAAGGAGCACATCCATGAATCGTCGACTGATCACGATCTTCGGCGGTTCCGGATTCATCGGCCGTCACGTCGTCCAGCGCGTCGCCGCCGATGGCTGGATCGTGCGGGTGGCGGTGCGTGATCCGGTCGCCGCTGCGTTTCTGCAGCCGCTCGGTGAAGCCGGGCAGATTGTCGCCCGCGTGGCCGACGTCGCCGACGCCGCGACGGTCGAGACGGCGGTGGAAGGGGCCGACGTCGTGGTCAATCTGGTCGGCATCCTCTACGAGCGCGGGCGGCGCACCTTTCAGCGTGTGCACGTCGACGGCGCGGCTAACGTTGCTCGCGCGGCCAAGGCGGCCGGCACCTCGCGGCTGGTGCAGATGTCGGCGATCGGCGCCGACGCCCACTCGCCTGCCGCCTACGGGCGCACCAAGAAGGGGGGAGAAGACGCGGCACAGGCGGGCTTTCCGGGGACGACGGTGGTCCGGCCGAGTGTCGTGTTCGGCCCGGAAGACGACTTCTTCAACCGTTTCGCGGCAATGGCCCGCATTCTGCCGGCGCTGCCGGTATTCGAGACGGCGTTTCAACCGGTCTACGTCGGCGACGTCGCAGACGCGGTCAAGGCGATCATCGACGATCCGGCGACGGTCGGCAAAACCTACGAACTGGGCGGCCCGAGGGTCATTCGCTTCCGCGAGTTGATGGAACTGGTGCTTTCCGAGACCCGCCGCCGGCGCCTTCTGCTGCCGGTTCCGCTCGCGATCGCCGAGTTCGAGGCGTGGTTCCTGGAGAAACTGCCGGTTCCACCGTTGACGCGTGACCAAGTGAAGCTTCTGCAGCGCGACAACGTGGTTTCGGCCGACGCGCTCACCCTCGCCGACCTCGGATTGCAGCCGACCGCCGTCGAAGCCATCCTGCCGACCTATCTCCACCGGTACCGACCACCGCTGTGGTCGCGCCGGCGAACCGGCTGAGCGCGGTCGCGCCGGCCGCCGGGTGCGGTGGTCGGCGCCCGGTCAGGCGATGCCGCCGGAAAGGGCCGTTTCGAACGGGAACGGGGTGGCGACGTCGCTCTGGTCGTCCAGAGCGTGGCCGGAGGCGACGATCATCTCCCCGTATTCGCGGAGAAATACCGATCCATGGATGGTGCGCTGGATGAGCACGCTGCGGCGGTCGCTCTCGTCGATCTTGCGCCGTACCAGGCCGAGGTCGCTCAGGCGATCGAGGCTGCGGGTGATCGCCGGCTTCGAGATCTTCAGCGCACCGGCAAGGCCGCGGACCGTGTGTGGCGGCGGTTTGAGATAGACCGTCAACAGCACGGCCATCTGCCGGGCCGACAGGTCGGGGACATCGTCGCGGACGCCGGCGACGATCGTGCGCCGCCACAATTCCAGGGCCTCGACTTCGCTGAGATGCATGGCGTTCCCCTTGTTATTCCCCGTTTGGGTACCACACCCTACCTGCCTTCGCGAACGGCGGCAACGCAAAAAGGGATCGTTCACTCCGGAATGATGGGGAATTTCCAAGGACTGCCATCTTTGGGCGAACCGACGCGGCGATCGGACATCGGGGTGGGGCGCCGACCGCCGACCGCCGACCGCCGACCGAACGAGGCCTCCGCGGACGACTGCGATTCCGCGGAGACAAAAAAAGTGCGGTACGACGAAAAAAACGCTTGCAGACATCCCCCAAATGGGGAATACTCACGATCGATCCCGCGAGTACGACCCTGGACCGGGGGTTACGACGTTCCGGTCCACTCTGACCTCCTCTTTGAAAACTCAAGCCGCCCTCCCGGGCGGCTTTTTGTTGGCTTGTGCCCTGGCCTCGAACAAAGACGGCGGCTCTCGCGAGCCGCCGTCCTCTCACGGCCTCAACGTGCCGGAAACTCAGGAGCCTTCGTAGCGGAACGATATGTGGACCCGGGCGCGATACTCGACGACCTTGCCGTTCTCGATCCGCATGTCAACCTGCTCGACTTCCGCGATGCGCAGATCCCTGACATGCTTGGCAGCCTCCTCGACGGCGGCCTTTGCTGCGTCTTCCCACGAGGTCGGGCTGCTGCCGACGAGGCGAATCACTTTGTAGACGCTCATGACGCTTCTCCATTCGCTTCTGGTTATCGTCCTGTCTGTCGTCTGCCAAGACGGTTCCGTCGGCCGGATCGGGCGACCACTGCGCGATCCGGGCCCGCAAGACCGCGGCCGTGTCGGAACCTCCGGACCACCCTCGACTATAGACCCCGGGGAGCAGAAATCCATAAGTTGTTCTGGGTTTCTGGCGCGTGCCGGCCGACCGCGCCGGGGACGCGCGACGGTCTGCCGCCGGCGTCGCCACGCCGCACCGCGACCGAGGCCTGTTGAGGACCGCTAACCGCGCAGGGTCGGATTGAGCGTGTAGGTGCCGATCCGCGTTCCCTCGGCGAGCACGTGTCCCCGCATCGCCGTCAACGCCTCCGGCCCGCCGAAAACGCCGGACAAGCCGAGGCTCGGTACGTCGAGGGCGTAGACGGTGAAGTGGTAGTGGTGGACGATCTCGTCGTTCCACGGCGGGCACGGTCCGTCGTAGCCGCCGTAGTTGCCCTTCATGTCGGGGTCGGCAGAGAACCAGTCCGTGTAGTTGTTGATGCCGCGCACGCCGTGTTCGGTCTTGCCGGGCGTCTTGCCACCCGGAGTGATGCCGTCGGAGTCCGCGCCCGCCGCCAGTTCGCCGGTCGTCGCCGGGATGTCGACCAGCACCCAGTGGTAGAAGTCGACCCGTGGCAGGCTGGCGGGAACCGTCAGTCCTTCCTTGTTGACATTGTCGGGCTTCGAAGGGACGTCCGGATCGTGGCAGATAATCGCATAGGAGCGGGTTCCGGTTGGCGCTCCCGACCAGCGGACGGCGGGACTGCGGTTGCGACCCATCGTCACGTGGCCCTCGGCGGCTGGAATGCAGAAGGCATACTCCCCGGGGATCGTCTCGCCCTCACGCCAGGCTTCGATCGTCACCGTCAGTTTCGCCGTCATATCCCCCTCCTCCTCGTCCTGAACCCGGTTCGGGCCGACATCCCGCCCACCGTTCTCCGTCGCGATTCAGGTTAGCACGGTTTTCACCCCCGCAGCACCAGCGGTCACACCGGCCAGCCATGGCCGGGCTATCCGACAGGATTCACGCCGATCACCCCACGACCCTATCTTAGCCGTATCGGCAGCGGACGCAAACTGGAGGGAGGGAACGATCGGTGGGGAACCGCGTCACACCCGGCGCAACCGCGTTGCACATGCTGGTGACCGCCGCCTTGACCGGCTGGCTCTCGGCGTGCGCTTTGATCAAGCCGCTGCCCAGGGGCACGTCGCTCGAGGACCGACTGGCGATGTTTCCCGTCGACGGCTTGCCGCTTCAGGGGCGCGTGTCGATCCACTGGGACGAGCACCAGATCCCGTTCGTCGAAGCCGATCATGACGAGGACGCGGCCTTCGCCCTGGGGCTGATCCACGCCCATCTGCGACTGGGTCAGATGGAGATCTATCGACGGATCGCCCGCGGCCGCGTCGCCGAAATGGGTGGTCCGCTCGCCATCGACATCGACCACGGACTGCGCATCCTCGATTTCGGCCGTGTCGCCGCGGCCGTCGAGGCGGACATGGATTCGATCTCGCGATCCTGGACCCGGCGATTTGTCGATGGCATCAACCACTACCAGCAAACGGCGCGCATGCTTCCCCACGAGTTCGCCGTCCTTGGGCTGCGCCGGGAACCCTGGACCGTCGCTGACGTGATCGCGTTCGGCCGCCTCGCCGGCACCGACGTCAACTGGCTGGTCTGGTTCAACCTCCTCAAGCTGCGCGCACGCGACGACTGGCCGGAGATCTGGGCGCGGCTGATTGCCAACGGCGGGGAGTCGCAGCCCAGTTTTTCCGGCGAGGAGCATGCGGCGGCGCTCGGCGCTCTCTTGCTCGGCCTCAGCCGCTCCGGCAGCAACAGCCTCGCCATCGCGCCGAGCCGTAGTGCGACCGGTGCGGCATTGATGGCCAATGACCCCCACCTCGGCATCAACATGCCCAACACCTGGCTGCTGGCTGGGGTCAAATCCCCGTCCTACCATGTCGTCGGCCTTATGATTCCGGGCGTCCCGGTGTTCGCCATCGGCCGCAATCCCTGGATCGCTTGGGGCGGCACGAACATGCGAGCGGCGGCCAGTGACCTCGTCGACGTGTCGGGCCTGCCTGCCGATGCGATCGGGGCGCGGCGCGAACGGATCGCCGTCCGCTGGTGGTTCGGCCGCGAGGTGACGGTGCGCGAAACGCCCTGGGGGCCGATCCTGTCCGATGCGCCGCAGTTGGCCGACGCGCGGGCCACTCCCTTCGCGCTACGGTGGACCGGCCACCGGCCGAGCGACGAAATCGGCGCGATGCTGCGTGTCGGTCGCGCCCGGGACTTCGCGGAATTTCGCGACGCCTTTCGGACCTTCGCCGTGCCCGGGCAGAACATGCTGTATGCCGACCATCGGGGCCATATCGGTCAGGTCATGGCGGTCGCCTTGCCGTTTCGCAACGACGGGCCGCCGGGCGACATGATCCGGCTACCCGCGGACAGCGACAGAGCATGGCGGTCGACGCGCAGCGTCGACGACCTGCCCTTTGCCCTCGATCCCGACTCGGGCTTCCTCGCCTCCGCCAACAATCGGCCCGCCGCGACGGACGTCGTGGTCGGCCACTTCTTCTCGCCCGACGACCGGGTGCGCCGAATGGCCGAACTCGTCGGCAGCGGCGACAGGCTCGCCATCGACGACGTCAAGCGCCTGCACCGGGACGTCTACGTCGAGTCGTCGGTGGCGTTGCGGGATCTGTTGCTGCGCAAGATGGACATCGCCGGCGTGGAGCCGGCGACCGCGGCCGAGCGCGAGGTGGTCGACGTCCTGCGCGGCTGGGACGGGGATTACCGATCGGACGCCAGGGGCCCGGTGGCCTTCGAGAGCTTCCATGCCGCGTTCACCGCCGGTTTCTATCAGGCGCTGTTCGGCGAGGCGGACTGGGCGGCCTTCGCAAACGTCGGGCGGATCAAATCGCTGCTGATCGAAGACATCGAACGGAAGAGCCCCGAGGATCTGGCCCCACTGCTCCGCGCTGGCCTCGCTCGTGCGGCGGAAGGGATGTCAGCGTTCGCGACCTGGGGGGACATGCATCGCCTTCGCGTTCGGCATCCGCTGGCGTTCCTGCCGATCGTCGGCGACCGGTTCCGCTTCGCCGAAGTGCCGATCGGCGGCAGCACGGACTCGCTGATGAAGACCGCCCATCGATCCACCGGCGAACGTCACTACGTGAGTTACGGGGCCAACGCTCGCCACATCTCCGACATGTCCGACATCGATCGCAACTATTTCGTACTGCTCGGCGGCCAGGACGGCTGGTTCAACAGCACGACCTTCCTTGATCAGTTGCCGCTGTGGCTGGCGGGTGAGTACATCCAACTGCCGCTTCGCGCCGAGGTGTTCCGGGCCCGGGCGAAGCAGACCTTGACGCTCTCGCGCTGACACGATCCGTTGTCCGCGAGAGCGTCTCCCGCGAGAACGGGAGGGGGGCGACAGCAATGCTCGACGTCACGCCGCTGGCGCGGCTCTATGCCCGCCCCCGCTTGCGCGGTCTCGCTGCCGAAGATCCGGTCATGGTCCAGCGGCGGATGTTGGCGGCGCTGCTCGCCCGGGCGCGACGGACGCGTTTCGGCCTCGACCACGGCTTCACCGACATCCGCACCGTCGAGGAATACCAAGCCAGGGTGCCGCTCCGGCGCTACGAGGACTTCTGGCAGGACTACTGGCGAGCGAGCTTTCCCCGACTCACCAACATCTCCTGGCCCGGTACGGTCCCGTTCTTCGCCGTCACCTCTGGAACGACGACCGGCATCACCAAGAACATTCCCTGCTCACGGGAGAAGCTGGCCGCCGACCGGATGGCGGGTCTCGACATCATCGTCCATCACCTCGCCAACCGGCCGCGGTCGAAGGTGATGGCGGGCCGCAGTTTCATGCTCGGGGGCTCCACCGACCTGATCGAGCTGTCCCCCGGCATCTGGAGCGGCGATCTCTCCGGCATCGTCGCCGGCACCATTCCGTGGTGGGCGCGGCTCCGCTACTTTCCGCCACGCCGCCTGGAGACCATCACCGATTGGGAAGCGAAGATCGGCCGTCTGGCGCCGGCCTCGCTCGACCGCGACATCCGTGCGATCAGCGGGACGCCAAGCTGGCTGTTGCTGTTCTTCGCCAAGCTCGCGGAGGTCAAGCCCGACACGGCCGGCCGCCTCGCCGACTTCTACCCCGACCTGGAACTGGTCGTGCACGGGGGGGTGAGTTTCGCTCCCTACCGCGCCGCCTTCGCCCGGCTGTTGGCGGGCGGCCACGCCGAGACACGGGAGGTCTATCCGGCGAGCGAGGGGTTCATCGCCGTCGCCGATCGCGGCGACGGCGATGGCCTGCGGTTGATTCTCGACCGCGGTCTGTTCATGGAGTTCGTCCCGGTGGACGAGTTGGACCGGGCGGCCCCGACTCGTCATTGGCTTGCGACCGCCGAGATCGGCGTCAACTACGCGCTGGTCCTCTCCACCAACGCCGGCCTGTGGTCCTACGTGGTCGGCGATACGGTGCGCTTCATCGACCTCTCCCCACCCCGGATCGTCATCAGCGGCCGCACCGTCTACGGACTGTCGGCGGTCGGCGAGCACCTGATCGCCGAAGAGATCGAAGCCGCGGTCGCCGCCGCCGCCGCCGCCATTGCCGCCGAGGTCACCGACTTCTCCGTTGGCGCTCTCGTCGCCGAACGCGATCGCGAGATCGGCCATCACCTCTACATCGTCGAGTTCGCCGAAGGCTACCCGGCTGCCCCGCATCTCACAGCGTTCGCAAGCCATCTCGACGCCCATCTCGCTGCCGCCAACGAGGACTACGCGGTCCACCGCAAGGGCGACTACGGACTCGGCCGCCCGCGGGTCCACCCGGTTGCGCCCGGCACCTTTGCGGCATGGATGAAGAGCCGCCGTCAGCTCGGCGGGCAGCACAAGGTGCCACGCGTCATTACCGACGACGCCCTGTTTCGCGAGTTGCGGACGTTCTGCGGCGCCAAGTGACCCGGTGACGCCCGGAGCGGCTCCTGGTTCAAGCCTGATGGTCGCCGGCGGGTCTCACGCTCGTCCGCGCTGTCGCCTCGGTCGGATCGTCCGGCGCCTTGGGTCCGGCGCCGATCCCCTTGGTCCCCGTCGACAGCGCAGCCAGTGCTTGCTCGAGCCGGTCGATGTCGCGGAGGTGGATGTCGTGCTGCGAGAACGGGATCTCGATGCCGGCTTCGCGAAACGCCGCGTCGATGGCGAAGCGGAGATCACTCCCCACCGAGAGGCGCTTCTCCACGTCGCGGAGAAATGCACGCAGCTCGAAATCGAGGGAGCTGCCGCCGAAATTCAGGAACAGGACGAACGGTGCCGGCCATGACATCACCTCCGGATGGGCCTTGGCACAGGCGAGCAGGAGCTCGCGGACCTTCGCGGTGTCGGATCCGTAGGCGACCCCGACCCGCACCTCGACGCGGCCCATCTTGTCCTTGTGGGTCCAGTTCATCACCGCGCTCGACAGCAGCTCCGAATTGGGCAGGATCACGGAGGCCCGCTCGAAGGTGGTGATCTCCGTCGCCCGCACGTTGATGCGCTTGACGTAGCCCTGGTTGGTGCCGACGACGACCCAGTCGCCGACCTTGATCGGCCGCTCGACCAGCAGAATGAGACCGGAGACGAAGTTGTTGACGATGTTCTGGAGGCCGAACCCGATGCCGACCGACAGCGCGCCGGCGACGATCGCGATGTTCGAGAGATCGATGCCGAGAACCCCGATCGCCATGAGCACCGCGACGACGACACCGATGTAGCCGGCGCCGGTGGCGATCGAGTTGCGAACACCGGTATCGAGGGACGTCCTCGGCAGGATGGTCTCGGCGAGCCCCTGGCGGACCATGCGGGTGGCCACCAGAGCGACCGCGAACACGATAAGGGCGAGCGCGATGTCGACGAGCGAGATGGTGACGCCGCCGACGGTGAAGCCGGCCAGAACCGAGGCGATCCAGTTCGCCATGTCGCCGGGCGGAACGCCCCAATACTGCGCGATCACGTACAGCCCCAAACCGACCAGGATCGGATCGAGGATCGCCCG
Organism: Rhodospirillales bacterium; assembly: GCA_050329575.1. Lineage (GTDB taxonomy): Bacteria > Pseudomonadota > Alphaproteobacteria > Rhodospirillales > Defluviicoccaceae > JAUXFS01. Next base: position 19,685 of record JBHJOP010000029.1, on the reverse strand, counting down.
CAACCAGAACTTGAGCGTCTGGCGTGTCGACGCCTTCAGCCCCAGCCGCGTTTTCAGGACCTCGGTCTTGAGCACCAGACCGGTCAGTTCCCGCAGAATCCCGCGCGCGAGGAACAGTGCGGCGACCGTCGCCGTGCTGACGACGAGGTTGTCGACGAGATAGAACCCGAGGCGGACGTAGCCGGCCGCGGCTGCGGCAACGCCGAGGACGGCGACCCCCATCACGACGTATCGCGCGATGTCGGCGTAGCGGTGGCCCTGCTCCGGCTCGCCAGCGCCACCGGCGCCACCGGCGGCGCCGGCGGGGGCAGGGGGCTCGGCTGGCGCCACTTCCTCGGGCCCGCCGTCCGTTTTCGTCCGCCAGCCGTCGCCGAGCATGATCAGGACGAGGCCGAGGGCCTGCAACGTCCCTATCACGAACACGTAGAATGCGACCACTTCGGAAGTGACCGGCAACTCCGGCACCGAGTCCCTCAATCCCTTGAAAAACAGCGAGATCGCGACGATGACCGCCAGCGCCATGATGCGCCGGCTGAGCTTGCCTGCGGCCTGAGATGTGAGCCGCGTCAGTCGCCACGACAGCAGCTCGGGCGCGAGCACGGCACGGGTGAGCGCTCTCGACAAGGCGAAGAAGATCAGCAGCAGACAGAGCGACGCCAGCACGTTCGCGGCCAGACCGGAGATCAACTCCGTCTCAGCCCTGATGCGAATGTAGACGGCGGCGACGATGCCCGCCGGTAGGATGCCGTCGGCGACCGCCTTCGCGATCGCCGCGACGAAGCGGCGGGTATAGCTGGGGTCCTCGATCTGTGGATCAGGCCCGAGACGACGGAGCAGCGCGCGACGGATCACGAACCCGAGCATCAAGGCGACGAGGAAGAACGACATCCGCCAGTTCAACCAGATGCTCTGCCGCTGCTCGCGTGTGAGGCCGCGATACCACTCGATCGGTGCATGGGCGAGTTGGCCCAGCACGCCGACGAATTCGGGGGCCCCCTTGGCGAAGACTTCGGGCGCCAACGGCGAGCGGTCACGGGCGAACAGTTGTTCGATGAATCGCGCTCGCACCGCCTCCGAGAGGGCCCCCTGAAGCTCTCGCGCCCGCGTGCGAGCGAGTTCCGCCTGCGCCATCTGGGCCTTGAACGCGGCGATGCTCTGGGTCAGCTGCCGGCGCTCGCCCGCGACATCCGGGGGTTCCCTGGGCTCTCCCTCGGCCGGCGGGGGGCCCAAGGCCTCCAGCAGCCGGGATTTGGCCGCAATCTGCCGCTCCGCCTCGGCGTGCAATCGACCGGCATCGCTCGCGATGCCCTCGAGGTGACCCGAGTAGGTGTCGTGGAGTTCCGCGGAGTGGTCGCCGCTCTGGACATACCGTTCGATCAGATCGAGCGTCCGGTGCCATTGGCGAGCGACGGCCGCGAGGGTCTCGTCGGCGCCTTGAGCCGAGGCGACCGGCGGCGTCAGGGCGGTCAACAGAAAGACGACACCGACAGCCAGCAGAGCAGTCGCCCGGGCGAGCGGGGAGAGATGGCGCTGCTCTCGTGTCATCCGGATGGCGTGGTCATCGCCGCCGCTCTGATCGCGGCGGCGATCTCGCGGCTGAGATCACCGAGCACCCGGCTCATCGCCGCAACGATCGCCTCGTAAACCTCGATGTCTTCGGCGGCGGTGATCAGCATTGGCGCAGGCGCGCCGCTGGCGAGGAGGACGGGGGACTGATAGCGGGAGGTCTTCACCTGGGAAGCCTCGCCGGTCCGTTCGTCGAACAGCAGCCACCGCGCCACCAGTTGAACGGAGCCGTCCTCGGTTCGCTCGAACGTCTCCAGTCGCACCCTGGCCTCGAAATCGATGGCGATCGGCCGCGGCAGCGGCATTCGCAGGACCCGCTCCGAGGGGATCAATGTCGACAGATTGTCGATCAGCACGGCGGTGGCGTGCTCGGACAGCGGCGCCGCCCAGCTTTGAAGCTCGGCCAGATTGACCGTGTACGGACTGGTCCGGGTCACGATCATCCGCCCTTCCATATATTCGGGAACGACCACCGGGGCGACGCCGACGCCGATCTGGCCCGTCGGCGGGGTTGCCGGTCGAGCAGTGGCCGATTCCGGAACAGGGGACAGCACATAGAAATTGACCGGCGCGGATCCACCCAGCCCCAGGATGCCGGTGCATCCGCCGAGAACCAGCAGCATGCCCCCGAGGACACCCGCCATGCCGACAAGCCTCGCGTTCATTCATCTGCCTCCGGGCGCCTGCCTGCCGAACAGCAGCAGGTTGGGATTGCGTTCGAGAGCGTTGGCGAGACTCCGGAACGAGCGTGCGGCACCAGACACTTCGCGGAGCGCCGAGACCAGTTCGAAGTGCAGTGGCGACCCCGGCTCGATCACCGTGTTCGCCGTCGTCATCAGGGCTTCGGCGCGGGCCAAGGTCCGCTCGATGTTCATCACCGCGGTTCGCGCGGTCGCGAACGTCCGTTGCGCTTCCGCGATCGCCTCGCGCGCCGCTCTGGCCGTGTCGTCGACGCTGGTCGCCAGCGGATCGATGCGGCTTTCGAGTTTGGCGAGCAGGTCGCGGGCATCGGCGAGGACCCCGTTGGCATTGTCGACCGCCTCCGTCAGGCTGGGGCGGGTGACCAGTTCGCGGATCGCCTCTGCCGTCCTCTCGATGTCGTCGGTGATCGTCTGCATGTTGAGGGCATCGAGGCTCTTGGCGATTCGCCTGATCGTCGCCTCCAGCTCTTCGACCGTGGACGGCGTCGTCGGGATCTCGAAGCGATCGGTCCGCAGTCCCAGCAGCTCCGCAGGAGTGCCCGGAAACATGTCCATCTGGACTGCGAGTTGGCCCGTGACGAAGCTCTGCTGGATCAGCTGGGCGCGGAGCCCGCTCTCCACCAGCCTGTTGATCTGCTCCGTTGGATCACGAACTTCTCGGGTTCGCTCCCTGAAGGAGCGGGGATCGATTTCGTACAGCACCTGGGTCAGGAACTCAAGGTTGTCGACGTCATAGAGCAGCTCGACCGATCGAACCTGACCGATCGGAACACCCCTGAACGTCACTGGTGAGCCGACGCCGAGGCCCTGTACGGATCCCCGGAAATAGGAGACGAAGTTCGCCACCTCGGCGAACCAGCGGCCGCTGCCGAAAACGATCACCCCGAGGACCAGCAACGCCACCGCACCGATGACGAAGCTGCCGGTCAGTCTGGGATTCGCCTTCTTACTCATCGCTTTGGTTCGTCATCGGGGGTGTTTCCTCATCTCTCTCAGATGCCGAGCACATGGGTGAGAACGGCGAACAGACCGTTGGCGACGACGATCATGACGATCGCCATCACCACCGCGGAGGTGGCGGCGTCGCCGACCGCGGATGCGCTGCGGCCGCAGCGGAGGCCGCGAAGACAACCCGCGATGGCGATCAGCACGCCGTAGACCGAGCTCTTGACCAGTCCGATCGCGAAGTCGGTCAGCGTGAGGGCCGCCTGGGTCTGGTTGAGGTACTGGGTCAGCGAGAGGTCGAGCATGCCGACGCCGACGATCAGCCCGCCGAGCATGCTGAGCAGGGCGGCGTAGAGGGTGAGCAGAGGCATCATCAGGATCAGCGCCGCCATGCGGGGCAGGACCAGAAAGTCCATCGGCGGAAAGCCGAGAGTCGTCAGCGCGTCGATCTCCTCGTTGACCTGCATGGTTCCGAGCTGAGCGGCGAACGCGGCGCCGGTCCGTCCAGCCATGATGATCGCGGTCATCATGGCCGCCATCTCGCGCGAGGCGGCAATCCCGACCAGATTGGCGATGAAGATCTGTGCCCCGAACTGCTGCAACTGGACGGCGCCGACGAAGGCCAGGATCATTCCCACGAGAACGCTGATCAGCGACACGATCGGCAGCGCCTGGGCGCCGCACTGCTGAACGATCAGCATGAAATCGGAGCGGCGAAAGCGAGCCCGACCGGTAAAGAAGCGGGCGAAACTGGGCACCATCTCGCCGATGAACTGAACCATGTCGCCACAGGATCGGACGATGTCGAGCCAGCCGTTGCCAACCTGAACGAGAAACGGCTCACGGTCGTCACTCCGGCGCGCGCCCTTGCGTTCCGGGACGGCGGCGACCAGGTCGAGCAGTCTCCTGACACCGCCGGGCAGGCCGCCGACATCGACGGCGATGTCCTTACCGGCACAGAACTTCTGAACATTATTGACAAAGGAAAGCAGACCGCTGTCCCAGCCGGCGACCGCGGCGGCGTCGAAGGCGACCCGGTGCACCGGCGAGTCGGCTTCGATCCGCCGACGGACTTCGTCGGCCGAGGGCGGATGCGCTTGAAGGGTCCAGCTTCCCGCCAGTCGGACCAGCAAGGTCCCGTCACCAGGCCAACTGAAGCTCAACGCGCAATCTCCGGACGCGGCCTCCGTCAAGGCGGTCATCGCCCGCTCTCCTCCATTGGCACTGGTGCGCTGATCCCGCACGATCGTCTTCGTTGATGCGGCCAATCTCGCAACATCATCAATGGCGCGCAAGCCCGTTGTCCGTGGCTCGCATGCGGCGCCGGCTCGCACGGAATGGCGATCAGCGCTGGGCCGACAGCGACAGGATCGCCGCCGCGATCTCGCGGCTGAGGGCGGCGACGGTCTCGCTCAATGCCACGCTGATGGCGCCGAAGTCGGCGCCGGCGACATCGGCGGTGAACGTCGAACGATCGATCCCGAGCGTGTTGCCGTTGTCGTCGAAGATCTCCCACCTCGCGGCGAGCACGGCCGGACCGCCGACGTCGACGTCGAAACGGGTCACCTGCACCTCGACCAGATAGTCGACGGCGGTAGCCCGGCGGCGCGGGAACAGGAACACCCGGTCGGTGGCGAGCAGCACCGACAGGTTCTCGGTCAACACGCGCGGAACGGTGTCCTGCAGCGGCTCGCCCCAGCGGTCGAACTCGGCGAACTCGAAAGTATTGGGGTCGGTCCGCAACACCATTTCCGGACGGTCGAGATAGCGGGGCAGCGAGACCGGCCCCACGCCCACGGCCAGGTTCCGCCCCGCGGCGCCCTCGACGGCGTCGTCGTTGCCGAGACCCGACAGCGTGTAGAACCGACTGGCGGGTGTCTCGGCACAGGCCCCGAGAAGGAGGCCGGCCACCAGCAAGATCCGCACTGGCAAGGAAATCGGTCGTCCGATCATCGTCCCGAACCTCCGCCCTTGCCCTGGATCAACGCCTCAGGATGCCGCTCGAGGTAGTCGGTCAGCACCCGGATCGATCGGGCGGCGGCCCGCAGTTCCTTCATCATTTCCACCGTGTCATAGCGCAACTGGGATTGCGGCCCGATCAGCGAGTCGGCTGAGGCGAGCGTGTTCTCCGCCTGCTTCATTGTCGCCTCGGCCGCGTCCGCCGTCTGCCGCAGGGACGCCACCGCCTGGCGGATGTCTGGGGACGCGATGACGCCCTCGGTCGCCCGGATCAGCCTGCGGACATCGTCGACCATCGATTCGAGAGGCAGCGCAGCAAGCTTCTCAAGGATCTCGTTGACTGACTTGGCGATTACCGCCAGCTCGGTCGGGACGGTCGGCAGTTCGGGATACCTGCCGTCCATCGCGAGTTCCGCGGCCGGCGCATCGGGGTAGTAGTCGAGGTCGACGAACAGTTGGCCGGTGAGCAGGCTTCCGGTCTTGAGCTGGGCGCGAAGCCCGTTCCGCACCGCGACTCGCGCCCCCTCGTACAGATCCTCGAAGCGCCGTTCGCCACCGACGCGGGCCATCCGCTCGGGTTCGATGACGATGGTCACGGGGATCCGGATCGTTTCCGTGTCCGCGTCGAAGGCGAGTTGGATGTCGGTGACCGAGCCGATCTTGATTCCGCGCATTTCGACCGGGGCGCCGATTTCGAGCCCCCTGACAGATCCGTCGAAGGATACCAGGAACGGATACTTCTCGGTCAGGTCGGCGTCGCCGATCGCGGCGCGATTGGCGTAGAGCGTGAACAGGGTTCCGTCCTTGGCCGGAGGAAGAGAGAGGGCATGGGACGGTGTCTCGAAGGCGAGACCACCGGTCAACAGCGACTGCAGCGATTGGATCTGGACGTCGATGCCGTCCGTTCCCATCGAGAGGCCAATGCCGCTCGCGTTCCAAAAACGGGTATCGACGTTGATGAGCCTGTCGTGCGGCGCTTTGACGAAGGCGTGGATGTAGACACGTCGCGCCTCGGCGGCGAGCTCGTAGCCGAGAACCTCGCCGACGGGGATGCCGCGGAAATAGATGGGCGATCCCGGACTGACGGAACCGAGCGCATCGGCCTCGAGCAGGTATTGCGTCCCCGCCACGTTCGATGCGATCACCGGCGGGATCTCGAGGCCGACGAACTTGCGCGATGGTTCGCCCTTCGCCGGATCCATCTCGATGTAGGCGCCGGACACCAGCGTTCCCAGGCCCGAGACCCCGCCGGCGGTCAGCCGCGGACGGACGACCCAGAACCGGGTGTTGGTGGTGACGTGGGGCGCGGCCGACTTTTCCATCCGCGCGGTGACGACGATGTGGGAGAGATCCTCGGCGATCACCACATCGTCGACGATGCCCATTTGCACGTCTTTAAATTTCACCTGGGTCTTGCCGGCCTCCAGGCCCTCCGCCGTCTCGAACGAGATGGTAATCAACGGCCCGCGCTCGGTGAGGGTGGTATAGGCCAACCATCCGGCGATCGCCGCCGCCACCAGCGGCACCAGCCAGACGATCGACAGGCCGCGTCGCGACGTGACGACGACGTCGGGTGCGTCGCTCGATCGGTTATCCGCTTCGCCGCGCTCTGCCATCTTCCGCCTCCGCCGCGTCCCACATCAGCCGGGGATCGAAACACATTGAGGCGATCATCGTGACGATCACCACGGCCGCGAACGACGTCGCGCCGACACCGGGTTCGATCGTCGCGATCGTCCCCAGCTTGACCAGTGCGACCAGGATCGAGATCATGAAGATGTCGATCATCGACCAGCGCCCCACGGCCTCGATGATGCGGAAGAGCAGCGTCCGATCCCGCAGCCGCCAGCGCGATTTCCGCCGCACGGACAAAAGAAGATAGCTGAGCCCGGCCAGTTTCAACATCGGCACCGTGATGCTGGCGAAGAACACCAACAGCGCCAGCGGCCACATGCCGGCGTGGAACAGCTCGCGGATGCCGCTGAGGATGGTATCGGGTGTTCCTTTGCCGAAGGAAATCACCGTCATCACCGGATACACGTTGGCGGGGATGTAGAGGATCGCGGCCGTCAGCACCAGGGCCGCCGTCCGCGACAGGCTGTTCGGCTTGCGCCGGTGCAGTGCCGCACCGCAGCGCGGGCAGCGGGCGTGGTCGCCGCCCTCATCGGGTCGGACGCGGCAGACCAGGTCGCAGGCATGGCAGCCGACGAGAACGCCGCTATCCCCGCCGCGCGACCGGCCGCCGCGAACTGGCAGCCTGTCCCAGACCTGGCGCGGATCGAGCGAGGTCTCCGACCATACCATGACGACGATCAGTGCCGCGAACGAGTAGAGGGCGATGCCGAGTTCGACCGTCGCCATCTCGACCAGTTTGACGTAGGCGACGAGGACTCCCAACAGGAACACCTCCATCATCGCCCACGGGTGCAGGGTCTCCACCAGCCTGAATACACCCGCCGCGTGTGCCGGTCGCCGGTCGAGCCACATCGGCAGCAGCACGTACAGGCCGGCGAGCAGTTTGAGCAGCGGAAACAGCACCATCACGCAGAGGACCAGCGCTGCCAGCGGCCACAACCCCTGCCGATAGAGCTCGACGACACCGGTGAATAGATTGGCCTCCTGGACCCGGCCTTCGAGCGCGAAGCTCATGAACGGAAAGCTGACCGCCAGGGTGAACAGAATGAGAGCTGCGACGGTCAGCACAAGGGAGCGCTCGACGCTGTTCCGTTTCGCCTTGTAGAGACCGCTGCCGCACCGCACGCACCGGGCACCACCCCGTTCGGGCACGGCATTCACGCGGTGCAACTGGCCGCACTCGTGGCAGGCGATCAAACAGGGTTCAAAACCGAGGACCGAGGCTGCCATGGTCCCGGATTACTATCACGGCGCCATCGGAACTGGCAAGGCGTCGGGGACGGCCGGCAATTCGGCTGGTCGGCGGTCGGTGGCGTGGTAGATTGCCGCCGCGAACCGGCGTCGCCGGCTTCTTCGCGACAACCGGCAGCGAAAGCTGATCACAGGGGGCCTCTGGTTTTGGTCGATCCCGTCATGTTCGGGAAAGCCGTTTTCGCAGGCTTCGTCGTCGCCGTGCCGGTGGGTGCGGTCGGCGCCCTGTGCCTGCGGCGGGCCTTCGAGGGTCGCTGGCTGATGGCGCTGATCGGCGGTATCGGGGCGGCGGCGGCCGACGGTGCCCTCGCGGCGGCGGCGATGCTCGGACTTTCGCTGGTGACCCATGTGCTGATCGACCACCCGGCTCCGGTCCGTCTGATCGGCGGCCTTCTTCTGGTCAGCCTCGGCGTGCAGATGATCCGTAGGCGCCGGCTCTCGATCGTCCAGGCACCGCCGCCGCTCGGTGTCGAACTGCGGCGCTGGTGGAAGATGACGCGCGTTCTGTCCACGGGCTTCCTGCTCACGATCGTCAACCCGGCCACGTTTTTCGCGTTCATCGGCGTGTTCGCCGGCGTCGGCCTGTTCGGCACCCAGCCGCTCGACACCTGGAGCAGCGGGCTGATCGTCGTCGGTGTTTTCGTCGGCTCGGCGCTGTGGTGGGCGACCCTGACTGCGCTGGCCTCGGCGGTCAGGCACCATACGCCGGTGGCGATCATCGAGGTCGTCAACGTCGCGCTCGGGCTGATCGTCCTCGGCATCGGAGTGGCGGCGCTGATCTCGTTCGTACGACTCGTTGTCTAGGCGATGTTCGCCAATCGGAGCATGTGTCCCGTCTTGGCGAAGATGCCGGCCGTTCCTACCTTATGCCGCAAAGAAGGGCGTATTACAGGGGCTTGATCGCTGATGGCCGAGCGAACGACGCGCAGCGTCCCGTTACTGATCGCGATCTCCACGATCACGGCAATCCTCGTCGCGGGCGCTGCCGTCGCCCAGGAGTTGAGGCTCATTCGCATCGGCACCGGTTCCACCGGCGGGACCTACTTCCCGGTCGGCGGGCTGATCGCCAGCGCGATCAGCAATCCGCCGGGATCGCGGGCTTGCGAGGTCGGCGGCAGCTGCGGCGTGCCGGGTCTGATCGCCGCCGCCGTCTCCACCCAGGGCTCGGTGCAGAACGTCACCGATGTCGCCGCCGGCACCCTCGACCTCGCGCTGACACAGGCCGACGTCGCCTACGCCGCCTATCTGGGCAAAGGCGCGTTCGCCGGGGAGAGGCGTCTCGGCAACCTGCGCGCCATCGCCAATCTGTTTCCGGAAGCGGTGCACGTGGTTGCCGGGCGCGAATCCGGAATCGAAACGGTGGCCGATCTGAGGGGAAAACGGGTCTCGCTGGGTGAGAAGGAATCTGGAACGCTGGTCGTCGCCGAAATCGTCCTCGGCGCCTACGGGATGGGCCGCAGCGACGTGGTGGCCTTCCATGAGAAGTTGGGCAAGGCCGGGGACATGCTCGCCGCAGGTGAGATCGACGCCTACTTCATGGTCGGCGGTTACCCGATCCACGCTATCGCTCACACCGCGGACACCTTCGAGATCGACCTGGTGCCGATCACCGGGGAGGCGGCGGAGGCCATCAGGGCCGAGCGACCGTTCTTCGGCGAGGCGGTCATTCCCGGAGACACCTATCGTGGCGTCGATGGCACCGCGACTCTCAGCGTCGGCGCCCAGCTGGTGGTTGCGGCATCGACCGACGCAGACCTGGTGTTCGGCATCACCAAGGCCCTCTGGCATCCCAGCAATCGCAAGATCCTGGATAGCGGTCACCCGAACGGCAAGCAGATCGAGGTCGCCCGGGCCCTCGACGGCATCGCCATTCCGCTGCACCCGGGTGCGGCCCACTACTACGAGAGAGCGGGCCTGATCCCGCCGGACGTGTTCTGAACATGGCGAGTGGATGCTTTGTCGCGTCGGCCCCTGCGGGGACCGTCGCCTTGACGCCGATGGCTGCGATTTCCCTCGAAGCGATGCTCGCGTGCGAACCCGAACCGGTGCGGCGCTGGATCGCCGCGACCCGCTTCAACGCCGAACCGGGATCCATCTGTCCGATCGCCGGGGTCAATGGCGACCTGGAGCGCGTGTTCGTCGGGATCGGCGGTGACGGCGAGCCGTGGGACTGGGCGGCGTTTCCGGCCAAGCTGCCGCAGGCCGTCTACCGCATCGACCGCCCGCTCGATCCGCGGGGCGCCGACAGCGCTGCTCTCGGATGGGCGCTCGGCAGCTACCGCTTCGACCGCTACCGCAAGCGAGAAGGGTCGCCGGCGACCCTGGTCTGGCCGGAAAACTGCGACCGGGCCGGAGTCGAGCGCGCGGCCGCGGCGACGTTCCTGGTCCGGGACCTCATCAACACCCCCGCCGACGACATGGGGCCGGAGGAACTCGCCCGTTCTGCCGAAACGCTTTCCGAACGCCACGGCGCCCGGTTCGAGGTGATCGTCGGCGACGAACTGGTGATTCGCAACTTTCCCGCCATCCATGCCGTCGGTCGAGCAAGCCATCGACCGCCGCGGTTGATCGAGCTGCGCTGGGGCGAAGAAGGCGACCCCAAGGTGACCCTCGTCGGCAAGGGGGTCTGCTTCGACTCGGGGGGCCTCGACATCAAGCCCGCGGCGGCGATGAAGTTGATGAAGAAGGACATGGGCGGCGCCGCGACCGTTCTGGGCCTCGCGCAGATGGTGATGTCGGCCAACCTGCCGGTCCGGCTGCGGGTGTTGATCCCCGCGGTCGAGAACAGCGTCTCCGGCAACGCCCTGCACCCCCTGGACGTGGTCAGGACTCGCAAAGGTCTCACCGTCGAGATCGGCAATACCGACGCCGAAGGTCGGGTCATCCTTGCCGACGCGTTGGCCGAGGCGGCCTCCGAACAACCGGCGCTGCTCGTCGATTGCGCCACGCTGACCGGCGCCGCGCGGGTCGCGCTCGGAACGGAGCTGCCGGCGCTGTTCAGCAACGACGACGACTTCGCCGCTGCGCTCCTCTCTCACGGGGCGACCGTGAGCGATCCGCTGTGGCGCCTGCCGCTGTGGGAGCCCTATCGCCGATATCTCGACAGCAAGGTCGCCGACCTCACCAACGCTCCCGATCTTCCCTTCGCCGGCGCCATCACCGCCGCCCTGTTTCTCGCCGAGTTCGCCGCACCGGCCCGTCCCTGGGTCCATCTCGACGTGATGGCCTGGAACTCCAGCACGCGGCCGGGACGGCCCGAGGGAGGAGAGGCCATGGGGATGCGCGCCCTCTACGCCGCTCTCCGCGACCGGTTCGGGAGATAGCGGCTCCGCCATTGTCGGAGATGCCGGGCGGGCAGGACCGTCATGCAGCCGTCCGGCGCCCAAAGAACGCCGCCGCCGGGCCCTCGCCCGCGAGAACGGCGGTCGGTGTCCCCGTCTCCGTCAGCCGGCCATTCTCGATGAACCATATGGCATCCATGGTCGCGGCGATCTCGATCGCGTGGGTGGCGAGCAGCGTCGTCGCGCCGCTGCTTCGGACCAGTTCGGCGATCAATCGCGGCGCGTCGGCATCGAGGGCGTCGTCGGGCTCGTCCAGCAACAGCAGCCGGGCCTCCGACAGGGCGGCGCGCGTGAGCAGCACGCGCCGCGCCTCGCCGGCCGAGAGGTTGCGCCCGCCTTCGGCGACCGTGCCGTCGAGGCCGCCCAGGCGCTCGACCACGGCGGCGAGCCCGAACCGTTCGGCGGCTGCGAGGATGGCGCGGTCGGCCGGGCGCCTCGCGACGCCCATCGTCAGTGCGCGACGCAGGCTGCCGGCCAGGATCGGGGCGCGGGCGCCGACCAGGGCGATCGTCCGCCGCCGTTCGGCGGCGGTGAACGACACCGGCGTCCGGCCGGCGATCGTGATCCGGCCTTGCTGCGGCAGTTCCAGCCCGGCGACAAGACGAATCAACGTCGATTTGCCCGCTCCGTTGGGGCCGACGACGGCGATCTTCGCGCCGGCGCCGGCCTCGGCGTTGACATCAGCCAACGTTACGGCCGAGACGTGGCTGAACCGCACGATCGGAGACGTATCGGCGAGGGGTGCCCTTTTGGTTCCCCGCGGCTGATCGAGGGTCGGTGCGGCGAGCAGCGCCTCACATCTTTCCCGTGCCGCGACCCATGCATGCCACCGGTCGGCCGTTCCTGCCAGATCGCGCAGCGGTCGGATCATCAGTCCGAACGCCGCGAGTCCGCCGGCAGTCACGGCGGCGGGTGTTCCGCTCCACAACGCCGTCAGCATCAACGCCGCGGCCCCCACGCCCGCGACCGCGTCGGGCACTGCCCGCAACGCCGCCGCTGCCCGTGCGCGTCCGAGCGCTGCGCGCACCATACGCTGCGTGGTTCGCCGCAATCGTGCGCGCTCTCGTTGACCGCGCCCGAGCAGGCGGAGTTCGGGCGCGTGCGGCACGCGCTCGGCGAGATCGGCGGCGAGCCTGGCGCGGCGGCTGCGCAACCGCCGGTGGGCCGGACCGAGGAACGCTCTCGCGGACGCCATCATCGTCAGGCCGATGACGAGCGGCGCGACGGCCGCCAGCGCCAATCGGGGATCGAGCAGGAACAGGACCCCGGTGGCCGAGGGCAACACGGTGCCGGACGAGATCAGGCGCGTGAGACCGTGGCTGATCCACCCCTTGACCGCCGTGAGGTCGCCGACGAAGCGAAGGGTCAGGTATCCGACGCGGCGGTGGGCGATGTCGCTTGCCGCCAAGCGCGTGAGGTGGGTGAACAGCCGGATGCGCAGGGCGGCCGCGTAGTCCTGGCCGAGCCGTTCCGCTTCCACCCTTTCGCCGATCCTCAGGATCGCGAGCGTCAGCCCGGCGGCTGCCACCAAAGCGGCCGCGTGGAAGGGCAGCGGCGATGCGGGCGCGCCGAAGGCGGCAAACACGTCGCGGGTCGCGAACGCTGCCACGCCGGTGCAGAGCGCCTGTCCGAGGGCGAGGCCTGCGACCAGCACGATGCGTCGGCTGCGGCCGGCGCCGGAGACCGGGGGCAGCCGACTCATGCCGCCGCTCCCAGACAGCGACCAGGGTTGGTCGCCATGAGTAGCGACGTCGCCACCGCCGGATCGCAGAGCGCGTCGCGGGTGAGAACGGGGATGCCGGTCGCGATCTCGGCTTCGGCGGCCCCGAGCGGCGAGCAGCTCAGCTTGCCGGTCAGGGCGACCGGTCGGATCCCGAGCGTCTGCAACGCATGGCAGCCGCCGGCCCCGGCGAGGGCATCCGGGGCGGCGAACAGGACCCCACCGAACGTCGTGCGGATCGCGGGATCGCGCAGCAAGGCGGCGGTTTCGGCCTGAAATACGCCGTCGGCCAGTTCGACGACCGCCACCTCGCAGCCCGCGCACGCCGCCTGCCCGAGCAAGGTATCGAGCGCAGCGGCGATCCGCGGCAACGGCTGCAGGTAGGTCGAGGCCATGCCGGTGTCGGTGAAGTCGGCGACGAACGTCGCTCCGGCGTCGCGAAAGGCGTTGAAGTCGCCGAAGGCGCCCGTGCCGGTCGCCTTGATCGCCGCCACGCGATAGCCGGCACGGCCGAGGCCGCGGGCGAGGCTGGCCGTCGCGGTGGTCTTGCCGGCATTCATCGACGCCCCGACCACGACGATCGAGGGCAGCTCCGCCGGCCGTGGCGTCGTTGGCATGGCATAGGCGTCGAGGTTGAGCACCCTGCCGTTGCCATCGGCGAGCAGACCGAGCGGAATCACCCGCGTCGGCGCCGACATCCGTTCGTGCCGCTGGCGAACTCGCCCCAGCACGCCGCCGGCAGCGAGCATGTCGGCACCTTCGGCGCCGATTTCGGCGATGCCCTCGAACTGATCGGGTGCATAGCGCGCGCCGCAGGCAAGGACGACCATGTCGCCCTCATAGAGGGTCGACGCACGCCCTTCGGCGAGCTGGACGGCTTTCTGCCAGCCGATCCGGTCGATCCGGCCGACGACGAGATCGCCGGGAGCCGCCGCGGCGACGTCGGCGACGAGCCGGACGGCGTCGCCGCGGTCGACCCGGCGGGTGGTGAAGGCCCACTTGACGTGATCTCCGAACGAGATGGAGAGCGGGGTGTAGACGGTCATTGCTGGGCTCCCTCTGGAAACGGGGTCGATGAATGACGTTCGGACGGTCGCGGTCGGGGGTGACGGGGGGTGGCCGCGGGCGGCCAAGCCGTACCGACACCGCCGAACCGGTGCGGAACGTCCGGCAGAACCAGGTCGCCCAGTCCGCCACGGCGGATGCAGGCGGCGAAGTCATGGCCGCAGTCCGGCAGGATCGACAAGCGGATCCTTGGTGTGATGCCGCGCGCACCAGTCGCCGCCGTCAGCGCGTCGACCCAGCGGATCGCCCGCGTCTTGCGGTCGGCCCCTTGCTGGCGATCGAGCTCAATACCCCGCCTCGTCGCGTCGTCCGCGACGTCGTCGTCGTCACCGACGGCGACGGCCATCTCCAGCGACAGGAACGCGGGAAGGGTCGCCTCGATGCGCGGACCCCACCGGCCGCCGGCTCGGTCATCGGCACCGAGTCCTAAGGGGAAGGGCGCCCGATCGGGGAACGTCCACCAGCCGGCGGCGCAAACCGAGAGCCGGCCGATCAGATGGGGATAGAGCATGGCGAAGCGATGGGCGAACTGGGCGCCGCCGGAATGCCCGAACAAATCGAAACGCCGCGCCCCCCAGATGCGCTCCACCCGCAGCGTCTCCATCAGTGCCAGGAGGGCGAGGTCGGCGCGACGTCGCTCGACCACCCGCTGGTAGCCGGACCAGCGCTGCGAGTCGAACAGCGGGGCGATCACCGGCCGGCCGAGGGCCGCCGCCCTTGCCGCGAACGCCGCCGCCTGGAGGCGGGCACAACGACGGATGCCGTGGACCGCGACCAGGGGTGTCGCGTCGGGATTGGCGATGTGCGGCAGGGCAATCCAGCAATCGAGGGCGTTTCGTCCTCGTGCCGGTCGCTTTACCAGGCGGAATGTGGATCGCGAAGGCAGGGATCCTTCGCTTCTCGGAGTGTGGATGAACATGCCGAATGCCTCCGTTCCAGCTTGACAGTTGGAGAACGGACGCCGGCGAACCTTCTTCCCACATGCGGCGAAGAATTCCGTCTCCTCGCCGAACGACGGGATTGGCGACTCCCTCGCGGGATCGTCGTCGCGGAAGTGGGGGGATCGCCTACCGGCTTGCACAGGCGGACGGTGCCTGGACCAGCCCCCAACCGTAGAGACCGTCGCGGCCGGGCGCTCCGAGGTCGACGGCGCGGGTGGCGAGCTGCCGCCGCACGTCCGTCGGCGGTGCCTTCGGGTTGGCGGCGAGCTTCACCGCCGCGGCCGCGGTGACGAACGGTGCCGCGAACGACGTTCCGGTGAAGTAGTCGCCGGAACCGTCCGCCGTCGCGGCCCAGATGCGCACGCCGGGTGCCGACAGATCGACATAGTCGCCGCGGTTGGCGCGGCGGAACAGCTTGAGCTCGGCATCGACCGCGGTGACGGCGACGACGTTGGGGTAGGCGGCGGGATAGGCGGGGCCCGCGCCGGGGCCGTCGTTGCCGGCGGCGGCGACCAGCAGCACGCCCCGATGGTCGAGGCGGTCGCTCGCTGTCCGCAGGGTGACGTTGTCGGGACCGGCGATGCTGAGGTTGACGACCCGCACGTTTTGTTGCGCCAGCCACTCCAGGCCCGCCACGACGCCGTCGGCGGTGGCGGCGTCGTGCCCGTCGGCGTCGCGATAGAAGACGTCGGCCGCAAAGCCCTGCGCACCGGGAATCAGCCCGGCGAAAGGCGTTCCCGGCTTGCCGAACAGCAGTGCCGCGACCGCCGTTCCGTGGGCGGAGCCGGATCGAGCCCGACCCTCGGGCGCGAACGATTGCGCCTTGAGCGACTGTCCGCGCAGCGCCGGATGACCGAGGTCGATCGCGGTGTCGACCAATCCGACCCGGATGCCTGTCGTGCACGCGGTCGGGGTGGGTGGCCATCGCAGCATCGACGCGCCGTAGCAGCGGTCGTCCCGGCAGGGGGTCGTGGCGGTCCGGTAGAGATGATTGAGGTCGTACTCGGCGGTCGGCACCTCGCGCCGGAGAAGCTGGCGGCCGCCGATCGCATCCAGGTTCGGCGGCACCTTCAACCGCGTCACATTGATGCCGAGCGCCGCCAGCGGCCGCCGGGACAGCACGACGAACCCCAGGGTCTCCGCTCGTTCGATCGCCGCTGCGCCGGCGTTGAGCGCCAGGACCTCGTCGGGCGCGAAGGAACCGTTGCCGCCGCCGCCGCTGCCGCCGAGGCCGAGCGCGCGGCCGATTCGACCGAACAGGCCGCCGCTCGCCGCACCGACACCCCCGTCGTCGTCATCGTCATCGTCATCGTCATCGTCGTCGTCATCGTCGTCGTCGTCATCGTCGTCGTCATCGTCGTCGTCGTCGTCGTCGTCGTCGTCGGCCAAGGCCGCGGCGATCAGCGACAGATCGTCCTTTCGCTCCGTCGGCACGGGCAAACGGACGGCGGCGACGATCAGCACCGCGAGAACGGCGATGACGAGATGCTTCACCGGTGCGGCTTCCCGGCTCGCGTCGTGGGCGACGACGATTCCATGCGTCCGACTCCGCGATCGCGCGTGGTCCTCGTCTCGACAACGGGCATCGTGATAGGTTCATCCATGGCGGGCCACCGACATCGATCGCGGTGACGGTCGCGAAGCGGGATGCCGAGCGCGTGGCCGATCGATGTGTCAACAATGTGGCGCCGGGGCGGGATGAAACAATGCGATTGTCCGTTGTCTTCGCACAGGCCCTGAGTCGGTCGCGATGTCCGACGACGTGAAGGGGCAGCTGGTGGCCCTGTTGCCGAGGCTTCGTCGCTTCGCCTACGGCTTGACGGGGTCCGTCGACGAAGGAGACGATCTGGTGCAGGCGGCTTGCGTGCGTGCGCTTTCCAGTCTCGATCAGTGGCAGCCGGGGACGCGGCTGGACAGCTGGATGTTCCGGATCATCCAGAACCTTCGGATCGACGGGTTCCGGGCGAGGCGGACGCGCGGCGAGCAGGTGGATCCCGATGTGCTCGCCGATCTTGCGGGCGAGGACGGCCGCCGGACGACGGAGGCGGCGCTGACCCTGGATCGGGTCCGCCGGATCGTCGGCGAACTGCCCGAGGATCAGCGGACGGTGCTGATGCTCGTCGCCGTCGACGGGTTGTCCTATCAGGAGGCGGCGGCGGTGCTCGACGTCCCGATCGGCACGGTCACCAGCCGGCTGGCGCGGGCCCGCCAGCGGATCGGCGCCCGCCTGGAGGCGCCGGCACCGGCCTCCGTCGCCGGCAACCCGGTTCGATGAGGTGTCCGCGATGACCACCCTTTCCGATGAAGCGCTGATGGCCTATCACGACGGCCAACTGACCTCCGAGGAGGCCACCGCGGTCGAGGCGGCGCTCGCCGGCGATCCGGAGGCGCGGGAACGCTTGCGCCGGTTTGCGAAGGCCGACGCGCTGGTCGGCCGGGCGTTCGGGTCGCCGCTGCATCAGCCCGTCCCCGAGGCCCTGTTGCGCGCGATCGACGCCGCGCCCGGACCGGAACAGCGGTCCCGCCCGGCCGGTTCGAAGCGGACGTCGGGGGTGTTCCGGCCCTTCCGCCAGTGGGCGCTGCCGCTCGCGGCCTCGGTGGCGCTGGTGGTGGGTGTCGCCGGCGGCTACGGCCTGTCGCGCATGACGCCGGGCGGCGAGGCCGACGTCGCGGCCGCGACCGGCCTCGACCGGTGGGTCGAAAACGTCCTTGAGACCACCGCGAGCGGGGCGTCGGTGGCTCTGCGGTCGGCGGACCCGAAAGGCGAGATCCGGGTCCGTCCGGTTCTCACCTTCGTCGACGGCGGCGGCCGGCATTGCCGCGAGTACGAGCTGTCGGCGACCGGCCCGCGGGGCGACACGGCGACCGTCGGCATCGCCTGCCGTGGCGCCGGCGGCGGGTGGCGGAGCGAGGTGACGGTTGCCGCCAAGGTGCAGCCGACGGGCGCGTTCCTGCCGGCCTCCGCGTCTTCGGAGGCGGCGCTGGAGGCCGCGATCGACAAGCTGATGGTCGACAACCCGCTGTCCCTGGATCGCGAACGCGTGCTGATCGATCGGCGATGGGGGTCCCCTTAGCCGGCTCGCGACGGCGCCGGCGCCGGCCTCTCGTCGCCGCGATCGCTTTCGGGCTGGTCGCGGGGTGGGGAGCGGTCGCGCCGGCCCTCGGCTGCGAGCGACTGCGGAACGCCGCCGCGGACGCCGCCGCCCATCTGCGCAGCGTTCAGCAGCCCTCTGGGCTGTTCGCCTACGGCTTCGACTTCGCGACGCGGACGCCGTTGGCGGGCGACAATATCGTGCGCCAAGCGGGGGCCGCCTATGCGCTGGCCGAGTACTATTCGTTCGGCCGCGACGACGGGGTGCGGGCGAGCCTGATCGCCGCCCTCGGGGCCTTGACCGTGCGCTCGATCGCGTTTGCCGGCGGCGCTCTCGTCTCCGCCGACGGCACGCCGGGCGGGGCCCGCGCCGGCGCCACCGCGCTCGCCCTGTTGGCCGAACTGCATTTCTTCCGCGCCGCCGGCGACGGACGCTTCGCCGACATGCGGGACGCGTGGGAGCGGGGACTGCGGGCGCTGTGGCGGCCGGGCGAGGGCTTTCGCGCCGGACCGGGCTCGCGACGGACCTCCGACTATTTCAACGGCGAGATCTGGCTGGCGCTCGCCTTCCTGGAAGCGACGACCGAAGAGCCCGCGCTGGCGGCTTGGCTGGTGGGGGTCGATGGCGATCTGACGGCGATCTACGACCGGGCGCCGGCGATCGGGTTCTTCCACTGGGGGGTGATGGCGGCCGCGGAGCGCCACGCGCGGACCGGCGATGCCAAGCTCGCGGCGTTCGCCCGCGATCAGACCCGCGCCTACCTCCGGGACCTGCGGCCGCGGATGCATGCGACGGCCAACACCTGCTACGCGCTGGAGGGCCTCGTGACCGTCCGCGGGCTCTCCGACGACGGAAACGCGGACGGGTTCGATGGCTGGCTCGACCGGCGCATCGAAGCCGAGCTCGCCAAGAACCTGGACCTGATGATCCGCCCCGGCCGGCCGCCGCTGGTCGGAGAGGGGGGCGGGTCCTTCGTTTCCGTGGACCTCGGCCGCTACCGGGGGGCGTTCCTGGCGGGCGGCGACCGGGCGTTCACCCGCATCGACCATACCCAGCACTGCCTCTCGGCGTTGGTCAGGGCGCTCAGGTTCGGCATCTGCCCGCCGGCCGCCGCGGCCGATCCCGGTCGGGGCCGCCGCTGAGGCCGAAAACAAAGAGCCGCCCCGAAGGGCGGCTCGAGTTCGGTTAGAGGAGGTAGACAACGGGCCGGTCAACAACCCCCGGCCCACAGGTGCTCGCGGGATGTCTTTTTTATTCCCCATTTGGGGAAGGAAAGCAAGCGGTTTTTTCGAGTGTGTCGCACTTTCAAGCATGCCTCGCATCGAAATGCGACGGTGCACCGATCCCTTGTTTTTTTTGTGGCGGAGATGTCGGGCGACCGGTCCGGCGTGGCGTCGATCGCCGATCTTGCGCGGCGGTCCGGAGCGGGCCATATCGCCATCGGCTCGACACCTCGGCGGTGCCGGTCG
>JBHJOP010000118.1:0-14499 GCA_050329575.1 Rhodospirillales bacterium | reverse complement strand
ACCGGCGCCGACCACGCGGCCTGCGACGTGCTGGACGACGCCCCGCTGACGGGCGTCGTCGCCCGCGCGGCGGCGAACGGCGCGCTCGCCGGCCTCGCCTACTGCGTCGGATCGATCGTCGTCAAGCCGCTGCGGTCGGCCGGCGCCGCCGACTTCGTCGACGCCTTCCGCCTGAACGTCGTCGGCGCGGCCCTCGCGGTGCGG
The DNA here is from genome assembly GCA_050329575.1 of Rhodospirillales bacterium. GTDB lineage: Bacteria > Pseudomonadota > Alphaproteobacteria > Rhodospirillales > Defluviicoccaceae > JAUXFS01. The sequence continues at coordinate 14,295 of JBHJOP010000118.1, read as the reverse complement.
GCGGCGCAGAAGGCGCTCGAGGCGGGCGGCGGTTCGGTCGTCCTGTTCTCCACCGTCGCCGTCGCCCAGGGGTTCCCCAACCACGCGGTGATCTCTGCGGCGAAGGGCGGGATCGAGGGGCTGACCCGGGCGCTCGCCGCCGAACTGGCGCCGAAGGTGCGCGTCAACGCCGTCGCCCCCAGCCTCACCCGCACGCCGCTCGCCGACGCCTTCGTCCGCAACGACGCCGTCGCCGAGGGCATCGCCCGGCTGCACGCCATTCCGCGCCTCGGCGAGCCCGAAGACCTCGCCGCCGCCGCCGCCTTCCTGCTGGCGCCCGACAGCGCCTGGATCACCGGCCAGGTGATCCCGGTCGACGGCGGCCGGTCGCGCGTCCGCACCCGCGGCTGAGGCTGCCGCGTTGAGCGCCCGGGCGGTCGACACCCTTCGCTTCGTGCTCGGCGATCAGCTGAGCCCGGCGCTCTCCAGCCTCCGCGATCTCGACCCGGCGCGCGACGTGGTGGTGATGGCCGAATGCGACGGCGAGTGCACCTACGCCCCCCACCACAAGAAGAAGATCGCCTTCGTGCTGTCGGCGATGCGCCACTTCGCCGATGAACTGCGCGCCGCCGGCATCGCCGTCGACTACCGCCCCCTCGACGGACCGGGAGCCGCCGCGGGTTTCCGCGACGCCCTCGCCGCGGCGGTCGCCCGCCACCGGCCGCGCCGCGTCGTCGTCACCGAGCCCGGCGAGTGGCGGGTGTGGACGGACATGCGGGACTGGCAGGACGCCCTCGGCGTGCCGGTCGAGATCCGCGACGACGACCGGTTTTTCGCCTCGCGGGCCCGCTTCGCGGCCTGGGCCGAGGGCCGCAAATCGCTGCGCATGGAGCACTTCTACCGGGAGATGCGGCGCGCCACCGGCCTGCTGCTCGACGACGCGGGCGGGCCGCTCGGCGGCCGCTGGAACTTCGATGCCGAGAACCGCAAGCCGCTGCCGGCCGATGCCCGTCCGCCCGAGCCCGCCCGGTTCGCCCCCGACGCGATCACCCGCGACGTCCTCGGCCTCGTCGCCGGGCGTTTCGGGGCCGCTTTCGGCGATCTCGAGCCGTTCTGGTTCGCGGTCCGCCGCGCCGACGCCGAAGCGGCGTTCGACCGCTTCGTGAAGCGCGCGCTGCCGGCGTTCGGCGACTACCAGGATGCCATGAAAGCGGGGGAGAAGACCCTCTACCACGCCGTAATCGGCCTCTATCTCAACATCGGGCTGCTCGATCCGCGCGCCGTCTGCCGCCGCGTCGACGCCGAGTGCCGGGCCGGCCGCGTTCCCCTCAACGCCGCCGAGGGCTTCATCCGCCAGATTGCCGGCTGGCGCGAATACGTCCGCGGCGTCTACTGGCTGAAGATGCCGGGCTATGCCGAGAGCAACTTCTTCGCCGCCGACCGGCCGCTTCCGGCCTTCTACTGGACCGGCGACACCGACCTCGCGTGCCTCCGTCACTGCATCACCCAGACCCGCGAGGAGGCCTACGCCCACCACATCCAGCGGCTGATGGTCACCGGCAACTTCGCCCTGCTCGCCGGGATCGCCCCCGCCGCGATCGAGGCCTGGTATCTCGGCGTCTACGCCGACGCCTACGAATGGGTGGAACTTCCCAACACCCACGGCATGGCGCTCTACGCCGACGGCGGCGTCCTCGCGTCCAAGCCCTACGCCGCCAGCGGCCGCTACATCGACCGGATGTCGGACTACTGCGCCGGCTGCCGCTACGACCCGCAGCGCGCGACCGGCCCCGACGCCTGCCCGTTCAACCTCCTCTACTGGCGGTTCCTCGTCCGCCACCGCGAGCGGCTGGCCGGCAACCCGCGGATGGCGCTCGTCTACCGCACGCTGGAGCGGATGCCCGCCGGGCGCGTCGCCGCCATCGTCGGCGCCGCCGACCGCTTCCTCGCCGCTCTCCGCTGAACCCGGCCGGTGGCGATCATCCGCGGCGGCGCGCGCCGCGTATAAGGATCGGACGTCATCAATGTGAGGCGGGAACAGCCCCGATCGACGATGAAAAACCTGCACAGTACCGGCCCCCGGCGGACCCTTCGCTCCTACGCGGTCGAGCCCGAAACGTCGGCCTACATCCGGCGGATCCAGAAGCTGCCCCTGCTCTCCGCCGAGGAGGAGGGGGCGCTGGCGCGTCGCTGGGTGAACGAGGGGGATGTCGCGGCCTCGCACCGGCTGGTCAACAGCCACCTGCGGCTGGTCGTGAAGATCGCCATGGGCTATCGCGGCTACGGGCTGCCGGTCGACGACCTGATCTCCCAGGGCAACCTCGGGCTGATGCAGGCGGTGCAGCGCTTCGATCCCGATCGCGGCTTCCGGCTCTCGACCTACGCCATGTGGTGGATCCGCGCCGCCATCCAGGAGTACATCATCAACTCGTGGTCGCTGGTCAAGCTCGGCACCACCTCCGACCAGAAGAAGCTGTTCTTCAACCTGCGCCGGATCAAGGCGCGGCTGAAGGCGTGGGAGGAGGGGGATCTCGCGCCCGAGACGGTGACGGCGATCGCCGCCGCCCTCGGCGTCCCCGAGGGCACGGTCACCGACATGAACCGGCGGCTCGCCGGCGGCGACCAGTCGCTGAACGCACCGCTGCGCAGCGAGGGCGAGAGCGAATGGCAGGACTGGCTGATCGACGATGACGACGACCAGGAGGTCCGCCTCGCCGCCCGCGAGGAGGGCGGCTATCGCCGCGACGTTCTGGCCGAGGCGCTCGGGCACCTGAGCGAGCGCGAGCGGCAGATCGTCGCCGCCCGTCACCTCGTCGATCAGCCGGCGACCCTGGAGGCGCTCGGCCACCGCTACGGCGTCTCGCGCGAGCGGGTGCGCCAGATCGAGGCCGGCGCGGTCGCCAAGCTGAAGAAGGCGGCATCGGCCGTCGAGATCGCCGCTGTCGGCCGTCCGGCCCTGTCGTCGCCCCGCGCCCGCGCCGCCTGACCGTCCCGGTTCGGCGCGCCGCCGCCGGCCTTGCCCCCTCGGCGATTTTCCACGCCCGCGGTTGCGCCGGCAGCGGCAATTCCGGTAGGGTCGTGGCCGGCGACGCGCGCGAATGCGAGAATTTCTTGGCAAAGTTGCAGAATTTTAATGCATACACTCGCTTTCTGATATACGATCGGCCGCAAAACGAAACCCTGCCATCGGACACGAAGAGGAGGTCAATCATGACGAGAATTGCAGGGGCGTTCGCCGCGACCGGGCTCGCCGCGGCGGCGATCGCGGCCTCGGCCGCGTTCTCGCCCCCCGCCCACGCGCTCGTGCTCACCTACGAGCTGAACAAGCATTTCGGCAACGTGCCGGCGTCGGTCGTTCCCACCGTCACCTTCGACGACATGGACAGCGCCGGTTCGGTGCGGATGACGATCGCCATGCCCGCCGGCCCCGGGGTCGGCGCCGGCGAGTGGATGTCGCGGCTCTTCGGCAACGTCGGGCCGGCGCCGCAGGTGCTCGGCACCGATCTCACCTTCGCCTACGTCAGCGGTGTCACCGGCACGGTCGCCACCGGCGTCGACGCGTTCCAGGCGTTCGACGACGGCACGTTCGACTTCCGCATCGAGTTCCCGCTCGATGCCGACGATCCGGACCGCTTCCTGGTCGGCCGCGAGTCGGTGTGGGACATCACCGACGTCGGCGGGGCGATCACCGCCGCCTCGTTCAACTTCTTCAGCGCGCCCGACGACGGCGGCAGCGGCCCGTTCATCCTGGCGGCCCGCATCCGCAACACCACCGGGCCGTTGGGCCGCGGCGGCGACTGGGTCGGGGCCATCCCGATCCCCGGCGCGGCGTGGCTGTTCGTCTCGGCGCTGGCCGGCCTCGGGCTGCTGGCGCGGCGCCGGACGACCGCGGCCTGACCCCGGCACCGCGAACCCGTCCGGGCGCGAGGGCCGGCCGCGAGCGGACATGCGGCCGGCCCTCGCCACCCTGGGCGGGGCGGGTGAAGTGGCGCGTTGATCGCGGGTGACACGGCGCTCGTTCTCGCGTAGAGTGTAGCGGGGGCGAGGCGGACGACGGATGCGAGGGAGCACGGGTGTCATGAGGCGGATTGCGGGAGGCGCGGCGCTCGCTGCCGCGCTGGCGGCGATGGTCGGTGCGGCGGCGCCGGCGGCGGCCAACACCATCGACGTCGGCGGCGTCAGGGTGCTGAGCTGCTACGTCGCGGGCACGACGACTCCCGGCTGCCGGGGCTTCGTCGGCGGCCCGCCGGCGACGCCGAGCGACACCAGCGCCACCCTCTACGCCGTCTCGCCGGCCAACGAGAGCAAGTGGGCCGCGTTCCTCAACGACCTCACCGGCACCACCGCGTTCACCAAGGACGACGTGGTGCGGACCGACAAGGGCGGCGTCGACAGCGCCGCCTATCTGGTCGCCTCGGCGTTCTTCAGGATCAAGCTCGGCGCCGGCACCGCCTACTTCCAGAACATCGCCGGCGACGTCCTCGACGTGACGTGGACCAAGAACACCGGCAGGGCCGGGAGGGGCGGCGGCCTCAGTCACGAGGACCAGATCGGTGCCGTGGTGCCGATTCCCGGCGCGGCGTGGCTGTTCGCGGGCGCGCTCGCCGGCTTGGGCATGGTCGCGCGGCGCAAACGCCCCGCCTGAACCACCTGCGGACGGCCGCGGAATAACCCAAATGGGTTAAACCCTTGGTCCGCCGATCACATTTGACGGTCGGTTACCATTTGTTAATGACACCGGGTCTCGCTCGGCGTGCACTCCCGCCAAAATCACCGACCGGCCAACGCGCCGATCCGCGATGAGGAGGTGTGTCATGAAGAGATTTCTAGCTCCCCTGGCGCTGGGAGTGACCGTCGTGTTGGGCGCAGGCGCCCAACCGGCGAATGCGCTCGTGACGACGAACGACTATTCGTTCGCTGGGAACTTCGTCGGTAACGACTGCGCGGGGGCCCTCGGCACGCCGCCGAACTGCTCGTACGATGGCTCTCCGATGATCGCCAAGTTCGACTTCAACGACGACGGGACGGTCACGTTCACACCCGGCAGCTTCGTGTCGATCGATGGAACCGAGTTCTCGTTTGACATCGCCTACGATGCGGTTGAGGAGGAATGGGCGGGGACCGGGAAGTGGACGTACACGCCCGGAACGGGCGACCCCGGTATAACCGCGTTCTCGGTCAAGGGTGGTCCAGGTTACAACATCTTCGACAAGGATGGTCAGGCGTTTCTTGAGGTCGGTGATTTCAGCGACGACTGGTTTACCCCGAACGCCGCGAGCGGGAACCCTGCCGGACTATCTCATCTCGTCTTCTTCGACTCGACGACCGCCGTCCCGATCCCGGGCGCGGTGTGGCTGTTCGGGACCGGTCTGCTCGGCCTGCTCGGCATCGGCTACAGCCGGAGGAGAAAGGCCGCGGCCTGATCCTCACCGACGGCGGACCTCTCGGGTGGCGGCTTCTCGCGGAGCCGCCATTTTTGTTATGCCACGGCGCCGTGCCCTCGACCCTCGCTTGCGCCCCGTCGGTCGCCCGCGGCCCCCGATCCGGGTGCGCTCGCCGCACCGCCACCCCAAACGGGGGCGAGCAAGGATAATATTCCTTGACTCCGGACCGGAGAGGGGATAAGCAGCGTCATGAAGGGCTGTTGGACATCGTGGAAACGGGCGCCGACAGGCGTGGGCCCGGCTCTTCGGGGGCGGGCGGGCCGCTGTCGCGGCGTGTCGGACCGGCGGCGGTTCGGGCGTCGGGGCCGCGACGTCCACTTTCGTTCCGGGCAAAAAGACAAGTCGTTCAGGCGGTTGCGGCGAATCGATGGCGACATTTGTGTACCGGCTCGAACGGGCCGATGGTGTGAAATCAAGGGCTTGGCCGGAAAAACCGACGACATTTGCCTACGAATGCCGACGCATCCCCGCCGCCGCCACCGGGTTTCGTTGTCGATCAAGGACTTGACCGCCACGGGGGCGCAACGAACGTAGGCAAAACCGCCCCCCGTGTCGCCGCAATGTAGACATGTCCGCCGCGCTCCGCCCCCTCATCCGTCGCCGGCATCGTCGACCGGCGGCCGGTCCCGCCGCGCGGCGCGGAAGCGGACGAGGTCGCGGAGATCGGCCGGGCGCAGGGTCGGCAGGGTGACGATGCCGACTCTGTGCCGCGCGAAGGCGGTCATCGTCAGGTTGCGGCCGATCATCCCCAGCGCGGTCACCGTCGCCACCCCCTCGGGTCCGTACCGCCCGACCACCGCGAGGCTGGCGGCGAGGATCAGCGCCGCGATCGCGAGCGTGATGCGCACCACCAGGAGATGGTGGCCGGTCATCTGCAGCAGCACCGCCGGGCTGCCGCAGGCGGCGCTGACCGTGCGGCCGACGGTGAGGATGGCGAGCACCGTCGCCCCGGCCGCGAACGCCGGCCCGAAGGCGAGCCGCAGGATCGCCTCGCCGAAGGCGAGGTACGCCGCCGCGAACGGGATCGCCATCAGCAGACTGGCGGTCGCCGCGGCGCGCATCAGCCGCTGGAGGCGCTCGAGTTCGCCCTTCGCATAGGTCGAGGCGACGACGCCGGGGATCAGCAGGGTGACGATGTTGAGGGTGAAGGTGATCACCATCGTCAGCGTCAGCACCGCGCCGTAGACGCCGACCTCGGCCGCCGGCCGGAAGAAGCCGAGCACCCAGATGTCGAACCGGTTGTAGAGATCGCCCAGCACCTGGTTGACCCCCATCGGCGCGCACAGGAGCGCGAACGCCCTGAACGACGGATCGACGGAGCGGCCGTCGCCGCCGCGGTGGCGGGCGACGAACCGCCAGGCGAGCGCCAGGCCGCCGGCCGCCGTCGCCGTCACCACCGCCAGATGGATCAGCAGCACCCGGTCGATCTCGGTCGCCGCGCCGGCCAGGACCATGGCGCCGAAGATCGCCACCAGCGCCGCCTCGCGCGGGAAGCCGAGCAGGAACACGCCGAGCACGTAGTGGCGGACGGCGCGGAAGAACGCCGACACCACCCGCTCGGCGGCCCCCAGCAGCACGATCACGAAGATCGCGGCGGCGATCCCGGGGCCGAGCGCGCCGCCGAACAGCCGCTCCGAGAGGAACGGCCAGGCTGCGAGGTAGATCGCCCCGGCGGCGAGCGCGGTCAACGCGAACTGGCCGGCGGCGTTGCGAAGCGTCGTCCGCATGCCGGTCCAGTCGCCGGCGCCGGCGGCGATGCCGACCACCTTCTGCAGGCCGTTCGGCATCCCGAAGGCGACCACCATCGCGGTCAGCCGGACCAGCCGGGTGAACAGGAAATAGAGGCCGAGCGCCTCGACGCTGAGCAGCCGGGCGAGGCAGGCGCCGATCAGGATGCCGTTGACGCCCGTTCCCATCCGGATCAGCGCGCCGAACAGGGCGCCCAGCTTCAACCGGGAGAAGGAACCGAACATCGGGCGACGGGGACCTGGTGGACGGGCTTTCGGGTATGTCGCGACGACCACGACGCGGCCAAGGTAGTAGGACAACCGAAGGTCGCAGTCAAGATCGCCGCTGCCCGCCTCCCCTTAAGGCTTCCGCAACGCCGTGGTGCTGCAATGGCCGCGCCCGTCGCCGCCGCCGTTCCGCCGCCCGCCGATCGGTGCTATGGGCTGCGGGTGACGGTCGCGGCCGGAGGCGAAACGCGGTGTTCTTCCAGAGCAAGAAACTGAAGCGGACGATCCTGCTCGGCTACCGGGCCTACGCGCGGTCGATGGTCTTCCTGCCGGGCCCGCCGATCTTCGTCAACAGCATGCCGAAGTCCGGCACCCACCTGCTCACCAACGTGCTCGCGGCGCTGCCGCGGACGATGCCGTCCGGCCTGCACGTCCAGACCTGGCAGTGCCACCGCGGACCGGAGACGCGCGCGGCCGCCGACGCGTTCGTGGTCGACCGCGCGAAGCTCGACCGCTTCCTCCGGCGGGCCAACGCCGGCCAGATCGTCACCGGGCATCTGCCGTGGCGCGACGAGATCGGAACCGTCCTGCGGGACCGGGGCCACGCGGTGCTGTTCAACATCCGCGATCCCCGCGACATCCTCGTCTCCCAGCTCCGCTACATCCTCGGTCTGCGGCGGCATTACCTCCACGAGCGACTGCTGAGCGGGTATCCCGACGACGACCGGCGGCTGCTGGCGCTGATCACCGGCGCGCCTCCGCGCGGCGACCGCGAGGCCGCGCCGCTGCATCCGTTCGGCCGGCGGCTCCGCCAGCGGCTGGGCTGGCGCACCGCCCCGGGGGTCCACGTGACCCGCTTCGAGGAGCTCGTCGGGGCGCGCGGCGGCGGCGATCCGCGGGCACAGCGGCGCACGATCGCCGCCGTCGCCGCCCACGTCCGCCGGTCCCTCGACGATCGCGCCCTGGAGGCGCTCGTCGATCGCCTCGCCGGCAGCGGCAGCTTCACCTTCCGGCGCGGGGTGATCGGCGACTGGCGGAACCACTTCACCGACGCGCACAAGGCGGCGTTCAAGGAACAGGCGGGACAGGCGCTGATCGAACTCGGCTACGAAACCGATCTGAACTGGTGAACGCGCGGCCGCCCCTCGGTCTGCGGAGGACCCCCATGACCCTCGACATCGTCTTTCTCGAACGGGACACCCTGCCGCCGGAGATCGTCGTCCGGCCGCCGGCGTTCCCGCACCGCTGGACCGACTGGGGCCGCACCGCGGCCGGCGAGGTCGTGGAGCGGGCCCGCGATGCCGACATCCTGATCGTCAACAAGGTGCCGGTCCGCCGCGCGGCGATCGAGCGGTTGCCGCGGCTGAAGATGATCGCCGTCGCCGCCACCGGCACCGACAACATCGACGTGGGATTCTGCCGCGAGCGCGGCATTCCGGTCGCCAACGTCGTCGGCTACGCCACCGCGACGGTGCCCGAGCACACCTTCGCGCTGATGCTGGCGTTGCGCCGCAGTCTGATCCCCTACGTCGAGGACGTCCGCCGCGGCCTCTGGCAACGGGCCGGCCAGTTCTGTTTCTTCGGCCACCCGGTCGACGAACTGCGCGGCGGCCGCCTCGGCATCGTCGGCGAGGGATCGATCGGCCAGGGCGTCGCCACCATCGGCCGGGCGTTCGGGATGACGGTGATGTTCGCCGCCCACAAGGGCCGGACCGGGCTCGGGCCGCTCTACACGCCGTGGGAGGAGGTGCTGGCGACCGCGGACGTCCTCACCCTGCATGCACCGCTGACGCCCGAGACCCGCGGCATGATCGCGATGCCGGAGTTCCGCGCGATGGGCCGGCGGCCGCTGCTGATCAACACCGCCCGCGGCGGTCTGGTCGACGAGGCCGACCTGGTGGTGGCGCTCCGCGAGGGCCTGATCGCCGGCGCCGCTTTCGATGTCCTCGCCGTCGAGCCGCCGGCCGACACGAGCCCGCTGCTGGCGCTCCTCGACCGCCCCGACTTCATCCTCACCCCGCACGTCGCCTGGGCCAGCCGGCAGGCGATGCAGGCGCTCGCCGATCGGATGATCGACAACATCGAGGCGTTCGTCGGCGGGCGCGCGGACCCCGGTTAGGGATCGCGCGGCGTCGCCCCGTTTTTCAACGATCGTTCTCTCTCTGGCAGAGAAAATACTCGCAGTGATGGCGCGATCCGGGAATCAGGGCTGTTGCGGCCGCAATTCTTGATATTGTACACTTCTGGCGGGCATGGGGTGGCGTGCCCGAAAAAAACCGCAACTGTGTGATCAGCTTCACAGAGTTGTCTCCCTTGAGCGTCTAGCCTGCCCCTCGGCCGTCCGGAGGGGTGACCGATGGCGTTACCCGAGATCGCCGGGGACGGAGAAGAAGCGAGTGTGACGTGTTCGGTTTTCGCACATCCCTGATGGTCGTTGCCCTGGTCGCGGGCGGCTTCGTGATTGGCGGGGCGATGCCGGGAGGCAGCCCGGACCTCGCCGCCGCGGGCGCGGTGGGTGGCCTGATCGCCGCCATTCTGGTGACGCTGGGGCGCACGCGCTGAGGCCGCCGCCGGCCGCATGCCGGCTGGTTGTTCGCGCCGGCTACCGACGGTCGACGGGGGCGGAGGCGAGACCGGCGCACCACGCGGCGAGCGCCGCTTCGAGGGCCGAGAGCGACAGCCTGAGCGGCGGGGCGCCGTGGTCGTAGGCGTTGCGGATCACCGCCCCCCCGGCGTCGACGCTCAGCACGTAGAGGTTGCCGAAGGCTTCGAACGGCTCGCCGCCGCGCGCCCGGGCGAGCGCGGTTCGGAGTTCGCCGCACCGGTCCGGATCGTCGCGGACGTCGGTCTCGAGGAAATCCGCCAGCAGCGGCGGGAAGGCCCCGGGGGCGGCGCGGAGCCGCCCGCGCCGATCGCGGAAGGTCGCGCTCACGGGCGGGCTCACGGGCGGGCTCATGGGCGGTGGGGGGCCTCCGTCGCTAGTCCGGAAACGCGGTGTTGACGCGGCCGTCCGCCAGCACGCCGATGCGGATGTCGAACGGCCGGCCGGCGGCGTCGAGGCAGAAGCCGGCCGCGTCGGCAGCGGGCGCCGAAGGCCCGAGTTTCCCCCACTGCGGGTGATCGCGGGTCCCGTGGGTGGCGGCGTGGCGGATCGACGCCACCACCTGCTCGACCGTGCAGGCGTCGGGGAAGAAGGTCGAGAACTTGGTGGCGCCGTTGCGGAACCGGACCCGGGCGTCGTAGATCCCGTCGCGACCGTCCGGCCGGGGAGCGACGGCCGTCACCACCGGCGAGGTGCCGACGAGGCGCATCGAGTGGACCCCGAGCGGTCGACCGCGGCGGAGTTCGCCGCAGAAGACGTGCCGCAGGTTGACCGCCGGCGCGCCGTCGCTCCAATGGAAGGCGGCGGCCCGGCAATCGCTCGCCTCGACGGGGATGCCGCCGTTGCCGCCGAGCACCAGCGCGGCGGCGAGCACCCACGCCATCCGCCGCAACCGGGCCCACGCGACCATCGCGGCATCCTATCCGCTCGCCGCCGCGATCATCATCGTGCCGCCGCCGGTCCGCGCTCGGCGAAGGTGCCGGCGTAGCGATCGCGGAGCTCGTTCTTCTGCACCTTGCCCATCGTGTTGCGCGGCAACTCGTCGACGAAGAACACCCGCTTCGGCTGTTTGAAGCGGGCGAGCTCGCCCGACAGATGCGCGAGGATCGTCGCCTCGGTCAGCGGGGCGCTGTCGTCGCCGACCACCACCGCGGCGACGGCCTCGCCGAAGTCCGGGTGCGGCAGGCCGATCACCGCTGATTCCTTGACCCCGGGAACGGCATCGATGCGGTCCTCGATCTCCTTCGGATAGACGTTGAAACCGCCGGAGATGATCAGGTCCTTGGCCCGCCCGACGATCGACACCCGTCCGTCCGCAGCCATCACCGCGACGTCGCCGGTGACGAAGAAGCCGTCGCCGCGGAACTCGGCGGCGGTCTTGTCGGGCATCCGCCAGTAGCCCCCGAACACGTTCGGCCCGCGGATCTCGAGGACGCCGGGCCGGCCGCGGGCGACCTCGTTGCCCGCCTCGTCGACGACGCGGGCCTCGACATCCGGCAGCGGGAAGCCGACGGTGCCCGGAACGCGCTCGCCGTCGTAGGGGTTGGAGGTGATCATGCCGGCTTCGGTCATCCCGTAGCGCTCGAGGATGCGATGTCCGGTGCGCTGAGCGAAGGCGGCGAAGGTGTCGGCGAGCAGCGGCGCGGAACCGGCGATGAACAGCCGCATGTTGCGGCACACCGCCCGGTCGAGCCCCGGTTCCTCGAGCAGCCGGGTGTAGAACGTGGGAACGCCCATGAACACCGTCGCCCGCGGCAGCAGCCGCAGAACGGCGCCGGCATCGAACCGGGGCAGGAACAACACCGGCGAGCCACCGAGCAGCGCACAATGCAGCGCCACGAACAGGCCGTGGACGTGGTAGATCGGCAGCGCGTGGAGGAGGACATCCCCCGCCCGCCAGCCCCAGAGGCGGTGGAGGGTCAGGGCGTTGGCGGCGAGATTGCGGTGGCTCAGCATCGCGCCCTTCGACCGTCCGGTGGTGCCCGAGGTGTAGAGGATCGCCGCCAGGTCGTCCCCGGCGCAGGGCTCGATCCCCGGGTTGGCGCCCATCTCCCCGCTCCGCTCCGTCAACGTGCCTTCGCCGTCGGCACCGAGGCCGAGGACATGCGGGACGCCGAGCGCCTTCGCCATCGCCCCGTAGACCTCGACGGTCTCGGGGCGGACCACGAACAGGGCGGGCTCGGCGTCCGCGAGGAAGTAGCGGACCTCCGCCGGGGTGTAGGCGGTGTTGAGCGGGATGTAGATCGCCCCTCGGCGCAAGCAGGCGAGGTAGAGCAGCACCGCCTGTGGCGACTTGTCGACCTGGGCGATGACCCGATCGCCCTTGCGCACCCCCAACGCCTCGAGCAGGGCGAGAATCCGTCCCGACCGCTCGTCGACCTCCGAATACCGGAGCCGGACACCGTCGTCGGTCTCCAGGAACGGTGTCGCGTCGCCAGGGAAACGGGACCGGAACAGCGCGTAGAGGTTGGCGTCGCCCATGCTTCTCACCCCTCGAGTCCGCGACCGGACCGGATGCTCGAAACCCGTCTACCCCCCGCCGCCGGCGCTGTCGAGAGGGCGGCGGGCGAAGGTGCTGGAAAAAGCGGTGCAGGTCGGCCATCATTGACGAACCACACGAGCGAACAGGCTCGTGGCGAGACTGTCTCAGGGTTGGGAGGAGGTGCGCAATGAGCGAAACCGAACGACAACCGTCTGCCCCGGCCGTCACCATTCGCGAGGCCGTCGGCGTTTTTCGCGATTGGAACGCCCTGCAGGCGGCCGTCGACGAGTTGCAGGTCTCCGGGTTCGACCGGTCAGAGATCAGCCTGCTCGCCGGATCGCGGACCGTGGAGGAGAAGCTCGGCCACGTGTACGCCAAGGTGGGTGAACTGGAGGACGATCCCAAGGCGGCGAGGGCCGCCTACATCGGACGGGACTCCCTGGTCGAGGCTCGCACCGGCATCATCGGCGGGCTCGCCTACGTCGGCGCCGTCGCCGCCGTCGGGGCGATCGTCGCCTCGGGCGGGACGCTGGCGGCGGCCATCATCGGCGCGGTGGCGGCCGGCGGCGGCGGCGGTCTGATCGGAACGATCGCCGCGAAGTGGCTCGGACGCGAGCGGGCCAAGGACATGCAGGCGCAGCTGGACAAGGGCGGGCTTCTGCTCTGGATCAGGATCCGGGACGGAGAGCACGAGCGGCGCGCCGTCGACATCCTCACCAGGCATGCCGCCGACGACGTGCACGTCCACGACCTGCCGGCGTCCGCGCAACCGGAAATCGATCCGCTGGTGGGTTTCGAGCCCGATCCGTTCCTGCCAAAGGCACGGGTGTAGTCGCGCCGTCGCGTTCTGCCGGTGCCGTCGGTCCGTCCGCGCCGCTGACGGCACCGGCACGGAACGCCGAGACAGGAAATATCTCCTGAACATCGCGGCGGTCACGGTCCTCGCAAGGTTGCGAGTGGCGGCGCCATGCGGTGCAACCGATCCTTGTTCAATCATTGGCCGCCGCTTCACGGCGCTTCGCTTCTCGCAAAAGTTGAATCGGCGCGCGAGGCCGCGTCACGTGCGCTGAACGATTTTTAGTTGTATTAGTATAAACTTCCTACACAAATGAGGGCATTTTCGCGGCTTCTCCTCCCCTATGATCCCGTTGCCGGCCGAGAGTCGTGTTCGTGAACCGCTGGCGGCCGGAAGAGACACTCCAACGGGGAGTGTTCGAGTTAACTCAATCACTTGGAGGAGAAAATGGCACAATTTTTCGCACCGCCGTACTTCGGCACCCCGAACCCGGACCACATGGTTGGGACCGAGGAAGGCGAGGTTATGTGGGGTGAGGAAGGCGCCGACAACATGTTCGGCGAAGGCGGCAACGACAAGATGTACGGCGGCGACGACGGCGACCACATGGAAGGCGGCGACGGCAACGACCTGATGTACGGCGAAGACGGCAACGACCTGATGTGGGGCGATGCCGGCGAGGACACGATGTTCGGCGGTCGCGGGCACGATTTCATGCGCGGCGGCGACGGCAACGACATCATGAAGGGCGAGGCCGGCAACGACAAGATGTACGGCGACGACGGCGACGACTGCATGAGCGGCGGCACCGGCAAGGACACGATGTACGGTGGCAGCGGCGACGACACCATGTTCGGTGACGGCGGCAACGACTGGATGTCCGGCGGCGACGGCGACGACGCGATGTCGGGCGGCCGTGGCAAGGACACCATGTACGGCGGCGCCGGCAACGACTGCATGAAGGGCGACGGCGGCAACGACCTGATGTTCGGCGAAGACGGCGACGACATCATGCTCGGCGGGTCGGGCAACGACAC
>JBHJOP010000001.1:0-5195 GCA_050329575.1 Rhodospirillales bacterium | reverse complement strand
TCCTCCCCGGTCTGTTGATCCACCGCCCGCATCGACAGCTTGACCTTGCCACGTTCGTCGATGCCGATCAGCTTCACCTTGACCGAGTCGCCGACCTGAACGACATCGGTGACCTTCTCGACCCGCTTCGACGACAGCTCGCTGATGTGCACGAGGCCGTCGCGGCTGCCCAGGAAGTTGATGAACGCGCCGAAATCCACGACCTTGACCACCTTGCCGCCGTAGATGACGCCCACTTCCGGCTCGGCGGCGATGCTGCGGATCCATTCGATCGCGGCGTCGGCGGCGCGCTGATCGACCGCCGCCACCTTGACCGTTCCGTCGTCCTCGAGATCGATCCGTGCGCCGGTGACTTCGCAGATCTCGCGGATCACCTTGCCGCCCGGCCCGATGACCTCGCGGATCTTGTCCTTGTTGATCTGGATGATCACGATCCGGGGCGCCATCTGGCTCACTCCCTCGCGCGCCGACGAAATCGCCGAAGCCATTTCACCGAGGATGTGGAGCCGCGCGTCGCGGGCCTGGTCGAGGGCGACGCGCATGATCTCTTTCGTGATCGAAGTGATCTTGATGTCCATCTGCAGAGCGGTCACGCCGGTGTCGGTGCCGGCAACCTTGAAGTCCATGTCGCCGAGATGGTCCTCGTCGCCGAGGATGTCGGAGAGCACGACATACTCGTCGCCCTCCTTGATCAGCCCCATGGCGATCCCGGCCACCGGCTTGGGCAGCGGGACCCCCGCGTCCATCATCGACAGCGACGCCCCGCACACCGTCGCCATCGACGACGATCCGTTGGACTCGGTGATCTCCGAGACCACCCGGATGGTGTAGGGGAAATCGGCCTTCTGCGGCATCAGCGGATGGATGGACCGCCACGCCAGTTTGCCGTGACCGACCTCCCGCCGGCCGGTGAAGCCGAACCGGCCCGCCTCGCCCACCGCGTACGGCGGGAAATTGTAGTGGAGCATGAAATGCTCCCGGTACTCGCTGGTCAGCCCGTCGACGATCTGCTCGTCCTGACCGGTGCCGAGGGTGGTCACCACCAGCGCCTGGGTCTCGCCGCGGGTGAACAGCGCGCTGCCGTGGGCGCGGGGGAGAAGCCCGATCTCGACGGCGATCGGCCGAACCGTCCGCGGGTCGCGGCCGTCGATGCGACGGCCGGTGGACAGAATGTTCCGCCGCACGACGTCCTTCTCCAGGTCCTTGAACACGCCGGCGAAGGTTTCGCTCATCATGTCGTCGTCGATCGCTTCGTCGTCCGTCAACGCCTCGGCGACGCGCTCCCTGATCGCGGCAATCTTGTCGCGGCGGACCGCCTTGACGGTTTCCGCATAGGCATCCTGCAGGTCGACCTCGGAGAGCCGCTTGACCCGCTCGGCGACCTGATCCACGCCGGCGGGGAGCGAGGGCAGTTCCATCGGCTCGCGTGCGCAGGCTTCGGCGAGTTCGATGATCGCGTCGATCACCGGTTGACAGGCCTGGTGGCCGAACGTCACCGCGCCCAGCATCGTCGCCTCGTCCAGCTCCTTGGCCTCCGATTCGACCATCAGCACGCCGTCGCGGGTTCCGGCGACCACCAGGTCGAGATCGCTGGCGATCATCTCGTCGATCTGCGGATTGAGCACGTAGGCGCCGTCGATGTAGCCGACACGGCAACCGCCGATCGGTCCGAGAAACGGTGCCCCCGACAGGGTGAGCGCCGCCGAGGTGCCGATCAGCGCGGGAATGTCGGGATCGTTCTCGAGATCGTGCGACAGCACGGTGCAGATGACCTGGATCTCGTTGCGGAAATTCTTGACGAACAGCGGCCGGATCGGACGGTCGATGAGACGGGACGTCAGGGTTTCCTTCTCCGACGGTCGCCCCTCGCGCTTGAAGAAGCCGCCCGGCACCTTGCCGGCCGCGAACGCCTTCTCCTGGTAGTGAACGGCCAGCGGCAGGAAATCGATTCCGGGGCGGGCGGTCTTCTCGTAGACGGCGGTGCAGAGCACCTTGGTCTCGCCGTAGGTGGCGAGCACCGCGCCGTCCGCCTGGCGGGCGATCTTGCCGCTTTCGAGCACCAGCGGGCGTCCGCCCCAATCGATCTGCTTGCGAAACTCTCGAAACATTCCCGTTTTCCTTCCTGCGTACGAACAGTCGACCGGCGGCCACCGTCACCGGCAGCGCGGCTGGCACGTCGGCGGTGGTGACCGACCGGCAATGATGATGGGAGAGGCTATCGCCGCAGCGCCAGCCGCTCGACCAGCGTGGTGTAACGCTGCGTCTCTTTTCGCTTCAGATAGTCGAGCAACCGGCGACGTTGGCCGACCATCATCAGCAAGCCGCGGCGCGAGTGGAAATCCTTGTTGTGGACCTTGAGATGTTCGGTGAGATTGCGAATGCGCTCGGTGAGAATGGCGACCTGGACCTCCGGCGACCCGGTATCCCCGGGAGCGGTGCCGAATTCCGCGATCACCTCCTGTTTCCGCTCGGCAGTAATCGACATCGAGTGCTCCGTCTGTCAGAGGTTGAGAACGCGAAGCGGGCGGATTTCGCCGCCCGTGACCCTGGCCAGCGCCACCGGCTGCCCCATCGCCATGGCGCAGACCACTGCGTCCTTGGACAGGCGCTTGAGCGACGTCCGGCTCGCCACGGGCAGCACCGCGACCGGTTGTCCGCGTCGCAGCCGCCGCGCCTCCGCTTCGGTGAGGTTCAACGCCGGGATGTCGTCCAGCGCCGCCTCGACCGGAAGCAGCCGTTTTTCGAGGTGGGCACTATGCCCCAGGGACTCGACTTTATCTAGGGGAATCGCCTCGGCCTCGGTGAACGGTCCGACAGCGATCCGACGCAGCGCCGCAACATGACCCACGGTGCCGAGCACCACCGCCAAGTCGCGGGCGAGCGCCCGCACGTAGGTGCCCTTTCCGGCCGTCACCTCGAACACCGCGTGATCGGCATCGGGCCGGTCGACCAGATCGATCCGCTCGACGTGGATCCGGCGCGGCTGCAGCACGACCGGGACGTCCGCCCGCGCGAGGGCATAGGCCCGCCGGCCGGCCACTTTCACCGCGGAGAAGATCGGCGGAATCTGTTCGATGTCGCCCGTGAACCGCGGCAGCAACGAACGAATGGCCTCCGCGGCCGGTCGGATCTCGCTCACGCCGACCACGTCGCCCTCGGCATCGTCGGTGTCGCGCTGCTCGCCCCAGCGGACGGTGAACCGGTACCTCTTGGTGCCGTCCATCGCGTAGGCGACGGTCTTGGTCGCTTCGCCCAGCGCCACCGGCAGGACGCCCGTCGCCAGCGGATCGAGGGTGCCACCGTGACCGGCCTTGGCCGCCCCGGTCGCCCGGCGGACCGCGGTGACCACCGCCGCCGAGGATACGCCCGCCGGTTTGTCGATCACCAGCCAGCCGTGGATGGGGGCGCCGTCGTGCCTACGTCCCATCGCTGCCGCCCTGGTCGTCGCCGCGATCCGCCGCCAGATCCCGCGCCACCGCCGGATCGTGGAGCAGATCGCGGATCCTGCCGGCCTCGTCGAACGACGTGTCGGCGCGGAACGACAGGTCGGGGACGTACTTCAGGGTGACGACGGCCCCGACTTGGCGCCTCAGGAACGCCCGGGCATGGGTCAGGGCGGCGACCAGCGTGTCGGTGTCGCCGCCGCCGAGCCGGGTCACGAACGCCGTCGCCGCCCGCAGGTCGGGGCTCACCCGCACCTCCGTCACCGTGACCGAGATGCCGGCGAGTGCCGGGTCGCGCAGTTCGCCCCGTTCCAGAATCCATGCCAGCGCATGGCGCAGTTCCTCGCCGACGCGAAGCTGTCGCTGGCTGGGAGCCCGTGTCTCCCTGCGCGTCATGCCGCTCCCGCCCTCTGGAACCGCTGCCGTCCCCGGTCGCGCGACGTCGCGGCGGCGTTCACAGTTCGCGCGCCACCATCTCGACCTCGAAGCACTCGATGCTGTCGCCGACCTGGATGTCCTGGTAGCTGGCGAGGGCGACGCCGCAGTCGTATCCCGCCCGGACTTCCTTGACGTCGTCCTTGAACCGCCTCAGCTGCGAAAGGTCGCCCTCGTGGATGACGACGTCGTCGCGCAGCAGCCGCACCCGCGCACCGCGGCGGATCACACCCTCCGTGACCATGCAGCCCGCCACCTTGCCGACCTTGGTGATGGTGAACACCTCGCGGATCTCGGCATAGCCGAGCAGGTTCTCGCGGGCCTTCGGCGCCAGCATCCCCGACAGCATCTGTTTGAGGTCGTCGGTGAGGTTGTAGATGATCGAGTAGTAGCGGATCTCGACGCCGTCGCGCTTGGCCATCTCCCGGGCCTGCGGATTGGCACGCACGTTGAAGCCGATGATCATCGCGTCCGAGGCCCGGGCGAGGCTGATGTCGGATTCGTTGATGCCGCCGACGGCGGCGTGCAGCACCTGCGCCTTGACCTCTTCGGTGCCGAGCTTCTCGAGGGCGCCGGCGATCGCCTCGACGGACCCGTGCACGTCGGCCTTGATGACCACCGGCAGTTCCTTGGCACGGCCTTCTTGAATGCGGTCGAAGATCTGCTCGGCGGTGCTCTTGGTGGCGGTGGCCCGCGCGTCCCGCACCCGGCGCTGCCGGAACTCGGTCACCTCGCGGGCGCGGCCTTCGTTCTCGACCACCACCACCTCGTCACCGGCGGCGGGCGTGCCGCTGAGGCCCAGCACCTCCGCCGGCATGCCCGGTCCGGCCGAGACCAGCGGCGCGCCGTTCGCGTCGTACAGTCCGCGGACCCGGCCCCACTCGCTGCCGGCGACGAAAATGTCACCCACCGACAGGGTGCCGCGGCGCACCAGGACGGTCGCGACCGTTCCGCGCCCCCGCTCCATCCTCGCTTCGATGACGACCCCTTCCGCGGCACGATCGGGATTGGCCGAGAGATCCATCAGTTCGGCCTGCAGCAGAATGGTCTCCTCGAGCCTGTCGAGATTGGTTCCGGCCTTGGCGGAAACCTCGACACTCAAGGTCTCGCCGCCCATCTCCTCGACGGCGATCCCATGCTGCAGGAGTTCGGTGCGCACCCGCTGGGGATTGGCGTCGGGGCGGTCGATCTTGTTGATGGCGACGATGATCGGCACGCCGGCCGCCCTGGCGTGGTCGATCGCCTCCTTGGTCTGCGGCATCACGCCGTCGTCGGCGGCGCCAACGTGACCGACATCGTCGTGAACGCGGCGTGGCC
>JBHJOP010000107.1:0-24136 GCA_050329575.1 Rhodospirillales bacterium | reverse complement strand
CGCGGCGCCGCCCCGGTCACGAAAGCGTCATCGCCGCCGGCTTGCGCCGCCGCCGTCCCGTGCTAAGGAGAGCGCCGCCGCCGGCCGGCGGACGGTTCCCGTCGCCGGCCCGCGGCCCGCACCGCCCGGAGGACCCGCCACCATGCCCGACCCCGCGCCAGACCCCGCGCCACCCCAGGAGCGGCTGGACGCCCGGCTGCAGCCGATCCTCACCCTGCTGCGGCGCCAGGGGCTGGTCGCCGACCTGGCCGAGCGCCAGAGCGCGCAGCGCCGCGCGCTGGTCGGCGATCTCACCCGCCGCCAGACGGTGGCCGAGATCGCCAACCGGGTCAACGCGCTCGCCGCCGCCGACGCCGCCCACCTGCTGGAGATGCTGCCGCCCGACCAGCGCCGCCTGGTGTGGGAGCAGCTGTCGCCGCGGCGGGCGGGCGACGCGCTGTGGGAGGTCTCGGGCGCGGTCGCCGACGCCCTGGTCGCGATCACCGACCGGGCGCGGCTGCTCGCCATCTGCCGCGAGCTCGACGCCGACAGCCTGGGCCAGATCGCCGCCCATCTGCCCGCCGATCTGCTGGGCGAGCTGTATCCGTCGCTGGCGCCCGACCAGCGCGACTGGGTGCGGAGCGCGGCCGCCTTCGCCGCCGACTCGGTCGGCCGGCTGATGACCGGCGACGTGGTCGCGATCGACCGCGCCGCCACCGTCAAGGACGCCCTCAGGGCGCTGCGGCGGCTGGACGCGCTGCCCGAGCAGACCGATCAGCTGTTCGTCGTCGACGCCCGCCGGCGGCTGGTCGGCGGGCTGGCGATCGAGACCCTGCTGCTGCACCCGCCGCGCCGGCCGGTGATCGAGATCGTCCGGCCCGAGGGGATCCGCTTCACCCCCGGAGACGCCGCCGAGGCCGCCGCCCGCGCCTTCGAGCGCTACGACCTGGTGTCGGCGCCGGTGGTCGACGAGCGCGGCCGGTTGATCGGGCGCGTCTGCGTCGACAAGGTGATGGACTTCGTGCGCGCGGAGGCCGAGGCGCGTGCCCTGCAGCGCGAGGGCCTGAGCCCCGGGGAGGACCTGTTCGGGCCGGTGAGGCGCGGCGCCCGCCAGCGCTGGCCGTGGCTGGCGATCAACCTCCTGACCGCGTTCCTGGCGTCGCGGGTGATCGGCCTGTTCGAGGACAGCATCGAACAGCTGGTCGCGCTGGCGACGCTGATGCCGATCGTCGCCAGCGTCGGCGGCAACACCGGCAACCAGACGGTCGCGATCTTCATCCGCGCGCTGGCGCTCGACCGCGTCAACGACGCCAACCTGCGCTACCTGGTCCTCAAGGAGGTGGGGATCAGCGGCGTCAACGGCGCCATCTGGGGCGGGGTCCTGGGGCTGGCCGCGTTCGCCCTCTACGGCAATCCGGCGCTCGGCCTGGTGATGGCGGCGGCGACGCTGCTCAACCTGCTGGTGGCGGCCCTGGTCGGCATCGCGGTGCCGATGACGATGGACCGGCTCGGCCGCGATCCGGCGCTCGGGTCCAGCGTGCTCCTGACCTTCACCACCGACAGCATGGGGTTCTTCATCTTTCTCGGGCTGGCGACGGTGGTCCTCTTGTGACGGCGACGTCAGTGCACGTTCTCCCAGGCGCGCAGCGGCCGCAGCTGCAGGCTGCGCTTGCGCTTGTGCGACTCCATCCGGCGGATGACGTTGTCGAGCACGGTGATCGCCTCGCTGACGTAGTCGCCCTTGTTGAGCATCACGCATTCGGCGCGGTCGGCCATCGCCGCGTCGGTGAACTCGCCGCGCGACGGCATCCCCCGCTTGATCAGGCTCTCGAGCACCTGGGTCGCCCAGATCACCGGCACGTGGGCCGCCTCGCACAGCCACAGGATCTCCTCCTGGACCTCGGAGAGGCGCTCGTAGCCGATCTCGACCGCGAGATCGCCCCGCGCGATCATCACCCCGAACGGGTTGGCGCCGGCCGCCTGGACGATCATGTCGGGCAGGTTGCCGATCGCGAGCTGGGTCTCGACCTTGGCGATGATCGGCATCGGCGGCCGGCCCGGTCGGCGCTTCTCCAGCTCCCGCTGCAACAGCGCGATGTCCTCCGGCCGCTGCACGAACGAGTAGCTGACGCCGTCGGCGTGGGCGGCGACGAAGTCGAGGTCCCTGAGGTCGGCATCGGTCAAGGGCGACACCGCGAGCGCGGTGCCCGGGAAGTTGATGCCGCGCTTCTCCTGCAGCGGCTGGCCCTCCGGGGGCGTGCGGGTGACCGCCATCACCAGCCCGTCGTCCCGCACCGTCTCGATCTCGCCCGAGATCAGCCCGTCGCGGATCGACACCCTGGCGCCGGCGTTCACCTGGCGCAGCACCTCGGGCATCGAGCAGTCGGCCTGGAACGGGAAGTCCGGGTTGGCGCGCGGCGCCGCGAAGGTCAGCAGGATGCGGTCGCCGGCCTTGACCGATCGCCGTTTCGCCGGCGTCAGCACGTTGCGGGTGCGGATCTTCGGACCGGCCAGATCCATCAGCACCGGACAGGGGCGGCCGAACTCTGCGCTCGCCGCGCGGACGGTCGCGATCATCGCCGTCCAGTCGTCGGCGGTGTCGCGGCCGCAGTTGATCCGCGCGCAGTCCATGCCGACCCGGAGCATGCCGCGGACGAGGTCGGGATCCCGCGACGCCTGCTTCGACAGCGTCACCAGGATGCGGGTCTCCCGCCCGTCCGGCGGCGGCCCGAACAGGGTGGTGGCGTTGCGCTCGATGGCGCCGATCCCGGCCATCCAGCGCGACGGCTCCGGCCGCTGCGCCGGCACATCGTCGGCGCCGGCGATCGCCGCCAGGTTGGCGACGATGGCGTCCAGGGTCGGCATCACCCGGCTTTCGCTGCGCGCCAGCGAGGCCAGTCCCCACGGTGCCAGCGCCGCCTGCAGCGGCCGCAGATCGAGATGGCGGAGCGCCACGTAGTGGGCGAGGTTCTCGGCGCTCGCCCGGAAGGAACCGCGCTCCAGCGACGGCTCCCAGCGGCGCAGGATCGCCGCCCCCTCGCTCGCCACCCGTTCGCGCACCCGGCACAGCTCGTCGAGCAGCGCTCGCGGATCCCCGCTCTCCATCGCCCGCACTCCCGTCCCGGCAAGGTTTCGCGGCGGATGATTGAAGGGCGCGCGAAAGGGCGGCAAATGACACTTTTGTGACACCCGGTACGGCGACCGTGCGCCTTCCGCTGCCGCGGCGAAGCTCTGTATGATCGGGCTCACGCCATGCGACGGACGCCATGACCACGCCTGCGAACGCCCTTCGCGCCCTGCTCGGCCGCGGCCGCCTGCTGGTGATGCCGTGCTGCTTCGATGCGCTGAGCGCCCGGCTGATCGAGCGGGCCGGCTTTCCGCTGACCTTCATGAGCGGATTCGCGGTGTCGGCGACGCGGCTCGCCCTGCCCGACACCGGGCTGATCTCGTACGGCGAGATGGTGGACCAGGGCCGCAGCATCTGCGCCGCGGTCGCCATCCCGGTGATCGGCGACGGCGACACCGGCTACGGCGACGACGGCAACGTCGCGCGGACCGTCCGCGGCTATGCCGCCGCCGGCTTCGCGGCGGTGATGATCGAGGACCAGGTGGCGCCGAAGCGCTGCGGTCACACCCGCGGCAAGGCGGTGGTCGACCGCGACCACGCGATCGCGCGCATCCGGGCGGCGGTCGCCGCCCGCGACGGCGGCGCCGATATCCTGATCCTCGCCCGCACCGACGCCCGCGCCACCCACGGCCTCGACGAGGCGCTGGCCCGCGCCCGGGCGTTCGCCGCCGCCGGCGCCGACATCCTGTTCGTCGAGGCGCCGACGGACGAGGGCGAGCTGGCGACCGTCTGCCGCGCCCTGCCCGGCTTCAAGATGGCCAACATGATCGAGGGCGGCGCGACGCCGGTGCTGCCGCCGGCCCGCCTCGAAGACCTGGGCTTCGCGATCGCCGCCTATCCGCTCACCCTGCTGTCGGCCGCCGCGCGGGCGATGACCGAGGCGCTCGCCGACCTCGCCGCCGGCCGCTGCCGCGACCAGCGGCTGATGGACTTCGCCGAACTCCAGGGCATCGTCGGCTTCGACGACTACGACGCCGAGCAGCGCCGCTACGCCGGCCCGCGCCGCCGCGGCTGATCGCGCCCCCGCAGCGCCGGGACGTGTCAGCCCGCCGCCTGCATGACCTCGCGCGCCGCACGCAGCTCGGCATGCAACCGCTCGACGTCCTCCTTGCGGCAGAGCTCGGTGCCCGGCGTCATCACCGCCGCCGCCCCGGTCGCGACCGCGAGGGCGAAGGCGTCGGCCGGGGCCCACCCTTCCGACAGCCCGTAGGTCAGGCCGCCGACGAAACTGTCGCCGGCACCGACGGCGCTGATCACCTCCACCTTCGGGCTCGGCAGCCGCAGGTGGCCGTCCTTCCAGACCAGCACCGCGCCGTCCTCGCCGAGCGTCAGGGCGACGATCTCGGCCTTGCCGTCGTGAACCAGCCGCCCGGCCAGCTCTTCCTGCTGTTCGTGGGTGAACGCCTTGCGTCGCAACAGGTTCTCGAGTTCGCGCTGGCTCGGCTTGACCAGGAACACACCCTCCTCGAGCGCCTCGTACAGCGCCCGACCGGAGGTATCGAGGATGACCTTGGCCCCGCGCTGCTTGGCGACGGCCGCGACGCGGGCGTAGAAGTCGGTGGGAACGCCGCGCGGCAGGCTGCCGGTCGCGACCACGTACTCGGCCTCGGTCTCGGCGACCACGGCGAGGCATTCCTGCCATTCGGCCTCGACGAGCTCCGGTCCCGGCGGCGTCACCCGGTATTCCTGACCGGTCGACCGCTCGTAGATGATGCCGCTGAGGCGGGTGTGGCCGGCGATCTTGACCACCCGTCGGCTGACACCGATCTCGTCGAGCAGCTCGGTCAACACCGTTCCGGTGAGGCCGCCGCGGGTGATCAGCGCCCAGCTCTTGCCGCCGAGCAGCGAGATGCAGCGCGAGACATTGATGCCGCCGCCGCCGGGGTAGGTGACCCCGCGGGTCGAGCGGACCTTGCGGTTGGGAACCATCTCCTCGACCTCCCAGACGATATCGACCGAGGGGTTGATCGTCAGCGTCAGAATTCGCCGCATTCCAGTCCTCCCAATCTCGACCCGCCACACCGGCGACGCTCCGCCCGCCCGGCGGCCCGGCACCCGCCCTGTGCTTGCGGCAACGACGGCGTCCCTAGCCGTTCAGTTCGGCGTAGAGGCGATCGACGTCCTCCTTGCGACACATCTCGGTTCCGGGCGTCAGCAAGGCGGCGGCACCGCAAGCCACCGCCAGCGTGAAGGCATCATCGAGCGGCCGCCCGGTCGCCAGCCCGTAGGCCATCCCGGCGACGAAGCTGCTGCCGGCGCCGACCGCGCTCTTCTTCTCGACCTCAGGGCTCGGCAGGCGCTTCATGCCGTCCTTCCAGACCAGCAGCGCTCCGTCGCGCCCGAGGGTCAGGGTCACGACCTCGGCCCGCCCCTCCTCGACGATCTGTCGACTGATCTCCTCCTGCTTCTCCGGCGTCGGCGCCTTGCGACCGACCAGGTGTTCGATCTCGCGCAGGTTCGGCTTGACCAGGTAGACCCCCTCCTTCAGCGCTTCGACCAGCGGCCGGCCGGAGGTGTCGAGGATCACCCTGCTGCCGCGCCGCTTGGCCGCCGCGGCGATGCGCGCGTAGAAATCGTCGGGAACGCCGGCCGGCAGGCTCCCCGAACAGACCAGGTAGTCGTACTCCAGTCCGTCCAGCAGGGCGACCACCGCCTGCCATTCGCTTTCCGAGAGCTCCGGCCCCGGCGGGATCACCCGATACTCGTCGCGGGTCGCGTGCTCGAACACGGTCGCGCAAATGCGCGTCCGCTGCCCGACCTTGACCACCCGCCGGTCGACCGCATAGTCGTCCAGCAGCTCGGTCAACAGCATGCCGACGATCCCGCCCTGGGTGAAGACCGCCGTGCTCTCGCCGCCGAGGGACGAGATCACGTGCGAGACGTTGATGCCGCCGCCGCCGGGATAGACGACGCCGCCGCTCGATCGCAGCTTGCGGGTCGGAACCACGTCCGAGACCTCCCAGCTGATGTCGACGGCCGGGTTCATCGTGAGGGTGACGATCTGCGGCATGTCTTCCTCTCTTGCGCGAACGATGGAGCGCGCTTTCGGATCGCTGGGCCGGAGCGGGCGCGGCGGGACCTTAGCGCCGAACGCGCCCGTCGGCAAACACCGACGCAGCGGATGGCGATCACCCCCGGCCGCCGATGTACGCCGTGCCGCCGCGGAAATACAATGAAAGATCCATGATGGCCGCCGCCCCCTTCAGCCGGTCGCGGTCGCCGCGGACCGCCGGATCGATCTACCCATCGATCTACCCATCGATCTACCAATCGATCTACCACAGGGCCTGCCACGGCGACCGGACCAGGGCTTCGCCGTCGCGCCAGCGGAGGATCGTCTCGGCCGTCTCCTCGCCCAGCGTCTCCATCAGGTCCTCGAGGGTCACCGGGGTCCAGTGGGCGCCCTGACCGTTGCCGCTCGACGACGCCTGACGTTGTTCGAACACCACCTCCGCCTCGCTGCCGACGGCGGTGACCGCGAAGCGACCGGCGACCGTCGCACGGCCGAACCCCAAGCCGATGATCAGGCGGGCCGGCTCGCTGCCCTCGTCGACGTCGGTGATCCGGCCCGCGACCACGATCGTGCCCGGCGGCGGATCGCGCGGCGCCGGGTCGAGGACGACCTCGAACGCCTCGGATTCGCGCAGCCGGCGGACCAGCCCGATCCTGAAGAAGCGGACCAGCCGCTTCCATCGCTCGGGCCCGGCCTCGACGGTTCCCACCGCCACCGTCGGCGACGGCGCCTCCGGCGGCCGCACCCGCTCTGGCGTGACGGTCGCCGCCGCACAGCCCGCGGCAGCGAGGGCGACGAGCGCCACGGCGAGGCCACGGCGGAAGACCGGCAGTCGCTGGGGTACCCCCATTTGAGGTATTCTGGCGCCGTTCCAACCGATTTGCAAGATGCGGCGACCCGCACCGCGAAGGTCAGCGCCAGGGTGCCCGCGTCGAGGGCGGTGATGGTCGGTGGCGGCAGCGACGGCGTCCTCTCCCGAGACGGCAGCCCCGGCGCGGACCACCGGCACAAAATCGCCCCATTAAGGGTACATCAACGTTGGCTTAACCGTCGATAAACCGATGTGAGCGTATACCGGAACCCGCACATCGAGTTTCTCCTCCCTCCTCCCAACTCCGGGCCGGTTCGCCGGCCCGTTTCTTTTCCCGGCGTTCGCCGCCGCGGCCGCGCGGCGTCAGAACACGGCGCGCGAGTGTCCGTAGTCGCACTTGTTGCACGGGAACACCGATTCCCGGGTGAGGGCGGTCTCGCGGGTGGTCCGGAACCATCCCGAGTTGTAGATCGAGAGCAGGTTCTGGGTCTTGACGTCGCCCAGCGAATACTTGGCCTCCGGATCCATGCAGCAGAGCGCGACCACGCCGTTGACGGTGACGAACAGCTTGAACCAGTTCTCGCACGGCTTGTGGTAGGGGATTTCGTGATCGATGTTGGCGCCGAACGTCAGATCGCCGTCGTAGACCCCGTTCTTGGGCGCGCCGCAGAACACCGCGTAATCCTTGCCCTTCTCGAAATCCTTCAGCAGTTCGGCGCAGCCGGCGAAGAACTCCCCGTCCTTCCCGTCGCCGGTGCTGCACCGCGACAGCACGATCGGCGACTTGGTGATCCGTTCCCGGCGATTGAAGTCGAGAAGCGCGAGCAGGTTGGCGACCGTGCGGTCGTGGTCGACCTTGTAGACCGCCTCGTACTCCTGCTTGTTGGTCGAGAACAGGGACACGCGGATCCAGCGGATGTTCTTGATCTCCCGCATCCTCTCGAAGAAGTTCTTCGGCATGATGTTGAAGTTGGTGTTGATGACGATGTCGGCATTCGGCAGCCGCTCGTTGATCTGCGCCATCCGATCGAAAATCTTCTTGTCGATGAACGGCTCGCTGATGAAATAGGGACCGATGGCGAACCGGACATGGGGCGGGATTGCGCCGAGATCGTCGAGGATCTTGGAGAACAGCGAATCGTCCATGGCGTCGTTGCGGCGTTCGAGGCTCTGGTGCGGACAGAAGTCGCACTTGGCGTTGCAGCGCGCCGTCGTCTCGACATAGATCGCCTTCGGGTAATCCATGTAGTGGGCGCGATCGCGGAAATGCCGTTTGCGGATCACCGGAAGGTCGGTGAACTTCTGCGCCATCACCTGGCGCAGCATCTGTTCGACCTCGCGGTCGGCCGGCCAGACCCGGCGCATGAAGGTCAGGATGTCGATGCTCGCCTGGTAGCGGCGGGTCTCGGCCTCGGCGACCACCAGCAGGTACCAGGCGTCGCGCGACATGTCCGGCGGCCCGGACTTGGTCCGTTCCATCAGGATCCGCCGCGCCTCCTCCGCCTTGCCGGCCTCGAGGTGGGCGATCGCCTTGTCGAGCAGCCAGCCCTGGTCGCCGACCGTCGCCGCGGGCACCGCATCGCTCGCCTCCGGGTCGTAGGCGTAGTCGTCGTACTCACCGAAATCCGCGTCGTCGTCGACATCCGACCCGAAGAGGGCCGGGGCCGGCTGGGATTTGAGATCGTTCACGTGCCGCCTCCTCGTCTATGTCCGTCTTGTGTCCCGGGCTTGTGTCCCGGGGGCTGTTCTATGTCCGGGGGCTACCGCGCGGGAGCCTCGCACCCCGGAGTGTCTGGCCGCAGCCATCCGCCGTCCCCGCCGCTCGCGGCCGAGGACGACCCGGCATCGAAGGGTTCGTACCCCCGCAGATGATCCCAGTCGATCGTCTCTTGTGTTCGCGAGCGATGTATCCCGACCTCGCGGCGCAACACCATGATCGGCCGCCGCGGGCCCGCAACTGATCGTGCCCGATCTCTGGCCGGGCGCGCCCGGCGCAAGCCGTCCACTTGGTCGGCAAGCATATCGGATGCGGCCGATCCGGGCAAGCGTGCGCCGTCTGCCGGCGTCGATAACCGCTTGCATTCTCGGGCCTTTGCCCCCATGTACGCGGCCTCCGTCGGGCATCGGCCGAGAAGGATGGTTGAAACGGGGAGAGGCTTTTGCTTAGAGTGTGCCGCCCGACGACAAGAACCGGGATGAGGAGGCTTCGATGGCCGAGTGGACGCCAAAGGTCAGGCGCGTGAGCGCCGACCAACGTGAACGGATGGTTTTCGCCAACGCGTTGATCCGCGAACGGCGGTTCAAGGAGGCGCAGCAGGAGTTGGAGGGGATCCTCTCCGGGGACCCCAATTCCTACAGCGCGCACATGGGGCTCGGTCTGGTGCTTCAGGCCCAGGGGCTCTACGACGATGCGATCCGCTATTTCGAGCGCGCGAGGGGGCTCGATGCGATGCAGGCGCAGCCCCACTACCTGATCGGCGTCTGCCGGATGCGGCAGGGCGATCTCGACGCCGCGGAGGCGTCGCTGACCGCCGCCGCCAAGCTCGATGCGAAGCTGCCGGCGGTCCATGTCGGGCTTGCCCAGGTCGCCAGCCGCCGCAACGAATTCGACATCGCGGTCTCCCGCCTCAGCGACGCCCTCGAGATCGACCCGCAGCTCGTTCCGGCGCGCCTGTTACGGGCCCGGCTACGCAACCGGGCGGGCGACGGCAAGGGGGCGATCGCCGATGTCGAGGAACTGCTCGAGATGAGGCCGGAGCACCGCGGCGCCACCGTCATGCTGGCCAACTGGTACGATCAGCAAGGGATGACGGAGAAGGGAGCCGGCCTGCTGCGCCAGGCGCTGGAGCGGCGGCCGGACGACCCGGCGGCATGGGCGACCCTGGGGCGACTGCGGCTCAATTCCCGCGACCTCGAGGGCGCCGAGGCGGCGTTCCGGGAGGTCCTCAAACGCCGGCCGAAGCGGCTTACCGCCAAGGTCGGACTGGTCGATGCGCTCGTCCAGCAGGGCAAGCAGGACGAGGCCCGCGACATCCTGAAAACGATCCCGCGGCGCGGGGCGATGGCGGGGGTGGTCCACAAGCTGCAGGGGGACGTCTTCTTCGCCGAAGCCAAGTATCGCGAGGCGGTGGAGTCCTATCGGGCGGCGTTGCTGCGGCGGGCCAACAGCGACGAGATCCTCGGCTCGCTCGAGAAAGAACCGGCCGGCAAGGGGGCCGCCGACTGGCTGAGCCTCGCGGAACAGTATCGATCCCAGATCCGGAAGGTTCAGGAGGACACCCGTACGAAGCTCGCCGAACAGGACTGGCAGCGGCTGCTCGACCGGTTCCGGCCCGCCATTCTGCGGGCGGTGACGTCACGCGCGGCGCGCAACAAGACCCCAGGACAACTGGCGGCGGCCTCCTGATCCCCTCCGGAGAACGGTGCCGCGGTCCCCACGAGCGGGCCCCGCGGCGACCGGACCCGATGGCGAGAACGCCGGCCGTGCGCCCGGCCCGCGCGCGGTCGCCTCGCGCGCGAGGGTCGGATCGCCCGGACAGATGGCGGAGAGTGCACGAGAGCGATGCCACGACACCTCGTTTTCATCGTCATGGACAGCTGCCGCTACGACAGCTTCGTCGCCGCCGACACCCCCAACATGGATCGGGTCGGGACCGCCGAGCGACGGTACAGTTTCGCGTCGTGGACGTCGCCCTCCCACCAGACCTTCCTGATGGGGCAGGTTCCGCATACCAGCCCGAAGGGCGTCTTCGCGTCCGAGGTCTACAAGAAGGAATTCGCCAAGTGGATCGACCGCACCGGGATCCCGAACCTGTCGTTCAAGACGTTCGTGCCGCAACTATGCCTGCCGAAGGTGCTCAAGGATCACGGCTACCGAACGATCGCCCGCGTCTCGATGCCGGTGCTGAACGCCTACGCCGGGTTCAGCCGCGGTTTCGACGACTACCGGCTGATGGAGAACCACAACGATTTCGCCGGCATGGTCGCGGAGATCGATTTCTCCACCCCCGGCCCGCATTTCTATTTCTTCAATCTCGGTGAGACCCACTACCCCTACCGGCTGATGGATGCCGATCTGCCGCGGATCTCGGGACTGCATGGGGTCGTGAAGAACATGGACGACGTGCTGGTCCGGAGCCACGAGTCGCCCGAACGGGAGCCAGAGTTCTTCTCGGCGGATGCGATGAAATACCTGCACCGGAAACAGATAGAGTCTGTTGAGTACATTGATGGACTCCTGGGGAATCTGTTCGAGAAGTGTCCGGACGAGACCTATTTCATCGTCACGTCCGACCATGGCGAGCTCTTCGGCGAGGGGAACTATTTCGGACACGGCCCGGTGATGCACGAGAAATGCTTCGAAGTGCCGTACATGGAGGGGCCGAGACCGTAACGGCCAGGGGTGAGCCGGCCTCGCCGACCGACCACATGCAGATCGAAGATCCCCTCATCGTCCTTGCCCCGCCCCGCTCCTTCACGTCGCTGTTCTGCGGCGTCCTCGGCCAGCATCCCGAGCTGTACGGCATGCCCGAGCTCAACCTGTTCCAGGCGGAGAGCATGCGCGATTTCTGGCTGGGACCGTCGCGCGCGCCGCAGATGACGCAGACGCTGTGGCGGCTCTGGGGCCGGCAGGGCGTGCTGCGGGCGGTGGCGCAACTCTATGCCGGCGAACAGACGATCGACGGCATCGAGCTGGCCGAGCGCTGGGGGCGAGTCCGGATCGCCCGCACCACGGCCGAGGTCTATCGCGAACTGTGCGCGAAGGTGAGCCCGCGCCGGCTGGTCGACAAGAGCCCGATCTACACCTCGCGACAGCCGTATCTGGATCGCATCCTGCGCGCCTTCCCGCAGGCCCGGTTCATCCACTTCCTGCGCCACCCGAGAAGCCAGTGCGAGTCGTTCATGCGGATTCCCGAATTCGGGATCCTCGCGTTCCACCAGAACGCCATCGACCGGTCGGGAGCGGTTCCGGTGCTGGATCCGCAGGTCCTGTGGCACGACGCCCACGTCCGCATCCTGCGGATGCTGTGCCTGGTGCCGCGCGATCGCTGGATTAGGGTCCGGGGCGAGGAGTTCATGGCCGATCCCGATCGCGTCCTCGCCGGGATCTGCGACTGGCTCGGCATCTCCGCCTCCGAACCGGCGTTGGAACGAATGAGACATCCCGAGGACTCGCCCTACGCCTGCATGGGACCGCCCAACGCCCCGCGCGGCAACGACCCAAACTTCTTGAAAGCGCCGAAGCTCCGTCCCCATGTCAGCAAGCACCTGAGTCTGGAGGGACCGGTGGACTGGAGACCCGATGGTCGCGGCTTTCATCGGCGTGTCGTGCAACTGGCACGGCAGTTCGGTTATCATTAACTTCGGATGGGGCGTCGATTCGCGGGCGAAAGTGGAGTATATTGGCCCAGGGTGTCGGTAGGACATTCCATGCGTCCGCCGGAGGGGAGCGGTCGCATGGCTCTACGGAGAGGAAATCGGCAAGGGCCGATCGGAAACCGGCCGAGGGGCGGCTGGATCAACGGGCAGCCCGGGCGAAACGAGGTCGGGCGGGAACGCCCCGGCAGGGATGGAGGGAAGGACATGGGGACCCGGCGCAAACCGCGCACACGGGGAGGGAGACCGTCGGCCGCTGACGAGACCGGGTCGGCCGGCGATGCCGACCTTCAGGCGGCAGCCACGTCGTTCCTGGCACCGGAATTCGGGGCCAAGCTGGACGAGAGCGGCGAGCCGTTGCCGGTCCGCTTCAGCGAGCTCTCGTTCGATCCCGGCCTGAAGCAGCTGGCCGCCAAGCTGTGGCGCGACTTCCAGGGCGGACGCGCATCCGTCGAGAAGGCGATCGAAGGCGCTGGACTCGGCAAGGAAGACCTCTGGAAACCCGGGATCTCCGAGACCCTGACGACCTCGAGCAGCCCGGACGAGATCGCCCGCTACCGCCAGAAGTTGCAGTTCCGGGCGGATTTCCTCGAGGCGGCGCTGGAAGAGACGCTGGTGCAGATCGAAGGTCTCGAGCACTACGCTTCGAACGGTGACGGCGGCGCGTGGTCCGGCGACGGGACCGTAGACCGCCATGCGAACGAGGACGGCGGAGAGGATCGGCCGGCCGATGCCTGAACACAGAAAACCCAGAAAACATAGAACAAGCCTGTTTCGGAAGAGGGTAGGTCCGTGGACGGAAGATCACACTGGAACGACGAGGTCGGGCAGTCCCCTCATGTGACGTTCGTGCTCAACCCGGCGCGCCTCGCCGATCCCGCCATCGCCATCGCGGGATCGCGCGCCGGCGGCATCGGGGTGCTCAATGCCGAACTCGGCATGGCGAACGCCGACGTCGACGAGGCGCTGCGACGGATGGCCCGCCATGCGCGCGCGCCGTTCGGCCTGAAACTGTTCGAGGCCGACGAGAGCACGCTGGCGCTGGCGCTCGCCTACCGGGACGAAGGGCTCGGCTACCTCGTCCTCGATCCGGCGACGGCGGCGACCCTCGTCGCGGCCCGCGATCGCTTTCGCGCCGGCGGCGGCCGGGTGATGGTCGAGATCAGCGCCTGGGACGAGGCGATGGCGCACCTTGCCGCCGACATCGACGGCCTGTGGCTCAAGGGGCACGAAGCCGGCGGCCGCATCGGCGAGCAGACGAGCTTCGTCCTGTTCCAGCACATCGTCGAGCGGACTCCCCTGCCGGTCTACGTGCGCGGCGGCATCAACATCCACTCGGCGGCGGCCCTGAGCGTCGGCGGCGCCGCCGGCGTCGTCCTCGACGATCAGCTGCTGCTGCTCCGGGATTCGCCGCTGCGCGACGAGCTCGCCCCGCGGCTGCGGTTCTTCACCGGCCAGGAGACCCTGCTCCTCGATGGGCGGGAGAGCGGACAGCACCTGCGGATCTGGTCGGTCCCCGGACGCAGCGAAGCCCGCGAGGTGCAGAACCGCGTCCTCCGCGAGGATCTGCCGTTGACGACGGTGACGGATCGCATCGGCTGGGGAACGCGCCTCGACGACGGCCTGATCCCGCCGCTCGGCCAGGACGCCGCCGTCTGCGTCCAGTGGGCGGAGCGGTTCGGCTCGGTCGGCGGCGTGCTGCGCGCCATCGAGACCGAGCAGGCGCGGCGTCCGCAGCGCACGCTGGAGCTCGACATCCTCGGTCCGGGCGCGGCGCTCGCCAGGTCCCACGGGACCCGGCTGCCGATCGTCCAGGGCCCGATGACCCACGTCAGCGACCGCGCGGCGTTCATCGAGGCGGTGGCCGCAAACGGCGGCCTGCCGATGGTCGCGGTGTCGCTGATGAAGGGAGAGGCGGTCGGTACGCTGCTCCGGGAGACCAGCGCGCGGCTCGGCGAGCGGCCGTGGGGCGTCGGGCTGCTCGGCTTCGTGCCGCCGGAGATCCTCAAGGACCAGCGGGCCGCGGTGCGCGACAGCAAGCCGCCGTTCGCGATCATCGCCGGCGGCCGCCCGGACCAGGCGAAGGAACTGGAGGACGCCGGCATCCGGACCTATCTGCACGTGCCGTCGCCGGTGCTGCTCGATCAGTTCCTGGAGCAGGGATCGCGGCACTTCATTTTCGAGGGCCGCGAGTGCGGCGGCCACATCGGGCCGATCAGCAGTCTGGTGCTGTGGGGGCGGATGGTCGATACGCTGGTCGATCATCCGGCGGTGCGCCGCGAGGCGGACGGGATCCACGTCCTGTTCGCCGGTGGCATCCACGATGCGCGGTCGGCGGCGATCGCGGCGATCATGGCGGTGCCGCTGGTCGAACGGGGGGTGAGGGTCGGATTCCTGATGGGCACCGGCTACGTCTTCACCGCAGAGGCGGTGCAGTCGGGCTCGATCACCGAAACGTTCCAGAAGGTCGCCGTCGAATGCACCGAGACGGTTGGCCTGGTGACCGGCCCCGGGCACGCCAGCCGCTGCGCGGTGACCCCGTTCGTGCTCGATTTCTGGCGGCAGCGCCGCGACATGGAGAAGGCCGGCCGACCGGCGGAAGAGATCCGGGAACGGCTGGAGACTCTCAATCTGGGGCGGTTGCGGATGGCGGCCAAGGGCCTCGCCCGCCTCACCCCGGACAGCGCCGCGCTGTCGGCGGTCCCCGCCGAGGATCAGGTGGCCGGCGGCATGTTCATGGTCGGGCAGGTCGCCGCGATCATCAGCCGACCGACGACGATCGCCGCGTTGCACCGGTCGGTCAGCGACGATGCCGTGGCGCTGCTCGCCGAACGGGTGCAGCCGCGCCGCCGGCTCGCCGCCGAGGCCGCGCCACGGCCGGCCGACGTCGCGATCATCGGCATCGGCTGCATGCTGCCGGGCGCCAGGTCGACGCGGGACTATTGGCACAACATCCTCGACACGGTCGACGCGATCCGCGAGATCCCGCCCGATCGCTGGGACTGGCGGCTCTATTTCGACGGCACTCGCGGCGTGCGCGACAAGATCTATTCCAAGTACGGCGGCTTCATCGACGAGGTCGCGTTCGATCCGGTGCGCTTCGGGATGCCGCCCAACTCGGTCTCCTCCATCGACCCGATGCAGCTCCTGACGCTGGTCGCGGTCGAGCGGGCGCTCGAGGACGCGGGCTATCGCGACCGCAGGGTGCGCGAATGGGAGACCACCTCGGTGGTGATCGGCTGGAGCGGTGGGCTCGGCGAACTCGGCATCCAGTACGGGGCGCGGGCCGAGATCCCGCGGTCGTTCCCCGACACCGGCCCCGTCACCCTCGACTATCTCCCGGAATGGACGGAAGACAGCTTCGCCGGCCTGCTGCCCAACGTCGCTGCCGGCCGGGTGACCAACCGGTTCAACTTCGGCGGCGCCAATTACACCATCGACGCCGCCTGCGCATCGTCGCTCGGATCGGTCTACCAGGCGGTCCTGGAACTGGAGACCGGGCGCAGCGATCTGGTGTTCGCCGGCGGGGTCGATACCGTCCAGGGCCCGTTCGGCTTCCTCTGCTTCAGCACCGCGCACGCGCTCTCGCCGACCGGGCGCTGCCGGACCTTCGATGCCAGCGCCGACGGGATCGTGATCTCGGAAGGCGTCGCGGTCGTCGCGCTCAAGCGCCTCGCCGACGCCGAACGGGACGGCGACCGCATCTACGCGGTGATCAAGGGGATCGGCGCCTCGAGTGACGGACGCGCCAAGGGGCTGACCGCACCATTGCCGGCCGGCCAGCAGAGGGCGCTCCGCCGCGCCTACGCGCAGGCCGGCTTCTCGCCGGCGACGCTCGGGTTGATCGAGGCGCATGGCACCGGGACGGTGGCCGGCGACCGCGCCGAGCTGGAGACGGTGATCGGCATTCTGGAGGAGAGCGACGCGCCGCCCGCGAGCTGTTCGATCGGGTCGGTCAAGACGCTGATCGGGCACACCAAGTCGACGGCCGGGGCGGCCGGTCTGGTCAAGGCGGCGCTCGCCCTCCACCACCGCATCCTGCCGCCCCACTTCGGCGTCAGCGACCCGAACCCGGTGTTCAAGGCGCCGGGGTGTCCGCTGTTCCTGAACCAGGCGGCGCGACCGTGGGTGCGCCACCCGCGCCATCCACGGCGCGCCGGCGTCAGCTCGTTCGGCTTCGGCGGCACCAATTTCCACGTCGCCCTGGAAGAATACGACGGCGAGTATCGCCGCTGGGCGCGGCCGGCATCCCGCGATGTCTGGCCGGGCGAACTGCTGGTCTGGCGGGCGCCCGACAAGGCGGCGCTGACCGCACGCCTGACGCCTCTGCTCGGCGCCCTCGGCAACGGGGCGACTCCCGATCTGGCGGCGCTGTCGAAGGCGCTGCTCACGACACTGCCCGAACGCGGCGTGACGATCGCGACGGTGACCGGTTCGCCGGTCGATCTCCGCGACAAGCTCGCGGGGGCGCTGCGCTATTTCGAGACGATGAACGGGCAGAACCCGCTGCCGGCGGGCGTCTATTTCGTTCGCGAGCCGGCGCAGCCCGCGGCCAAGATCGCGGTGCTGTTCTCGGGCCAGGGCTCCCAGTACCCGGACATGCTGCGCGAACTGGCGACGGTCTTCCCGGAGCTGTCGGGGACGCTGGAACGGGCCGACGGCGTCCTGTCGGTGACCCCGACCTTCCGGGAGCGACCGATCCCGCTGCTCAGCCGGCTGATCTATCCGCCCGACCGGTTCGGCGACGCGGATGAGGCGGCGGCGCGGGCGGCGCTGACCAGCACCGACGTCGCCCAGCCGGCCCTCGGCGCCGTCGAGGCCGGTCTGTGGGCCTTGCTGCGGGCGATGGGGCTGAACCCGGACATGGTCGCCGGGCACAGCTACGGCGAATATGCCGCTCTCCATGCCGCCGGCGTGCTCGATCTCGACGACCTGCTGCGGGTGTCCGAAGCGAGAGGCCGTTTCATCGCCGAGGCGACTCGCGACGGCGAGCTCGGATCGATGGCGGCGGTCGGGACCGGCCGCACGGATGTGATGGCGCTGGTCGGCGACATCCCCGATCTGGTCTGTGCCAACTTCAACGCGCCTCAGCAAACCATCGTCTCCGGCACCCGGGAAGCGATCGACCAGGCGGTGGCGCGGCTGGAGAGCAAGGAGATCTGGGTCGCCCGGCTGCCGGTCGCCGCCGGTTTCCACTCACCACTGATGCGCCCCGCGCAGCAGCCGCTGGCCGCGTTCCTGCAGGACGTCACGTGGCGGTCGCCGGGCATCCCGGTGTACGCGAACACCACCGGCCACCCCCATGCCGCCGATCCGGCGGAGATCCGGGCGCTGTTGGCCGGGCACCTGACCGAGCCGGTGCTGTTCATGGACATGGTCGAGAACATGTACGCCGCCGGAGCGCGCCTCTTCCTGGAAGTGGGGCCGAAGTCCGTGCTCAGCGATCTGACCCGATCGATCCTCGGCGGCCGGCCGCACCTGTCGACTTCGATGGACGGCAACGGCGGCGGCCTCGTCGGGTTCCTGCACGCCCTCGCCGGGCTCGCCGCCTACAACGTGCCGCTCGACTTCTCGCCGCTGTTCCGGGGACGGCGGATCGACGACGTCGGGATCGACGAACTCACGGCGCCGCGGTCCCCGGAGCCACTGCCGAAGAGCGCGTGGCTGGTTCACCCGGCATTCGCCCGCCGGGCGGGAACGAGCGGGAGAACGACGCCGGCCGCCCAGAGGGCCTCGGGACCGGAGACCTCCGTCCTCGCCCCGCCCGCCGGATCCGCATCGCTATCGCATCACACCCCCGGCGCCGACACGGACGCGCGGCCAGCGGCGGGGATCGAACGTCCAGGAGCCTACGACACGGAAGAGAACAGCGAAGCTCAACAAGGGAAACCATCGATCTCCCATCAACACGGCAACGATCAACATAAATATAATATCGAGGAGAGACCAATGCCGAACGATTTTTCGACCATGGGGTCGGCCGGCTTGAGTTCGGTCGATCATACCATGAGCGAGTACTATCGAACCATGCGTCAGTTCCTGCAGACGCAGGAGCGGTTGATGACCTTGTACCTGAGCGGCTCGGCGGGGGATCTGCATTCCCTGCCTCCCGCCTTGGGAAACCTCTCATATGGCGAGCCGGCGCTCCCCGCGGTCGAACCGACCCCGGCGCTCGGCCTGCGCCAGCCGGCCGTCCAGCCCCTGCACGAAGCGCCACCGGCGGCGCCGGTGGCGGCCGCGGCGCCGGTGGTGGCCCCCGCTCCACCGGCGGCGGCGACGACGACCGACACCGCCGCCGCCGGGACGGCCGCTGCGGCCATCGATGTGAAGCAGCTCCTCCTCAAACTGGTCAGCGACCGGACGGGCTATCCGGAGGACATGCTGGATCTCGGCCAGAACATCGAGGCCGACCTCGGCATCGACTCCATCAAGCGGGTGGAGATCCTCGGGCTGCTCCGAAAACAGCTGGCCGGTCCGGTCGGCGAGGCGTTGCGCACGGACATGGAAACACTCGCCAAGGCGCCGACGCTGCAGTCGATCCTGGACGTGGTCGAGACCCGTGTCGGGAAGGATACCCCGCGCCCTTTTGAGTTGGCCGGGGAAGGGCAGAGCGAGATCGGCGCTCCCCTTCCCCGGTTCATCGTCGAGGCCCACCCCGAACCGGTCGACGACGTCCCGCTCGACCCGCCGGCCGATGGCGTCTTCGTGATCACCGCCGACGACCGGGGCGTCGGCGAGGCGCTGGCGGCTCGCCTTGCCTCGGATGGGGCGCACCCCCGCCTGCTCCCGGCGGCGGTGCTGCACGACGAGGGAACACTCGCGCGCTGGCTGGCTGAGCAGGTCGCCGGCCGGACGGTGCGCGGCGTCGTCCACGTCGCACCGGTCGCGGCGCCGGACATCCCCGAGACCGCGACCCTCGCCCACTGGCAGGAGCGAACCGAGGCGGACGTCAAGGCCCTGTTTCCGCTGCTGCGGCTGACCGCCGACCGGCTCGGCAAGGGCGGGCGGGTGATCGCGGTCAGCGCCCTCGGGGGCCTGTTCGGCCGCGACGCCCTCCGACACCCCGGCGTTCGCCGCCGCTTCCCGGTCGCCGCCGGCAACGTCGGGCTGATCAAGTCGCTGTCGCTGGAATGGCCGGACTGCCGTTGCAAGGCCGTCGACGTCGACCCCTCGTTGCCGCCGGAGCAGCTCGCCGCGCAGATCCACCAGGAGATCAGACTGCCGGGCGGGCGCCGCGAGGTCGGCTATCCGGAGGGCCGGCGGACCATCTTCCGCACCGTCCCGGCATCGCTCGGACCGCGGCCGGCGCCCGAGCGCCGTCCCGCCGCGGACTGGGTGGTGCTGGCGATCGGCGGCGCCCGCGGGATCACCGCCGAGTGCCTCCGCGATCTCGCGGCCGGGCGGATGACGCTGGTCCTGGTCGGCAGTTCGCCATGCCCGGAGACGGAAGAGCCGGCGGTTACCGCCTGCGCCGACGCCTCGGCGCTGCGCCGCCATTTCGCGGACCGGGCCAAGGCCGAAGGCCGGACGCTGCGCATGGTCGAGGTCGAACGCGCGGTACGCGGCGCGCTCCGCGACCGCGAGATCCGGGCCAACATCGCCGATTTCCGGCGCGTCGGCGCCACCGTCGACTTCCGCGCCGTCGACATGCGCCGCGAGGTCGACGTTGCCGCGCTGCTCGCCGACCTCTACGACCACTACCGGCGCATCGACGCGGTGCTGTTCGGCGCCGGGATCATCGAGGATGCGCTGATCATCAACAAGGGCCAGGACAGCGTCGCCCGCGTCGTCGACACCAAGGTCGACAGCGCCCTCGCGCTGGTCCGTCACCTCCGGCCGGACACCTTGAAGTATCTCACCTTCTTCACCTCGGTCGCCGGCCGCTACGGCAATCGCGGCCAGACCGACTACGGCGCCGCCAACGAGATCCTCAACCGCCTCGCCTGGTGGCTGCAGGGCGAATGGGGGCCGGCGGTGAAGGTCTCCGCCCTCAACTGGGGGCCGTGGTCGCACACCAAGTTCGGACCGGGCATGGTCACCCCCGAAACCCGTCGCCAGTTCGAAGAGCGGGGCGTTCGGCTGGTCGACCCCGAGCCGGGGCGCTGGCTGGTGATGCAGGACCTGACAGCGGCGCCGATCGACGAGGTCGAGGTGATCGCCGGCGAGTCGCCGTGGGAATACTTCGAGGCCGAACATGGCGCGCTGGTGCGCGACCGGCGGGCCGGCAGCCGCCCCGACCGGCGCTTCCCGCTGCTGCAGACGGCGGTGGTCCCGCCGCTCAACGGTGGCGACCGGTCGCTCGGCAAGGTCGTCGACCTGGTCTCCGATCCCTACCTCGACGATCACCGCCTCGACGGCGTCCCGGTGATGCCGTTCGCCTGCGCCCTCGAAACCATGGCCGAGGCCGCCGAGGCGCTGATCGGCGGAACGGTCGGCGAGATGCGGGACGTCCGACGGTTCGTCGGCGTCACCCTCGACCGGGGCCGCCAGCCGATCGACATCACCGTTCATCCGACGGCGGCGGAAGGCGAGTACCTGGTGGAACTGCGGTCGGTCGCCGGCGAGACGCGGCGGCTCGCCTACAGCGCGATCTGCGTCGTCGGCAGCGGGCTCGCGGAGTCGCCGCCCTCGGCCGATCGGGGCGACCCGAACGCCGGCGCCATCGATATCGGTCGGGCCTACAACGAGTGGCTGTTTCACGGCCCGGTGCTGCAGACGATCACCGGCGTTTCGTCGCTGGACGAACGGCGGCTGGCCGCCGGCCTCAGACCGACGCGGCCGCGCGACTTCTACCCGCCGGCGGTCGACGCCGCGTGGTGTTTCGATCCCGGGGTGATCGACGCCGCGCTCCAACTCATCCTGGTCTGGTCGCGGGCGGTGCGGAACACGACCCCGCTGCCGGCGCGGATCGGGCGGCTGCGGCGCTTCGGCAGCGCCCCGCTCGATCCGTGCTTGAGCCTCGTCATGGACTTCGCGACGCCGGTCGCGGAGCCGGTGACCCTCTGCCGGTTCGCCGTGGTCGACGCGTCGGGGCGGCTGCGCTACCAGGCCGACGACTGCGAGACCGTCGCCAGTCCCGAACTCAACCGCCTCGGCGGCGGCTGG
The DNA here is from genome assembly GCA_050329575.1 of Rhodospirillales bacterium. Taxonomy (GTDB): domain Bacteria; phylum Pseudomonadota; class Alphaproteobacteria; order Rhodospirillales; family Defluviicoccaceae; genus JAUXFS01. The sequence goes on along the minus strand of JBHJOP010000107.1, from coordinate 2,725 downwards.
GCGCGCGGCCGTCCGCGGGAGCTCTCGGCATGACCGCGCCCGGCGATTGCGACGTCGCCATCATCGGCATGTCGGGGCTGTTTCCCAGGGCTCCCGACATCGGCCGCTTCTGGCGCAACATTCTCGACAAGGTCGACGCCGTCGGGGATGCGCCGCCGGGATGGCTGGTCGACGAGAGCTTCTTCGACCCGACCGGCGAGCGGCGCGGCATCAGCGTCTACACGACCCGCGGCGGCTTCCTGAACGAGCTGTCGCAGTTCGACCCGCGGCCCTTCGGAACGATGCCGATCTCCGTCGTCGGCGGTGAACCCGACCAGTTCCTGGCCCTGAAGGCGAGCGCCGAGGCCCTGGCGGACGCCGGCTACGCCTCCGGGTTCGACTCGCACCGCTGCGGCATCATCCTCGGCCACGCCATCCACGCCAACCGGGCCAACGTCAACGGCTTCCAGCACTCGATCGTCGTCGACCAGACGATCCACGTGATCCGCTCCCTGTTCCCCGACGCCGGGCCGGAGAAGATCGCGGCGGTCGAAGCGATGCTGGTCGCGAAGCTGCCGCAGCTCAACGTCGACACGGTTCCCGGCCTGGTGCCCAACATGATGACCGGCCGCATCGCCAACCGGCTGGACCTGATGGGCCCCAACTTCATCATGGACGCCGCCTGCGCGTCCTCGCTGATCGCGGTCGAAGCGGCGATTTCCGAACTGCGGTTCGGGCGGGCGGACCTGATGCTGGCGGGCGGCGTCAACACCACCACCTCGCCGCTGGTCTACGCGGTGTTCTGCATGCTCGAGGCGCTGTCGCGGACCTCGCGGATCCGACCGTTCGACAAGGCGGCCAACGGCACGCTGCTCGGCGAGGGACAGGGAATCGTCGTCCTCAAGCGGCTGGATGACGCGCTGCGCGACGACGACCGCATCTACGCGGTGGTCAAGGCGGTCGGAACCTCCTCCGACGGCCGTGCCATGGGACTGATGGCGCCGCGCCTGGAGGGCGAAGTGCTGGCGATGAAGCGCGCCTATGCCCAGAGCGGGGTCGATCCCGGCACCATCGGTCTGGTGGAGGCGCACGGCACCGGCATCCCGCTCGGCGACCGCACCGAAGTCGAGGCGCTGCGCCAAGTCCTGGGCGGCCGCGAGAGATCCTACCCCCACGTCGCCCTCGGCTCCGTCAAGTCGATGATCGGCCACTGCATCCCCGCCGCCGGCGCCGCATCGCTGATCAAGACATGCCTCGCCCTGCACCACAAGATCCTGCCGCCGACGCTGGTCGACGAGATCAACCCCGACCTCGGGCTGGAGACGACACCGCTCTACCTCAATACCGAGGCGGCACCGTGGATCCGTCCGGGGCTGCACCCGCGCCGCGCCGCGATCAACGCCTTCGGGTTCGGCGGCGTCAACTCGCACATGATCCTGGAGGAAGCGCCGGGCTCGAGCGAGACGGTCGACCCGACGGCGGCATTCGCCCTTCGCCCGCCCGCGGCCGCCGTCCTGCTGGTGTTCGCTGCCGACTCCCGCGACCACCTGGCGGCCGCCGTCCGGTCCGTCCGGGAACGGCTCCAGAACCGGTCGCCGACCCCCATCGCCGCGCTCGCCGCCGAAACCATCCGCAGCGCCGGAGCGGGCGACCATCGCGCGGCGATCGTCGCCGCCGACGCGACCGACCTGGGCAAGAAGCTGGATCAGCTTCTCGCCCGGCTGGCCGACGGCTCGGTCCACCGGATGGTCGGCCGCAACGGGCTCTACTTCACCGATCGGCCGATCGAGGGGGCGATCGCGTTCCTGTTTCCGGGCGAGAACTCCCAGTATCCCGGGATGCTCAGGGACCTCGCGGTCTCGTCGCCGGCGGCGCGACAGTGGTTCGACATGCTCGAGCGGCTGTTCCCGGGAGAGCGTGAGATCCCGCACAGCGTGCTGATGTTTCCGCCGCCCAACAACCTCGGCGACGACGAGCGCAAGCGGCTCGAACGCCAGCTGCTCGAGGTCGACGCCGGCTCCGAGGCGGTGTTCTTCGCCGACCAGGCGCTGTTTTCGGTGCTCTCCTGCCTGGGGGTCCGGCCGTCGTTCATCGTCGGCCACAGCACCGGTGAGAATGCCGCGCTGATCGCCTCCGGTCTCACCGATCTCAGCCAAGACGCGGTCGGCCGCTACATCGTCGAAATGAACCGGATTTTCCGCAAGCTGATGCACGACCGGTCGGTGCCCGAGGGTTCGCTGCTGACGGTGGGGGCGCTGAGCCGGCAGACCCTGCTCGACATCCTCTCCGCCGAGACCGACGTCTGGTTCACGATGGACAACTGCCCCAACCAGGCGGTGCTGTTCGGGCCCTCCGCGGTCATCGACGACCTCGCCGGGAAGCTGTCGGCCGCAGGCGGACTGTGCCTGAAGCTGCCGCTGGTGTGGGCCTATCACACGCCGTTCGTGACCCCGATGGCGGAGGCGTTCGAAGCGCTGTTCAGCGAGATCGAGTTCCGGCAGCCGATCGCCCCCGTGTTCTCGTGCGCGAGCGCGGACGTCTTCCCGAACGATCGGGGGCCGATCCTCGAGCTGATGAAACGCCAGTACGTCAGCCGGGTCCGCTTCACCGAAGTGATCGAGCGCCTGTACGACCAGGGCGCACGGATCTTCGTCGAGGTCGGCCCGAACAACAACCTCACCGGGTTCGTCCGCGACATCCTGCGTGATCGCGCCCATGTCGCGGTCGCCGCCGACGATCCCAAGCG